>CACMFN010000002.1 GCA_902612965.1 uncultured SAR116 cluster alpha proteobacterium | reverse complement strand
CATTATAATCAAATTTATCTCCTTGAGGATCAATCTTAGAAATATTATGGTTATTGAATACTTGCTTTAGTTGTTCTAAAGTCATCTCTACACCAACTATAAAATTTTTTATTTCATCTGTTAATTCGTCTTTATTTTGAGGTGATGAGTTAACAGCACTTTCAAGGCTATCAACAACAGAAAGCATTTCTCTTGCTAAAGATATATGTCCGTACTTTCTTGATTGTTCGAGATCCTTAATGCCCCTTCTGCGTGTATTTTCTGCATCAGCTAGTGCCCTTTTTTTATCTTCAATAGCTTGTTCTAATTCTTTTTTTAATTCTTCTTCAGAATTTAGATTATTATTATCATCAAACACTTCTTCTTCATTTTTGTTTTCTTCAATATTTTCGTTTCCATTATTTGAAGAATTTGAAGAATCTTGTTTTTTAGTTTTATTTTTTGTCATAGCTATATTTACCTCGAAATAATTATGGTAATTAAAACTTTTATTTAAATAACTCAACCTAAATTAACTAAATTTCCTCATCGTTTAATAATTTAGATACAATCTGACTTGTGTAATCAACCATAGAAATAATTTTTGAATAGTTCATTCTTTTGGGTCCAATTACACCTAAAGCTCCAAATACTTTTTGTTCATAAGTCTGAATAGGTGCAATTATTAGAGAGCAGCCTGTTCCCTTAAAGAGCCTATTTTCAGAACCTATAAAAATTTTAACACCTGATGCACTAGCAATATCTTCTAATAATTGAATGCTTAATTCTTGGTTTCCTAATGTACTAAAAAGTGATTTAATTTTTTCAATGTCTTCAATTGCTTGCACATCATCAAGAAGTTTATCATGCCCGTGTATTATCAAGGAAGAATCTGAGTGATCGTTGGCCCAGATTGCTAAACCTTTACTTATTAGGCCTGCAGCAAGTGAATCAATCTCATTTTTTCTTTTTTTTATATCTAAATTAATTTTAGTCCTTAGTTCATCAATATTTTGCCCATTTATTTTTGAATTCAAATAATTTCCAGCCATTTCAAAAGTCATATCTGGTGTGCCTTCATCAACTGTAATTATTCTGTTCTCAACTGATCCAATACTGTCAATCAAAACAACTAATGCTTTTTCTTTAGAAAGTCTTACAAATTCTATATGCTTCAAATCCTTTTCTGTTTTTGGTACTACAACTATCCCAGCATGGCTTGACATACCTGACAAAGAAGCGCTTGCCTCAGACAGTAATTCTTTTGGGCCTCTTTGGCCGGCATTATTTAAATCTTTTAAGAACAAATTGTCATTTTCATTATAAATGGTTCGAAATGCTAAAAGATTATCAACATACAATCTTAGACCTTTTTCTGTAGGAAGTCTTCCTGATGATACGTGGGGTGAATAAATTAATCCCATAACTTCTAGTTGGGACATAATGTTTCTCAATGAAGATGAAGAAGCCATCTCTTCTGATTTGTTTGAAAGAGTTTTTGAACCTACTGGTGCTCCATCAGTCAAATAAGAGTCTATTATCTGGTTTAATACGATTTTCTTTTTATCATCTAGGTCATCATTTGGCATACTTTAAATTATAACTTCTCTTTATATTCGGTCAATAATGCATTAAATATAAATATATTAAATTAACTTTGTTTGTATATTTAATTATGAAAATTTTATCTGACAATAAACTTATTCGACCATCCGGAAGATCCTTTGATGAGTTAAGAAAGATTGAGTTTATACCTAATTATATAAGTCATGCTGAAGGATCTTGTTTCGTTAAATATGGTGAAACTCACGTTCTTTGTACTGCAAGTGTTGAAGAAAGAGTACCAGTTTTTCTCAAGAACTCAAACAAGGGTTGGGTTACAGCTGAATATGGTATGCTACCCCGATCTACTCATACAAGGAGTGGACGTGAAGCTTCAAGGGGCAAGCAAAGTGGAAGAACCTTAGAAATTCAGAGGCTTATAGGAAGATCTTTAAGGTCTATAGTTGATCTTAAAGCACTAGGAGAGCGTCAAATTATTATAGATTGTGACGTCATTCAGGCAGATGGAGGTACTAGAACAGCGTCAATTACTGGCGGTTGGATAGCTCTATCGTATGCAGTAAAAAAGCTAATACAAATAAATAAGCTAAGGTCTAACCCGATAATAGGCCAAATTTGTGCTGTTTCTTGCGGAATCTGGAATGGATTTTCTGTCTTGGACTTGGATTACTCAGAAGACTCCTCTGCTGAAGTAGATACTAACTTTGTAATTACATCTGATCAAAAGTTAGTTGAAATACAAATCTCATCAGAGTCAGAACCCTTTGAAAGAGAAAAAATGAATGAGCTTACAGACTTAGCAATTATAGGAACGTCAAGGATAATTGATTTACAATTAGAGGCTTTGAATGACTCTTAATGGCAATTTACCGAAAATTAATAAATTAAAATTTAGAGAAAAGAAATTAGTTGTAGCCACACATAACAATGGAAAGCTCAATGAGATTAAAGATTTACTAAAAGATATTAATTGTAAAGTTTATTCTTCAATAGAATTAAATCTACCTGTTCCTAAAGAAAACGGTTCAACATTTGAAGAAAATGCGCTTATCAAGTCTTCTCAAACAACTGAATTATCTGGGTATGCGTCATTATCTGATGATAGTGGCCTAATGATAGATGCTTTGGGTGGGGCGCCAGGCATTTATTCTGCAGATTGGGCAGGAAATGCTCGCGACTTTAATAAGGCTATAAAGAAAATTGATTATCTTATGAGATATAAAAAAGACTTCAATGCAAAAATGGTTTGTGTCCTTTGCCTAACCTGGTCTGATAGAAAATTTAAATTATTTAAGGGTGAGATGAAAGGGAAAATACAATTACCACCCAGAGGTGAGAAAGGGTTTGGTTATGATCCAGTTTTCATTCCATCAATTCAACCATTTAGTAATAAACTTTTAACATATGGAGAAATTGAACCAGAGTTCAAAAACTCAAACAGTCACAGAAACTTTGCATTTAATAAATTATTAGATTTTATAACTAATGATTCATAAAGTTCCACTCTCTATATATATTCATTGGCCATTTTGCACTTCAAAATGCCCTTACTGTGATTTCAACTCACATATTCAACAAAACATCGACCATCAAGAATGGGGTAAGAGCCTAGTTTCGGAATTAAATTATCTCACGAGAACTTATTTTTCAGATAATTTAGATAAGTATTATTTGAAATCAATATTTTTTGGTGGAGGAACGCCTTCACTTATTGAAAGCTCAGTAATAAAAAAAATAATCAAACAATGTGTTAAAAAGTTCAAAAACGTTTCTTTATCAAATGAATCTGAAATAACTTTAGAAGCCAATCCAAATTCATTAACTAAAAGTAAGCTATTAAGTTTTCGAGATGCTGGAATTAATAGAATTTCTATTGGAGCGCAAAGTTTCAATAAAAAATTTTTAGAGTTTTTGGGGCGTGATCATAGTGTTTATGAGGCAAAAAGAAATATTGAGTACGCAAGAGAAGTTTTTAAAAATGTTTCATTTGATTTAATATATGCTATGCCCAACCAAACAGTTTATGAATGGGAAAAATCTCTAAAGACAGCCTTCCAATTTGAACCTGATCATTTGTCATTATACCAATTAACAATTGAAGAGGGCACAGCCTTTAACCAAATGTATAAAAAAGGAAAACTGTTTCCAATAAACAATGACTTAGCATCAGAAATGTATTCCATTACTGAAAACTTAACGCAAAAAAATAAAATGCCTGCATATGAGGTATCTAATTACTCTAAAGAGGGTAAAAGTTGCTCTCATAATTTAAATTATTGGGAGGGTGGTGAATGGATAGGTATTGGACCAGGTGCAGTAAGCCGGTTTTTTTATAAAAATAAAAGGGTACAATTAGATATAAGAAAAGATCCTAATGGATGGATCAATAGTGTGAAAAAAAATGGAAGTGGGGTTAAAAATATTGTCTCTGAAACAATTGAAGATTTTTGGAATGAAAAATTATTAATGGGTTTGAGACTTGTAAAGGGTGTAAACATAAAACCCATAAAAAGGATATTAAACATGGCTAAGGTTTATGAACTTATAGAAGCTAATTATTTGGATCTTAACAATGACACAATGAAAACAACCTTCAATGGAAGACTTCGTTTAAATTCCATATTGGCAGAAATCATAAAATAAAGTTTTAATCAAAGTAAACTCTACTGAACTT
This sequence comes from uncultured SAR116 cluster alpha proteobacterium, assembly GCA_902612965.1. Taxonomy (GTDB): domain Bacteria; phylum Pseudomonadota; class Alphaproteobacteria; order Puniceispirillales. The sequence goes on along the minus strand of CACMFN010000002.1, from coordinate 199,823 downwards.
TTTGTTTTCTATTAAATTAACAACTTGTTTTCTTTTATTTAAACCATCTTCTGTTATAAAAACTTCTCCACTTAACCATTTGTGACCTTGAGGTCTAGTTATGTAATTTAACAAATCTTTTTCTAAAGATAATTTTTTTGCAAATAAAGCAAGGTCGTAAGCTAGCATAGAAAAGTATGATGGATTTAAGCCCCAATTTTCTCTCCATTCATTTGTGAATTTATCTGTCTTGGGTTCTTTACTTGAAGAAAAGAAAGTTCCTTGTAATGATAACTCTTTGACTAGTTCTGAAGATTTAAATTTTGAATTTCCTATATAGGTTACCCTTTCAGAATTCAAATCGTAATAAGATAGTAGAGGGGCCAGCTTAAGAATAAACTCATTTGAACCTGTAAATAAAATTCCATCATATCTGGGTTTTGGTAATGTTAATTTGTTTTTATGTTCTTTTTTCCAGCCAGATAATTTTTTTATTTTATCTCTTAATTTAACTCTATCATTTAAAATATTATCCTCAAAAACAATTATATCTAAACCTATTCCTTTGTTAAATATCATATTTTTAGCTGTGAAAATTAGTGTTTTACTATATTCAGTATTCTCTCCGATAATAGCCAGGTTACTTATTCCAGTTTTTACTCCAAAATCAATAATATGTTCTATCTCATCTTCATGCATTTTTCCTAGTAACCAAACATTTTTGTTTCTTATTTTTCTGTTGTTTGAAAATGACAAGACTGGAATTTTTATATTATCTACAGCATTATAAATCTCTTTTAATGTGTCTGAAAAAACTGGTCCTATTATTAGATCTAGATTTTCTTCAATCAATAGTCTGTAAAATTTATCAGGAATATTCATACTATCAAAAAAAAGTACTTCTATTTTATTAAAACCTTCACTAAAAAATGCTGTTTCTATACCAACTCTTATATCATGCCCAATTGATTTATTGACGCCAGACATTGGTATTAAAACTCCAACCTTAAAAACATTCTCAGAAAAAGGATTTATGTTTGTAAGCTCCTTATACTTGCTTGTGTTCATAAGTTTACTGTTTTTAGAAGGTTTAGATAACATAGCAAGAGCTGCATTTATTGCTAACAAGTCAATGTCATCTTGTTTTTGTGTGATATTATCATTTATAGGATCTATTGGTTTTGGACTAAAAGTAATTTCTGTGTCTTCTTTTTTGTCTTTAATTTTTGTTTCTTCAAATGTTTTTTCTAACTTATTAAGTTCCTTTTTTTTTACTTTTGATATAAAATTTTCATTTTGGGTTAAAATACTAGAGTTATCAAATGCAATATCAGGATTTTTATTTTCTAGTTTTTTGCCAAAGGTATTTACCTTAGAACTTGTTTCAATCTTTTTTACAATTAATTCTGAATTTTTATCCTCAATTGTTTGTTTCTCCTCTAATTTTGAAAGTTCTATTTCGTTATTTTTAACTGTTTCATTGGAATAATTTATAGGTCTTACATTATTATCAGCACAAGATAAAACAATAACGCTCATAAATATAATCTTAAAGGCTAATTTTTGGTTTTCTTTCATAATAAAATAATACAAATTAATTATGGTAAAAGTTTGATATGTATATTTTATAAGCTTTATGTCTAGGATTACAAAAATAAAAAATAACTCTTGTTATACTCTTAAAATAATAGGAACTCCTATTGGAAATTCTATGGACTTGTCGCCGCGGGGAATTGAAGCTTTTGAACAAGCTGATTTTATATTATGTGAAGACACTCGGGTTACAAAAAAACTATCTCAATTAAGAAATTTTAGAATTCAAAAATTAATCTCTTTTAATGAATTTAATGAAAGTAGGAAAATTAATTCTGTTATAAGAAAAATAATTTCTGGAAAAAATGTTGTTCTTTCCAGCGATGCAGGAATGCCTCTTGTATCTGATCCAGGTTTCAAATTGGTTAATGCATGCATTGAAAATAATATCATTATTGATGTTGTTCCAGGACCCTCAGCAATTATAACTGCTTTAGTTTCTTCAGGGCTTAGTTCTGCAAATTTTTATTATGCAGGTTTTCCGTCAAGGAAAAAAAATGATCGACTCTTGAAAATAAAAAAATTACTTAATTTAGAATCAACAATTATTTGGTTTGAATCTCCTAAAAGAGTAGTGATGTTTTTAGAAGAATTATTAATGATTTTTGGAAACAGAAAGGCAGTATTGGCCAGAGAATTGACAAAAGCTTTTCAGGAAATATTAAGAAATGATCTCAATTCCTTAATAACAAATCTTAAATCAAGAGATAATATTAAGGGTGAAGTTGTTATATTATTGGAAGGTTTTACACCAAGGAGAGAAAAAGTGATTACTCAAGACATAAAAAAAAAAATAAAAACATTACTTGAGTTTGATACACTAAAATCTGTTGTTAATAAAATTGCTAATGAAACTCATATTCAAAAAAAAATAATTTATAATGAAGCTCTTAAAATAAAAGATTTTAAATAGGATTAGTCAACCTCTAGACAATTGTTAATTATTTACTATAAATAGATATTGTATTATACATTTTAAAATGAATTTAAAAAATCAAACCAAAATGCATAGTTTTACACTCCCAATTCCTATTATAATTATTCTTGGTTTTTTATTAAATGGTTGTGCGCCCGCAGCGATAACAGCTGGCATAGCTGGGGTGGCTGCCTCAGAGTCTGAAAAAGGTCTTGGTACTACTATTAATGATACTATTATTCATGCTGCTATTACTGAAAGTATGTTTAAAAAAGATGTTAATAAATTTTTAGGAGTAAAAATCCGTGTTGATGATGGTGTGGTTCTTTTAACAGGAAAGGTTGACAACCCTCAAATAAGGGTTGAAGCAACTAGAATTTCTTGGGAACCAAGAGGTGTTATTGAAGTTGTAAACGAAATACAGGTTTCTGAAAAGTCATCTATAAAAGATATCGCAAAAGATTTAGCTGCATCAACAACAATAAAAGGTAAACTTGTAGCTGATAAAAACATAAAGTCAGTTAATTTCAATATTGATGTTGTTAATGGTATTGCCTATTTAAGTGGTGTTGCAAGAACACAAAAAGAGATGAATTTAGTTTTAGCTTATACAAAAGAAACTCTTTATATTAATCAGTTAGTTAACTATATTCAGCTATCAGAAACCTTGAGCCAATAGTAAGTTTAAAATATGACAATTAATATAGGCTTTCAAATGGATCCACTTGAAAGCTTAAGCTTAGAAGATGATACCACACTTGCAATAATAGAAGAGTGTCTGTCAAAGAATTTTAATATTTGGCATTTTTTGCCTAAAGATGTCTCTTATATAAATGGTGAAGTTATGGCATCTTCAAAAATAATTCTTGAATTAAATAAAGATACACAACCTGGTTTTAAAACCAGTGACTTAATTAGAAAAAATTTAAAAGAATTAGATTTAATATTTTTAAGACAAGACCCTCCATTTGATATGTCTTATATCACGTCAACTTTTCTATTAGAATATATAGAAGATGAAGTTAAAATAATTAACAAACCATCTGAAGTACGAAACGCACCTGAAAAACTATTTCTCAATCGATGGAAAAATTTAACACCCGAAACAATAATAACAAGAAATATTAGTGAAATTAATTCTTTTAAAAAAAAACATAAAAACATTATTTTGAAACCTCTTTATGGTAATGGTGGTAACGGTATTTTTTTTCTAGGTGAAAAGGATAAAAACTTTAATTCTTTAATAGAGATTTTTCTTGGTACCCATCCAGAACAATTTATTCTTCAAGAATACTTACCAAATATAAAATTTGGAGATAAACGTATAATTTTAATCAATGGCAAACCAGAGGGTGCTATTAACAGAATACCAAGTGAAAATGATATTAGAGCTAATCTTCATGTGGGAGGAGAAGCAACAAAAACAGTTATTTCAAATAAAGAGATGGAGATTTGTGAAAGTATTGGACCAGAGTTAATTCAAAGAGGTTTACTTTTGGTTGGCATTGATATTATAGGAAACAAACTCACAGAAATTAATGTAACTTCACCAACAGGATTTAGAGAAATTCAAAAATTTTGTAATATAGATTTAGCAAAGAAATTAATAGAAAGCTTAACCTAATAAACTTCCTAAATTTTTACCACCTAAAACATGAGCGTGTAAATGAGGTACTTCCTGATTGCTATCTGGACCACAATTTATAATTATCCTAAAACCACTATCTTTAATTTTCATTTTTTCAGCAACTTCCAAAACCGACCTAAAGAATGAAGAAATTTCTTTATCTGATGCATTCTCAACAAAGGAATTAAAATTAGCATAATTGTTTTTTGGTATTGTTAAGACATGAACAGGTGCTTGCTTGTTAATATCATTAAATGATAGATTATGTTGGTTTTCATGGATTTTTTCGCACTCTATTTCATTTTTTAAAATCTTATTAAAAATATTGTTTTCATCGTAATTTTTCATCTTTAATTCTTTCACTTTCTATAATTGTTTATAATAATAATAGCCTTTCACAAATTTTTTTGAAACCGTTGCATAAAATGGGTTTTCACCAAACTTTATAAATCCATTTTGTTCATATATCTCAATTGCTCTTTTTTGCGTTTCTCTTACATCTAATGTAATAACATTATAGCCCTTATTTTTAGCTAAGTTTTCGGCAAACTTGATTAGCTCTGGGGTGATGCCATAACCTCTTGCCCATGGTGCTAGAAAAAATGTTGTTAAAGAACATGAGTTTTTCTGTGCTTCATTATTTTTAGATGGTTTTATAAGTTGGCACGAACCTGCAACAACATTATCTAATCTGCCAATAATTAATTCTCTTTCGGGAATAGTTAAAACACCTCTCCAGTAATTCTCTAAAACTTTTCTTGATGGAACTTCTATCCAACCAAATCCACCACCTTCTGTAATAGCTGACTCAGTTGCGTCACACAAATCATCTAAATCACCAAATTTTAACTTTTGTATAGATTCAATTTTAATCTTTGCAGGCGGAAGTTGAGTTTTTTGATTCATAAAATTAATTAATAAATTAAATACTTAATAAAATATCATTTTTCCTGATTTTGCTTTGACATATCTTGAATATTAATAATTAAATTTTTAAGTTGTTCTTCAGTAAGCCATTTAATATTATTTTTCAAAACGTTAGTCAACATAGTAGCATTAAGACTCAATTTTTCTGAGTTCATTTTAGTATTTATGTCAGAGTGTTTGGCTAAAAATTTTAGCTCATCTGCTTCCTCCCATGAAAGATTAAAATAAGAACATATTAATTCAATCAATCCGTCAGCAGGTTTTCCTCTTTTTCCATTTTCTAACATCGAAACATAGGCTATGGATACTTTAAGAGCTCTTGACAAGTCTTTTAAAGATTTATGTCTTTGTACCCTGATATACTTCAGTTTAATCCCAAATGGTGTCATTTAAAAATTTTTCTTAAACGAATATAGTATGCCCCATATCCTCCATCCTTTGGTGAAGCGTGTGTGTAATAAATTACTAATTTTGATAAATCATTTTTGTTAATCCATGTATGCAAACTTTTTCTAATTTTACCTTCTCCATCTTGCCCTTTGCCTGTAATAATGAGGAGGTTTCTGTTACCTTTTTGATGGCTTTTAATAACAAAGTTGTAAAAAATTTTTTCTGCATCATGTAATTTATAGCCATGGAGATCAATTTTTGACTGAATTGTAAATCTACCAGATCTTAAGTTTTTCAAATCTTTTTTTCGAATACCTCCATTATTTGTCTCATTTATAAAGTTTAGCTTAGAGTTAGTGTCTCCAACATTAATGAATTCAAAATTTTCTTTTTTTGATGAAGTGTTTAATGAATTTAAGGTTTTTTGATTTGAGCTTGGTAATGTTGTTTTTGAAACAGCCTTTTTAGGACTTGAAGAATAATCATTATCAGCTTTTAACTTTTTAGTTGAGTTTTTAACTAGATCCCATAATTTAGTGTCTGATTTTTTATCTTGCTTATCTTGCAAAAAATAATCTCTTCTAATCGTTTACAACATCTGTTTCAACTAATTTCCAATTTGGATCATTTGATGAAATATCTCTTTCTAAAACCCATTTGTCTTTAATTATTTCTGAAACATCTTTGTTACCATCAATTATCTTATCATTTTTATCAATAGTATACTTAATTTGTTCAGACTCAATTTTAATTGATATAGAAGCAACATTATCGTTTAAAGATATATTAACAATGTCTAATTCAATAATTGATATTATGTCGACAAATTGTTTTTCTTGACGAGCTTCTCGTTCAGATATTGATTTTGTAAAACTTTTTAATAATTCATAATCAATAAGTGGCTTTAATTTTTCAACATCACTATCAACGAAAGCTTCAATTATAATTTTAAAGGCTTGTTTAGCACCTATTATAAACTCTTCTTTTGAAAAGTTTGGGTCACCTTTTTTTAAAAACTCTAAACCTTCACCACTAATTTTTTTCTTATTTAAATTGATTACATTGTTATTATCAGATTTTTTTTCATTATATGTTTCTAAATTATTTACATCTTCGCCATAACCTGATCTATCACCTAAAAGGTTTTTTAATCTAAAACCTAAAAACAGAGCAAGTAAGCCTAAGATTATAATATCTAAAAATGGGAAAAAACTATTCATAAAATTATTTAAAAATTTTTATTAATAATATATATATTTATTTGTTAAGAGCAAGATCAAGATATAAAATTGAAAACTTTATTTTTATTAACATTACTTTTTCCAATTTTTGAAATATTTATAATATTTTTTTCAATCTCTCTTTATGGATGGATTTTAACATTTTTAGAGGTCTTTATTACCTTTGTTTTGGGCGTTTACTTATTTAAAAAAAATAAAAGTTCCTTTTTTGATTATTTTTCACATCCATCAAAAATAATCGAATTTTCTTCTAATTCATTGTCTAATAATAAAAAGAATTTTTTAGCGATGGTAGGTTCTGTGCTTTTGGTTTTACCTGGATATGTAAGTGATATATTTGGTTTATTCCTTATATTTAAATTTACTCAAAGCATTTTTCTTAAACTTTTGTTATTGATTGCTAAGCCAGCTAATTATAATTCATCCGTCTTTAAAGGACATGAGAGTGAGATTGTTGAAGGTGAATTTTTTAATTTAGACAAAAAAAATAGAATTAATAAATAATAAAAAGGTTTACTATATGAAGCAGAATGAAAAAAAAGAACAACTTACTGTAAATGTTCAGTATATAAAAGATTTATCATTTGAAAACCAAAACTCACCTGAATCTTTATCAAATAAAGGTGAAGCACCAGCAATTAATGTTGATATTAACGTTTTTGCAAAGCCATTAAGAAAAAAAATTTATGAAGTTTCTTTATCAATTAATAGTAAAGCAGAAAAAAAGGATTTTAAAGTTTTTGAATTAGAACTTGTGTATGCAGGAATCTTTACTTTACCAGACATAAATTTAAATGAAGAACAAGAAAAAAGAAAAATACTAATTGAGGCACCTCAATTAATATTTCCTTTTGCAAGATCAATAGTTTCAAATGTTACTAGAGATGGAGGATTTATGCCTTTAATAATACAGCCCATCGACTTTGAGATACTCTATGAGTCAAGGAAAATTGAAAAGAAGGTTTGATATTCTATATTTATCATAAATATTTTTTCCATATTGTATCATCAATTGTTTCTATAAATTTCTTATGTTTCTCTAATTCACTTTCCGTCAATACAAAATTTCTATCTTTAATTAATTCTACTTCTTCACTTAAGACGCTTACGGTTTTATAATAAGATCCGACTATTTGTTTATCATCAAAAGTTAACGAAGTCTGTTTACCTCCAATTAACTCAACATAAACATCAGAAAGTAGTACTGCATCAATAAGAGCACCATGAAATTTCCGACTATTTAAATTAATGTCAAACCTTTTGCATAAAGAATCTAAATTAACTAGTGAACCAGGGAATTTTTTTTTGGCTAACTTTAAAGTATCAATAATAGGGTTTCTAATTTCAAGATTCTTTCCACTTAAATTTAACTCATTATTTATGAAGGAAATATCAAAATCAGCGTTATGTATAACTAATGCTGAATCTCCAATAAAATCTAAAAATTCGTTACAAATTTCAGAAAATTTTGGTTTTTCAATTAAATCTTCATTAGATATTCCGTGAATATTAACAGCATCAATGTCTATTTCTCTTTCAGGATTAATATATACATGGAATGTTTTATTTGTAAGCACATGATTTACCATTTCACATGCTCCAATCTCTATTAATCTATGACCTTCTGTTACATCAAGGCCTGTAGTTTCTGTATCTAATACAATTTCACGCATGCTTTTTTATCAATTCCTTTATTTTAATCATAGTATGATTCTTACCAATTCCTGAATTAATTACATAATCACTTAATATGATTTTTTTTCTCTCTGGTATAAATTTTTTATTTATATTCTCAAATTTCTCTCTATTCATATTTTCTCTTTTTAAAACTCGCTTAATTTGTAAATATCTTTGACATTTTAATAAAATAACTAAATCAAAATTATTTTCTAATTTTTTTTCAAATAATAAAGGGATTTCAAATACAATAATATTCCTATTTGTGTTGCTATTTATTTGATTTGTCTTAATTATTCTAGACCTAATATGATGAAGTCGTGGGTGGATTATCTTTTCTAATTTCAATAAAAGGCCGGGTTCTCTAAATGCCTTGTTTGATAGTTCATCAAGTCTAATTTTTTTATTTAAAATTAAACTAGGATTTAGTTTTCTAATTTCATTTATGATGTGTTTATCTTTTGCATATATTTCTTTAACCATTTGGTCTGAAGAGTATGTTTTATAACCCAAAAATTTAAATTGGTTTAAAAGTACACTTTTTCCAGTTCCTATTTTTCCAGTAATAGCAATTTTTTTCAAAGGGATGAACCTTTAGTGTTATAAATTTTAATTACTGAAGCAGATGTTTCTTCAACTGACCTTCTTGAAACATCAATAGACGGCCAAGCATATTTTGTGAAAATAAGCCTAGCCTGAGATATTTCAAATTTGATGTGTTTTATATCATCATAAGAAGTTTGATTGTTTTCCCCCATCATTTTCAATCTAGTTTGTCTTACTTGCATTAGAGATCTTGGATCTTTAATCAAACCAATGATTATTGGTTTTTTAAAACTAAAAAGTTCTTCAGGTAAACGTGTATCTGCTACAAACGGTATGTTTGCTACTTTATAACCTTTATTTGCTAAATAAATTGAAGTTGGTGTTTTAGAAGTTCTCGAAACACCAACAAGTATAATATCAGCTTTACTCATTGATGATATTCTTTGACCATCATCATGCTGCATAGCAAACTCAAAAGCATCGACTCTTTTAAAATAATTTTCATCTAGTTTATGTTGAACACCTGTGATTTTGGACTCTGACAAAGCCAATAATTTTTTGAAAGTATTCAACAGGCCATCAAGAGGCGATACGTATGGTATATTCAATTCTTTGCAACTACTTTCTAATAAAGATCTGTTGTTGTCATCAACTATAGAAAAAACAACTAAACCAGGATTTTTCTTCAAGTTTTCAGTTATATCTTTAATTTGATCTTCCGTTCTTGTCATAGGCCAGAAAAATTCTTTCCTGTTAACACCTGGAAATTGGGATATTGTAGCAGAAACTGTGTTTTCAATAGTCTCGCCAGTTGAGTCCGACACTAAATGAATATAAATTTCCTTTTTTTGTTTGTTGTATATGTTGTTCATAACTTATTATTAATTCTTATTATATTAGCTTTTTCTAAAGATGTTCTATATAATAAATAAATATACACATCAATTACACAATAGAGTTTTTGTTGATATTTTTTTCCACATATTTAAAATTTTTGTCAAATCCTTATATCCCATCGATCAATAAAGATTTAAACTGTTGATATTATGTTAATAAAATGTCTTGTTTTCTATTTTCTACTTATTAACAAGGTAATCATCTACAACAAATAAAATATATATATATTATTATGAATATATTAAATATTAAAAGACCTATTTGGTTTATGAGGCAAGCAGGAAGGCATTTACCAGAATATAGAAAAATAAGATCAGAGAAAAAAAATTTTCTTGATTTTTGCTTTAACAAAAAAAGCATTGTAGAAGCAACGCTCCAACCTGTACAAAGATATAAAATTGATTGTGCAATAATATTTTGTGACATTCTTATAGTTCCATATATTTTAGGCCAAAAAATTTCCTTTGTGAAAGGAGAGGGACCACTATTAGAGAACTTGTCTTTAGAAGAATTGATAAGTCTTAAACCATTACCCCAAAAAGAGAAAGATTTACAAAACACATATGATGCCATAAAAGATATTAGAAAAAAACTAAATAAAAACAAAAGTTTAATAGGTTTCTGTGGTGGTCCTTGGACAGTTGCTTGTTATATGATCAACGGAAAAGGAGATACAAAATTTAAAACTGCAATTGAGAAAATAAGAAAAGAAAAATTGCTCTTAGTTAAATTGCTTGATGAATTAGTAGACCTTTCAGTAAAACATCTATACCAGCAATATATATCTGGGTGTGATACTTTAATGATTTTTGAGAGTTGGGCAGGGCTAGTACCTAGAAATGAATTTAAAGAAATATTAACTGATCCAGTGAATAAAATTATTAAAAAATTGAAAATGCTTGGCGTTTTAGCTCCAATAATAGTGTTGCCACGGGGTATTAGAGGTAAAATTATTGATTACATAGATACAGTAAAAATGGATGTTATTAGTGTTGATTATAATATTGATATGGACTGGCTAATTAAGAATTTAAAAACAAATATAATTTTACAAGGAAATTTAGACCCAAATAAAATTAATAGAGGTGGAAAGGGACTTGAAGATGCTGTAAATAAATTACTTTTAAGTACAAAGGATAGAAAACACATATATTGCTCTGGTCATGGTTTATTACCAAACACGCCAATAAAAAATGTAGAACGTGTTATTGAAATAATTAAAAACTAATATGTATCTCATTATTAAATCGCTTCACATAATATCAGTCATTACATGGATGGCAGGTTTATTATATCTCCCTAGACTTTTTGTTTATCATTCATTGTCTGAGATAAATTCAATACAGTCCGAAACGTTTAAAATAATGGAACGCAGGTTATTAAAAGCAATAATGCTACCATCAATAGCAGCCGTATTTGGTTCAGGTTTACTAATGATATACCTAAATTATTATTTGATATTCGAACTTTATTTCCAAGTAAAAGTAATCTTAGTAATTCTGATGGGATACATCCATGGTAAATACTCAAAAATGTATAAAGAATTAGAAATTGACACTAGAACTAAAACAGACACGTATTATAGAATATGGAATGAAGTACCTGCTTGTATTATGGTATTAATTGTGTTACTTATAATCATCAAGCCATTCTAGGTTAAAATACTCCCCATAAAATTTAGGAATAATATGCACCTACAAGAGTTGAAAAGTAAATCGCCCGCTGATCTTTTAAAATATGCTGAAGAATTAGAAATAGAAAACGCTAGTACTTTGAGGAAGCAAGATATTCTCTTTTCTGTTTTAAAAAGGCTTGCTAAGAACGAAGTTGCAATATATGGAACAGGTGTTCTTGAAGTATTAAGCGATGGCTTCGGATTTTTACGCGCTCCTGAAGCAAACTATTTACCGGGGCCAGATGACATCTATGTTTCACCTAACCAGGTAAGAAAATTTGGTCTTCGAACAGGTGATACTGTAGAAGGACAAATAAGAGCCCCAAAAGATGGGGAACGATACTTCGCTTTGTTGAAAGTAAAATCAATTAACTTTGAGGATCCTGAACAAGTAAAACAGCGTATTAATTTCGACAATTTAACACCTCTTTATCCTGACCAAAAAATAAAGTTGGAAATAGATGAAGATCCAACAAAAAAAGAGAAGGACTTTATACCAAGAGTTATTGATTTAATTTCACCTTTTGGGAAAGGGCAACGTGCACTAATAGTTGCACCCCCAAGAACAGGTAAAACAGTAATGCTTCAATCAATAGCTAAAGCTATCTCTGAAAATCATCCAGAGACTTATTTACTAGTTTTACTCATAGATGAAAGGCCAGAAGAAGTAACAGACATGCAGAGGTCAGTTAATGGTGAAGTAATATCTTCTACTTTTGACGAACCAGCTTCAAGGCACGTTCAAATCACAGATATTGTTATAGAAAAAGCAAAAAGACTAGTTGAGCATAAGAGAGACGTAATTATATTACTAGATTCTATTACAAGACTAGCTCGTGCTTACAATACTGTTGTTCCAAGTTCTGGAAAAGTTCTTACAGGTGGGGTTGATGCTAACGCATTACAAAGGCCAAAAAGATTTTTTGGTGCAGCTAGAAACATTGAAGAGGGTGGTTCTTTAACAATTATAGCCACTGCCCTTATTGAAACAGGTTCAAGAATGGATGAAGTTATATTTGAAGAGTTTAAAGGAACTGGTAATAGTGAGGTTATATTAGATCGCAAATTGGCAGACAAGAGAACTTTCCCCGCAATAGATATAACAAGATCGGGAACAAGAAAAGAAGAGTTACTAGTTGAGAAAGCCACTTTAACAAAGATGTGGGTTCTCAGAAGAGTTTTAATGCAAATGGGACCCGTTGATGCAATGGAGTTTTTGTTAGATAAATTAAAAACAGCTAAAAATAATGAAGACTTCTTTACTCAAATGAATAGCTAAAATGTTTCACGTGAAACAAGAGGATGATTAAAGAAACAATATACGCATCATTAACAAAATACCAAAAAACAGCTATATCTATAGTTAGAGTATCCGGACCCCAGGTTAAAATAATATTAAAAAAGTTCCTTAAAAAGCGAGTAAAGGCGAAAGAAATCAACCTCAGAAATATTTATGATTCAAATGGTGAGTTTATAGATCAAGGTCTAATTCTGTTTTTCTCTAAACCGCACTCACCAACTGGTGAGGACGTTGTTGAGTTTCACGTTCATGGTAGTATTTCCATTATAAAAAAAATTGAATTAGAACTCGATAAAATAAAACATGTTAGAGAAGCAGAACCAGGTGAATTTACAAAGCGTTCTCTTCAAAACGACAAAATCGACTTACTACAAGTGGAGGGTTTAGATGATTTGTTAGAAGCTTCAACTGAAACTCAAAGAAAACGAGCCCAATTAGCTTTTATGGGTTCTGTTTCCTCAAAATTATTTGATTGGAGAGATGAGTTAATTGAAATAAGTTCTTATCTAGAAACATCTATTGATTTTTCAGATGAAGAGCTGCCCGCTAACACCATTTCCACTTTTGAAAAAAAGCTCAATAAAATAAAAAAAAATTTATTGGTTGCAATTGAAAAGGCTGAGTTTTCAAAAAAAATCAAAGAGGGAGTAAAAGTTGTTGTTTCTGGTCCTCCAAACGCAGGAAAATCATCTCTCATAAACTGTTTATTAGACGAAAATATTTCAATTGTAAGTGCACATCCAGGAACAACTAGAGACATAGTTTGTTCAACTGTTGATATGAACGGGGTTTGCGTGAACATATATGATACAGCAGGACTCCATAAAACAAATAATGAAATTGAAATAGAGGGTATAAAAAGAGCAACGGAACTCTTAAAGATATCTGATATTCAAATAAGGGTTGTTGATGGAAATGATCATAATTGGAAGGAAAAATTATCTGAAATTCCTGTAGTTAGTAGATTTACGATTGACTTAATAAACAAATCAGATTTAAAAAAAAGAAAAATAATAAAAAGTTCAAATGAAATAAATATATCAACTAAAACTGGAGAAAATTTAGATACTTTTACAAAAACACTTAAAGAAAAAATTGATTCAGTTGTTAATAAAGGAGATAACCCTATCATATTTAGAGATAGGCACATTAAAATAACTAAAAAAATTCTTGAGTGTTTGAATAGTATTCAAGTAAAAGATATTGAAAAATCGCCAGAACTTGTTGCTGAAGATATTAGACACTCATTAACCTTAATTGGAAAAATAACAGGGTCAGTAGGAGTAGAAGAAGTTCTTGATAATTTGTTTAAAAATTTTTGCATAGGAAAATGAAACCATATTTTGATGTAATTGTTGTAGGAGGAGGGCATGCAGGCTCAGAGGCAGCTTGTGCAGCTGCAAGAAAGAACGTATCTGTTTGTCTCTTAACCACTAACAAAGAAACAATAGGACAAATGTCCTGTAATCCAGCTATAGGAGGCTTGGGTAAGGGCCATCTTGTAAGAGAAATAGATGCTTTAGATGGCATTATGGCAAAAGCAATTGACGTATCAGGCATACATTTCAAAATGCTAAACCAATCTAAGGGCCCTGCTGTTCAAGGCCCAAGAGCGCAAGCAGACAGGCTAATTTACGCAAGGTCAGTAAATAATATTATCAGTTCTTTTAATTATATTAAGGTCATCGAAGGCACTGTCTGTAAATTAAAATTTAAAAATAACTCAATTAAAAGTGTTGTATGTCTCGATGGCAACCAAATAGATTGCAAGGCGGTTATATTGACAACTGGTACATTTTTAGGTGGGTTAATTCATATTGGATCAAAAAAGGTTAAGGCAGGTCGTTTAAACGAACCTGCTGTTAATGGCCTTACAGAAAATCTTAAAGAATTAGGATTAAAAACAAGTCGTTTAAAAACAGGCACACCACCAAGAATATTAAAAAGAACAATAAAATGGGAAGAACTTGAAAAGCAACCTGGGGATAAGATACCCACACCATTTTCTTTTCTTACAAAGCAAATTAATCAAAAACAAATAGATTGTGCAATTACAAGGACAACTGAAAAAACTCAGGATTTAATCAATAAGTCTTTAAAATTATCACCTGTTTACAGTGGAAGCATAGAAAGTGCAGGACCTCGCTATTGTCCATCTATTGAAGATAAAATTTTTAAATTTCCAGAAAGAAACTCACACCAAATTTTTCTTGAGCCAGAAGGATTAAATTCAGAATTAGTATATCCTAACGGTATATCTACAGCTCTACCAGAAGAAGTGCAAATTAAAATGCTAAAGACTATACCTGGTTTGGAAGAATCTAAAATAACTGATTTTGGTTATGCAATAGAATATGATTATATTGACCCAAGATCACTTGATAGAACATTGAGTGTAAAAACCGTTAAAGGTCTTTATCTTGCTGGTCAGATAAATGGAACTACAGGTTATGAAGAAGCTGCTGGTCAGGGACTCATAGCAGGTATAAATGCAGCTAATATAGCTTTAGAGGATGATAAACATTTTATTTTAACTAGAGACGAAGCATATATAGGTGTAATGATAGATGACTTAGTAACTCACGGAGTAATAGAGCCATATAGAATGTTTACCTCAAGAGCGGAGTATAGACTACTATTAAGAGCTGACAATGCAGATCAAAGATTAACAGAGAAGGGGTATTTACATGGTTTGGTTTCTCAAAAAAGGCATGCTGATTTTATAAAAAAAAGACGCGCTTTAAATAAAATAAACTCAAAATTAAAAAAATTAATTTTAAAATCCTCAGAATTAAGAGATTTAGGTGTTTCCTTGCCTAGAGATGGTAGAAAACAATCAGCTTTCGATTTGTTGAAATCAAAATCGTTTAATTACAATAATTTAAAATTAGTTTTTCCTGATATAGACAAAATGGATAGTAAATTATTAAATCAGGTTAAAGTAGACGCTCTATACGCTGGTTATCTTAAAAGACAAGAAAATGATATTAAAGCATTTCAAAAAGATGAAAAGATTAAAATTCCAAAAGACATTGATTTTAAATCCATAGGCGGCCTTTCAAACGAGTTAGTAGAAAAGCTTTCTAAAATTAAACCTGAAACAATATCTCAAGCATCTAGAATATCAGGAATCACACCAGTTGCTATCTTATCAATTTTAAGGCACATAAAAAGAAAAGTTGCTTGATGGAAGCCACTTCCAATAGAGAAAACTGTGCTTCTTTACTTAATGTTTCACGTGAAACAATGTTTTGCTTTGATAAATATCTAGATCTTCTCTCAGACTGGCAAGAAAAACTTAATTTGGTTGGCACTTCAACTTTAAGAGACCCATGGACAAGGCACATTTTAGATTGTGGCCAGCTAGCAAGCTTTATTAAATCAAAAGATGAAAAGATTTTTGATATTGGATCTGGAGCTGGCTTGCCAGGAATTATACTCGGAATTATGGGATACAAAAATATAGTTCTAGTCGAATCAGATTTTAAAAAAACAGTTTTTATTACAGAAGCGCTAAGAAAGTGTAATATTCAAGCCGTTGTAGAAAATAAAAGAGTTGAAGATCTAGAAGGCATGCAAGATAAAACAATTGTATCAAGAGCTTTTGCACCCATAGACAAAACACTATTTCTTCTTTCTAATGTAATTTCTCCAAAAACAAAAATTTTTTTTCTAAAAGGCAGGGCTGCAAAAGAAGAAATAAACAAAGCTAAAGTTTTTTGGAAAAAAAACAAACAAAACAATAAAAATGATATATTAATAAACTTTGATTCTTATAGTAGTTTATCAAACAAAGAATCTTTTATAGTTAAATGTACATTTAAAGAAGAAAAATATTGAAAAAACCAAAAATAATATCCATATCCAATCAAAAAGGTGGTGTAGGCAAAACAACTACAACAATCAATCTAGCTACAGCTATGGTTTCTTTTAATAAAAAGATATTGATTGTTGATCTTGATCCTCAGGGAAATGCGTCAACAGGTTTAGGTATAGATTTAAAAGAGAGAGACAAAAATATTTATAAAGTTATGACTTCTCAAACAGAGGTTAATGATTGTGTATTTGATACAATAATTCCTGATTTAAAAATTATACCTTCAACTATTGATTTATCTGCTGTTGAGATAGAGTTTTCAAACATTCAAAAACGTGAACTAGTATTAAAAAAATCGTTTGAAAAATTAAAGATAGATTTTGATTATGTTTTGATAGATTGTCCTCCAAGTCTAGGATTGCTAACTGTTAATGCTATGGCTGCTTCTGATGAAGTAATTGTTCCGCTCCAATGTGAGTTTTATGCCTTAGAAGGTTTGTCACAATTGTTAAAAACCATGGAGCTTATTAAAGGAAACCTAAATACTAAGCTTAGTCTAAAGGGTATTGTTTTAACAATGTTCGATACTAGAAACAAGCTATCAACGTTAGTAGAAAAAGATGTAAGACATCACCTTAAAGAAAAAGTTTATAAAAGTGTAATTCCTAGGAATGTAAGAATTTCAGAAGCGCCATCTCATGGCTTGCCAGTTTTATTATATGATACAAAATGCTATGGTTCTAAAGCATATGCAGCATTATCAGCAGAAGTAATTTTACAAGAGGAAATATAATGTCAGAGAAAAAAACAGGCTTGGGCAGGGGCTTAACTTCTTTGCTAGGAGAAGATATTTCAGTTGTTTCTGAGCTTAATAATGAAGGAAAAAATATAAAAATTATACCTGTTGAACAAATAAAACCAGGATCGTGGCAAGCAAGAAAAAATTTTGATGTAAATGATTTGGAAGACTTATCAAACTCTATTAAGTCTAAGGGTATTTTAAGTCCAATTTTGGTAACACAATCTAATGACAAAAATGTGTCTTCTTATGATCTTATTGCAGGAGAACGTAGATGGCGTGCTGCTCAAATGGCTAAAATACATGAAATTCCATGCATTGTTGTAAATGATGTAGATGAAAATTCAGCATCAGTTATGTCCTTAATAGAAAACATACAAAGAAAAGATTTAAACGCAATTGAAGAGGCTCAGGGTTTAAATGAATTAATTAATCAGCATAATTATACACAAGAAAGTGCTGGAAAAATTGTTGGTAAATCTCGTGTTTATATAACTAATTCTTTGAGGCTTTTAAAACTACCAGAAAAGATCTTAAGCCTTATTAAAGATAATAAGTTGTCAGCTGGGCACGCCCGTTTATTAATTGGTAGAGAAGATGCTGTAGAGATAGCCCAAATAATAATTAAGGATAGTCTTAGTGTAAGGGATCTTGAAAAGTTACTTAAAAATTTCAGTCAAAAAAAACCATTACCAAATAAAATAGATCCAAATATTGTTTCTATTTCCAAAAGACTATCTGATCATCTAGGTTTGAATGTTAAAATAGATTTTAAAGAAGAAAATCAAAAATCAAAAATTACTATTTACTGTAATTCGTTAGACCGGTTAAATAGTCTAATAGATAAGCTTGAAAACAAGAATGTCTAAAAAAAACAAACAAAATCAATTACTTAATATAGATAAGTTTTTAAGTGAAGGTAAAATTGAGCTAGCAATTAAAATTGCGGATGACAATATAAAAAATAAAATATCACCAATAAAATTTCTCAAGTTTATAAAAAAAATATTAATAAAAAATCAAATTATTGATAAAAACCCAAGTGTTTTAAAGTTAGAAAATATTTTTAATGAACAAAAATTTGCATGCGCAAAGTATTATTTTCAAATGCATGCAAAAATTTTTTTTAAAAACCCAAAAGCATTATTGATAGCAGGTAAAGTACACTCCGAGTTAAACGAATTAAATGAGGCATTAAAATATTTTAAAGAGGCATTACGCCTTGAACCAGATAATTTGAAAATCAGGAAATATATAGCAAATTTTTATATTTCAATTGGGAACATTGAAGACGCAATTGAAAATTTTAATTATTTAGCAGAGAAAGATCCCTTTGACGGTGAAAATCACCGATTATTATCAAGAACAAAAAGATATACATCTGAAGATGATAGCCATATTAAGCAGATGGAAAAACTATTAACAACTCCTAATATTACCTTGGAACAAAAAATAAATCTAAGCTTTGGTTTAGGTAATGTTTATGAAACACTTAAATTATATGAAAAAAGTTCTAAATATTATAAAGTTGGTAACTTTGAACAAAACAAACGCTTGGATTTTGATTTTAACAAAGAGAAACACATAGCAGAACAAATAAACAAAACATATTCTAGAGATGTTATAAAGAAAAACCAATCTTTTGTAGAAAGAGTTAAAGAACCAATTTTTATTTTAGGGATGCCAAGATCAGGAACGAGCCTAGTAGAGCAAATACTATCAACACATAAAGATGTTTTCGGTGGTGGTGAGCTTTCATTTATTGAAGATTATTTACTTAAAAACAGAGGCTCTATTGGATTAAGAATGCCTGAAATACTTTCTAACCCAAATAAAGAAAACATCAAAAACTTTCATAATTTTTACTATGAAAAAATAAAATATTTAAATTTTAATGCTAACTATATTACTGATAAAATGCCAGGTAATTTCAAGTGGATTGGTCTAATTAAATCTGCGTTTCCAAATTCAAAGATAATACACCTGATTAGAGACAAAAGAGATACTTGTTTCTCAATTTATAAAAGTTATTTCGCAAATGATACTTGTTCATACTCATACGATCCGAAAAATATAGTAAATTTTTATAACTTATATTCAAGAATAATGAAGTCTTGGAAAAATATTTTTGGTGATGAAATATATGATTGTAAATATGAAAAATTAGTTGATAATTTTGAAATTGAGGCAAAAAAAATATTAAACCATTGTCAATTAGACTGGGATGACGAGATCTTGAGCTTTTTTAAAAACAAAAGGAGAGTAATAACAGTTAGTACTGTTCAGGTAAGAGAAAATATATACAAAAGTTCTATTAACTCTTGGCTGAATTATAAAATTGACCTTGAGAAATACTTTAAAAAGTTAGTTTAGGACAGAAATTCATTCTGAAACTTTAATTTTTTTCAATCTGTATTTCATAAATAAAAATTGAAAAAGTTGTTTTGGTAGAAATTTAACTTCATAGTACCCTCTTTTAAACTCTCTAAGTATATCTGACAGACTAAAGTATGAAAAATCTTCCCTGTGTATATGTATATCAGATGAGTTGTCAACTTGTTCGCAAATAGCTGGATAAAGTTGGAGTGGCATAAGATTCTTAAAAATTATTGAATTATTTGGATTAAACAAAAAATGATCAACAGGGACACTCACATTTATACTTTTCTCTACTAAATACTTTGCACCATTAGGTGTGACAATATATCCTCCAGTGCCAGAATGCTTAGACATTAAATAATGAAGATGAAATCCATTAATAGACTTCAATTTTGGACTAAGTAAAACTCTATGTCGTTTATTCCCAAATCTTTCACACTTAATTATTTTGGCATTTTTTGGAATCCAATTAGTATTTTTTAAAAGTTCAAATCCTCTTTTTGAAACGCAGGCGTCATCTTCTAAAACTAAAACTGGTTTTTTTTCAGTTTTATATATTTTTTTCCACAGCATTAAATGGGATTGAAAACAAGCCATGTCTCCAATTGAGATTTTTCCAAGCGGTCCATATTTTACAATATTTTTAGTTAGTGTTTTTGAATTTGTTTCTAGTGCATTTACAGCTCTAAATCTCGTAAAATATAATCCATTAGAATTTAGATGTTTTCTTATTCTTTTTAGTCTGTCTTTTCTGTGATCTAAATTAATCACAAAACATTTAATCATTTTATTTCACCATTTTAGAAAGTCTTGATAAAGAATATGACAAAAGATAAATATCCAAACTTGGTAATGATTTGACTTTTTTTTCTAAAGTCAAAAGACGATCTATAATGCTATTAAGGTTTAGATTAACACACTTTCTAATACTTTCTTCAAATTTTGGTCGCACTTTCCAAAATACATAAGGCGTAGATTCTTTAATGGCAATGTCAATTGACTGTGTTTTTTTATAAATATCGCATGCAACTTTTAATGTAATTGACCATTTGAGAAAAACCCTAACTATTTCTAATGCAGACACTCCTGATGAATTTAAAAGTTCTATACTATTTGCTGTTTCTACATGATTTCCAGTAAAGACAGAGAAAACAGTTTCATCTACTTCAATCAACTTTGAGTTTGGAGTAATTTTAATTATGTCTTCATAATCAATTGTTTTTCTTGGATAGACAAAAGATATAATGTTATCCAGAGATTTTTTTGTGTTTAATTGATTATCACCTAAATTGGATACCAGTAATTTTAGAGCATCATCTGTTATTTTAATTCCTTCTTGAGAAAAAACATAAGTTATTTCAGTTTGTAAACTCCTAGCACTTTTCTGATAGCTGACAACTGTATTGCAATAAACATTGTCATTTATTTCTTTTACAAGTGGTAATGTAAGGGTTAAATTTCGAGCAGATATTATAACTTTTGTATCTTTTAATGGGAAATGACTAATTAAGATTTTAATTGACTTTACTACACTTGTAGGAATGTTCTCGCTATATATTTTAAGAAAAACAAATCTTTTTTCGGTGTCTGGAGAATAAGTTAATGCCTCATCTAAAAGTTTGGTAGGATTTTTTTCTAACTCATTTTGGTCGATTTTTGAGACATTAAATGGATTATTATTATCAATATTGAAAGTTTTACAAAGTGTTTTTACCCTCTGATCTGTTAATCCTGAATCTGGACCAATAAAAAAAAATAGATTGATTTTATCCTCAGGATTTAACAAATAATTGTCTATTAAATATTCTTTGATTTTCATGTTTCTAAATCAAAACTTGCCCATTCAATTAAACGTATTATTAAGTCATTTGATAATGAAATACCTAAGCGTTTTTGCGCATTCAACTCAGATTGATCTCTAGAAAACAATGAATTTATAGGTCCAATAAGAGAGTTTCTTGAAAAAGAGTCGCTTACAAGAACAATATTACTATTTTTTTCAACTATTTTGTAATTAATAGACATTTCAATTTTTCTTATTGAGTTTGCTAAAAGACTACTTTCGATAGTATCATTTACATCTATAATCATAGTATATTTTTTTTCAGAAGAGTTCTTAGTTTTATAAACTTCAAAGGCATTTTTGATATTAGTTTCAATTAATTTAGAAATATAAGTTTCGTTGGATTGGATCTCTATAAAGCCTAATTTTTCAAGTTGCACATCATTGTTGTTTTTCAAATTCGAGCAACTCATTATTAAAAAACAAATGATTACTAGTCTAAACAACAATATTTACAATCCTTTCAGGAACAATAATTACTTTCTTTGGTTTTTCACCTCCTAGTCTATTTTTAACTGATGATAAAGAAAGAGCTAGTTCTTGAATTTCTTCTTTTTCAGCATTTTTATTATAACTTATATTGCCCCTTAATTTTCCATTAATTTGAACACCAATACTGATTTGTTCAACACTTAGAAATCTTTTATCAAATTTTGGCCAATCTGTATCACATATTAGAATTTTGTGACCCATTAAACTCCATATTTCTTCTGCATGGTGGGGGGCAAATGGTGAAATAAGTTGCGCCAAAATTTCCAGCCCATAAAATTTTAAGCTTGTTTCAAAATCAGTTTTTGAGTCAAGTTTAGAAATCATATTTGTTAATTCATATAATTTTGCTATGCATACATTAAATCTGAAGCTTTCTATTCCATCTGTGACATCTTTTATGGACTGATGTATTTTTTTAATTACGGTATTCTTATTATCTACAAGATCTAAATTAATTAATTTTTTTGGCTTTTGAGTTTCATTAACAATTCTTAAAATTCTATTTAAAAATTTATAAGAGCCCTCAACACCAGCATTACTCCATTCCATATCTCTTTCGGGAGGAGAGTCTGACACCATAAAAATCCTGGCAGTATCTGAACCATACTTATTAACTATAGACAAAGGATCAACAACATTTCTTTTAGATTTACTCATTTTTTCTACTCTGCCAGAAAACACTTCATTACCATTAACTGTATGATAAAACTTATTATTTTTCTTTTCTACCTCATGAGGAAAGACCCATTTTCCATCTCCTGATTTAAATGTTTGGTGACAAACCATTCCTTGTGTCATTAGTCCCTTAAATGGTTCAGAAATAGATAAATAACCACAGTCTTTAAGTGCTCTTGTAAAAAAACGTGAATATAATAAATGTAAAACTGCATGTTCAACGCCACCTATGTATTGATCTACAGGCATCCAATAATTAGCAATTGATTTACTAAATGGAATGTCAATATCAGGGTCTGTAAATCTAATAAAGTACCATGAAGATTCAAAAAATGTATCAAAAGTATCAGTTTCCCTTTCTGCAGATTTATTACACTTTGGGCATTTAACAAACTTCCAGTTAGGGTGAGCATCAAGAGGGTTACCAGGTGAATCCAAATTAATGTCATAGGGCAATTCAACTGGCAGCTCTTCTGTTGGCACTGGTATATCCCCGCAATAATTACATTTAATTATTGGTATTGGACATCCCCAGTATCTTTGTCTTGAAATACCCCAGTCTCTTAATCTCCATGTTGTGCTTGATTTTCCAGAATTCATTCTTTCCAATTCTTCGATTGCACGTTTTTTTGCATCTGTAACATTTAAGCCATTTAAGAAAGAAGAATTTATTATGACGCCGTCATCAGTAAACGCTGTATCAGTAATTTTATAATCACTTTTTATATAATTTTTTGGTTTTACAACTGGAAGAACTGGTAACTTATAATTTATTGCAAATTCTAAATCTCTTTGATCATGTGCAGGACAACCAAAAATCGCTCCTGTGCCATACTCCATTAAAACAAAATTTGCAATATAAACAGGTATTTTAATACCTTCATCAAAAGGGTGTACTACATTTAAATTTGTGTAAATACCCTTTTTCTCATTTTTTTCAATTATAGCTTCTGATGTTGAGTTTTTATTACATTCATCAATAAAATTTTTTATTGTTGAATTGTTCTTTGATAAATTTAACGAGATAGGATGCGACGGAGCGAGAGCAATAAATGATGCACCAAATAAAGTATCAGGTCTTGTTGTAAAAACTTCAATTTTTTCATCTTTTTCAATAATTTTAAAACTGATGTTTGCCCCTAATGATTTACCTATCCAGTTATTTTGCATAAGCTTAACTCTATCAGGCCAATTTGTTAAACTTTCAATTGTTTCCAAAAGGTCTTCAGCATAATGCGTCATCTTGAGAAACCATTGATTTAATAATTTTTTTTCTACTACTGCATTAGATCTCCAACCCTTTCCATCAATAACTTGTTCATTAGCTAAAACAGTTTTTTCAACAGGATCCCAATTTACCCAGCTTTCTTTTTTATAGGCCAAACCTTTTTGAAAAAAATCAATAAACATTTTTTGCTCAAACTTATAGTACTGAGGGTCGCAAGTAGATACTTCTCGAGACCAATCGTAAGAAAGCCCCATGCTCTTTAGTTGCTCTTTCATTGTATTAACGTTTTTATTTGTCCACTCACTAGGGTGAATGTTATTTTCTTTTGCAGCATTTTCAGCTGGTAAACCAAATGAATCCCAACCCATTGGATGTAAGACGTTATATCCATTTGCTTTTTTGTACCGCGCAACTACATCACCTAGTGTGTAA
Source organism: uncultured SAR116 cluster alpha proteobacterium (assembly GCA_902612965.1). Lineage (GTDB taxonomy): Bacteria > Pseudomonadota > Alphaproteobacteria > Puniceispirillales. The sequence goes on along the minus strand of CACMFN010000002.1, from coordinate 175,390 downwards.
TTTCTTACATGTCCCATATGAATATTTCCACTTGGGTATGGAAACATTTCTAACACATAGTATTTAGGTTTTTTTTTATCTGGTTTTTTTGAAGCGTTAAATGAAAGGTTACTTTTCCACCTTTCTTGCCATTTTTTTTCAAGGTCTTGTTTATTATTCATAAGGATATTAGCTATTTTTACTTCTTAATTCCCTGGCTCTTGTTAAAATTAAATCTTCAATTTTACCAGCCAGACCATCACTATATCCATCAGAAACCCACTGATTATTATCAAACTTTTCCCTGATTACACTTACTTTAATAGAAGATGCCCTTAATTCTGAGCTTGAAAAAGATACAGTAATTTTGTTACGAATTTTTTCGTTATCTTCATTAATAAACCAATCAGTAATTATTATTCCACCAAATGGGTCTATTTTTTCATATGACATAAAATCAAGCGTATCTAAGGTTGAGTTCCATAAAAGTTCATTTATTGGAAGTGAAGTAAGACTTGACTTTTTGTTTGCATTAGAAATATTTGGAAGTCCAACAGATCCTGCACTAAATGAACCTGTATCAGTAGAATATGTTAAAGGTCCCCCAAAAATACTTTCTCGTTTCTTTTCTGGTTCAGGTTTTCTTACATCAATTCCAGAACAAGAAAGAACTGAAAGCAAAATTAAAAAATATAAAAACCGTATCATTGTAGGCTCATTTTAATATGAATTTAATTAATTTTTATAGTGTTAAATTAAGAAAGGCAAACATAAAAAAAGCGGGACAAAAATGCCCCGCTTTTAAAAATCTAATTAACTAATTAGAATGTCATTTGTAGTTCAGCTGATGAAGTTGAAGTTGTTCCATTGTCTTTTGAACCGATTTCAAACTGCATACCTGGAACTACAGTGTATGTAGCTGAGTATGATGAAGCGTCAGCATCGTTTCCTTGGAAACCGATAACTAGTCCACCTGCTGTGTAAGCTGCTGAGTAAGATACAGTGTCTGTACCGCCAGAAGCTGCTTCAACTTGCTTACTATGTGCAACAATTGTTAATGCACCCATAGCAGCTTTTACACCCATAGTAGTCTGATCAGCTGATGAAGTATTATCACTATAAACATCACCACCAATTGTAACAGCCATTCCACCCATGTCAGATGTGAATGAACCACCAAACATTGTGTCACCTTCGTTATTCATAGCAGCACCGATGCCTACTCCAGCAACAGTTGCGCCTAATGAAATTCCACCAGCATCACTTGAGTGAGCAACACCATCAGAAGCAATGTCTGAAGCAGCTGCATCACCATTTAAACCTGGTGTCTTTTCGTTTTGGTCAAAATCACCAAATGTTACTGCAACAGCATCTGATGTTACTGTCATTTCAGATGAAGCTGAATTCATGTTTTGTGAAAGTGATAATACCATACCATTATCAAATGTTTTTGAAACACCAACATTAATAGTGTTAGATACACTTGTGTTACCATCGTCTGCTATTTTTAGCTTTGATGTACCTGATAGTGTAAAATCAGTTGCGTTAGCACTTACTGCAAGAGCAGCAACACCAACAGATGTTAATAAAATTTTGCGCATGAGAATTCTCCCTTTATTAATTTAATTTACGCGTTATGTGCAATATTGCATTATTGACAATAAAGATTTATACAAAAAAAGTAGAAGTAACAACTCATTAAGTAAAAAATTGTCACACTTTTTAAAGCAACCTGTTGCACAAAAGCAACATTTATCAAAACTGCAGAGGTTAAAAAATACTAAATTATGAAAAATCTTATCAATCATAGTTACAGCCAGATTTTAGAAGATATAAAAATTTCATGCTTAAAGAGTAACAGAGACCCAAAAAGCGTGAATGTCATTGCTATTTGTAAACGTCAACCATTTCTAAAAATAACAAAGGCAATTGATGCAGGAATAAAAAACTTTGGAGAAAATAGAGTTCAAGACGGGGTCAATAGGTGGTCAAAAATTAAATCAAAAAACATTATTTTAAGTTTTGTTGGACCTCTACAAACAAATAAATCTGAGGATGTTGTAAATCAATTTCATGAGGTACAATCATTAGATAGATTAAAACTAGTAAAAAGTTTAAGTAAAGCAGAAATAAAATTAAACAAAAGATTAAATTACATGGTTCAAGTAAATACTGGAAATGAAGAACAAAAATCTGGGATTAATCCTAACGAAGTAGATGATTTTATAAAACTCTGCAAAAAAGATTACGGATTAAATGTAACAGGTTTAATGTGTATTCCTCCTATAAATCAAAATCCAGCCATTCACTTTGCATTTATTTCAGAAATTCATAAGAGAAATAACTTACAATATTTATCTATGGGAATGAGCAACGATTATAAAACTGCTATTGAATTTGGCGCAACACATATAAGGATTGGATCAAAATTGTTCGGTGAGCGACTTGAAAAAGAGGAAACATAATTATTTATAAATTATGACCTGATCGAATTTTTTTTGTTTCCATATATCTCTTTGCCTCATCCGCAACTTTAACTTTTATTTGAACAGTATCAATGACCTTTATACCACCTTTCTGTAATTGTGATATTTTTTCAGGATTATTGGTAATAAGCTTTATGGAACCTACTCCAAGAAGCTTTAACAACTTACAAGCATCTTTATGTCTTCTTTGGTCAGCATCAAATCCAAGAGCATAATTTGCATCTATTGTATCTATTCCATGAAACTGAAATTCGTAAGCTCTAAGCTTGTTAAGAAGTCCAATATTTCTTCCTTCCTCTGGCATATATAAAAGTATACCGCCATCATTAGACATAATCTCAATTGATTTTTTCAATTGTGATCCACAATCACATTTCAACGAATCTAGAATATCCCCAGTAATACACTGAGAATGTATTCTAACTAAGGGATCCTTTTTTTTATTTCCATTCTTCAAAATTATCGCAAAGTATTCTAAGTAATCATTCTTAGAGCGAAAACTTACAATTTCAGTTTCTTTGCAGGCTGATATGGGAACATGAGATCGAGAGACTATTGAAAATTCATTTTGTTCCTTCAATTCTTTTAAAAGGTCAATGTTTTCGTACGTTTTGATATTGTAATTTTTAAGATTTGAATTAAGTTCTGTTTCATTATTAAAAGCCGTATTACAAAAAACTAGTGAAGGAATTATTTGATTGTTTTTCATGAGTTGTATCAAATTTTTAATTTCCTGCCTATTCTCAATTGATATTACCGAACCTTCTAAATGATCTTTTTCATTAACTATTGAACTTGAAATATCTTTAATCAATTTACTGTTTATTTCATTGCTAAATGAAATAGAAAACAATTCTCCATTAACATTTTTTTTTGAAATATAATTCATTCTCTTATTATTAATTATTATTGATGCAGATGATTCAGATATGTGTCTCATCAGTATCAAGCTTTTTTCCGTAATATTTTCTGAAGAAGATAATAAGATATAATTTCCCAAAGAACTTTTAATTGCGACTGGCAAACCAAGTTTTAAATCTAAAAGAAAGTGGTAAACATTAATATTATTACTAGTATACATATAGAAATTATTTAATTATTTTTGAATATGAAACTTTGATTAAACTATTAAATTAATATAGTGAAAAAAAGAAATTATGAAAGAGCATATATTAGATTTAATAATTGTTGAAAACAACAAAGATCATTTCAAAATTTGGGATGATTATTTTTCAAAAAAATTTAAAATAAAAGTATTTAACAGACTAGAAAATTGCCTAGAAGACAAAAATATTTTTAATAACGATACAATATTTATTATTCAAATTACCCAACAAAAAAGCTATTACCATAAAAAAATACAGAATAATATTATTTATTTAATAGATTACAATCTTTCAATTACTAATGTAAGGTCTGATAAAAACTTTTACTTAAAAAAACCTGTGAGTCTAAGTAAAATTGAGGAAATTATAGATGAAATTAAAAACAACAAAGAAAGACACAAAGCAGAAATTATTAGAATAAAAAAATATATTTTAATGCCAGATGATAAAATACTATACTCAAATGATAAAAGTGAATTTATTAAATTAACAGAAAAAGAGGTTCAAATTCTTATTGAATTAGACAATTCAAAGATCACGTCTAGTAAAAAACATCTACTTGAAAAAGTATGGAAATATAATCCCAAAATTAAGACATCAACAGTTGAAACACATATACATAGATTGAGAAAAAAACTTTTAAGATTTTCACAAGAGAAGTTAACTATTAAATATGAAAGACACGGTTATTATATAATTTAATTATTTGGCTGGGGCGGTAGGATTCGAACCTACGGTACACAGGATCAAAACCTGCTGCCTTACCACTTGGCCACGCCCCAATATTTCAATTACAATCTACATAAATCAGTTCATAGGTTCAAGAAACATATTAATTTATTTTAAAAATTTTATAGAATGGATATTCATCTTTAACAAGTTGGAAATAATTGTTGTTATTATTGTTAAGGAAATATAATTTTGTAAATGTTGATCTCAGGGTATCAGGGCTTACAACATAAAAAAACCTTTTTTCATTAATAATATCAATTAATAAAGAAACTTGGCCTTTTTCGTCATAATCAAATCTTCTTATTATTTTCCCATTCTGAGAAATTACAAGACTATCTAATTGGTTGCCATTGCTAATTGACCCTGAATTCACATTTAGAACCGCACCTCCACACACCATTTCACTTTGTGATTTTGGATTACAATCAATTCTCTCAAATATTGTCTTATTTTTCTCAGCCCCGTTGATAATATCCCAATTTCCAATATATGTTATAGTTGACCACCATTTTATCATATCTCTTGAAAGGTACAAATATACAGGACGATCTAGAGGTTTTGATTTTGATATTTCATTTATGAAATTGACATAGTTCTGACTTGAGTCATCAAGAACATTTTCTAAATTATTAGACACTACATAATTAATTATATCATAAGAGTTTTTCTGTGAAGTTGATGTGAGTGCGTTAGCAATAAGATAGGTTTTTGGCGATCTTTGTGATCCACCATCATGCACAGAAGTTAAACCAGAAAAAAAGTTTAACCAATAACCATAATCCCACCAAGTGACAATTATTGATGAAGTATCAAACCCTTCTTTTATAAGTAAATCAAAAGCTTGTGTGGTATTGTTTGAAAAGGAAGGTTTAGGTACATACCTTGGTTTACAATTGAAAAAATTATCATTTTCACAAAAAGAGATAGAGGATATTATTATAACAAACATTAAAAAAATAGTTGAAGTAGTTCCCCAAAAATTTTTGGAAAAATTTTCGGAAATTTTTAAAATTTTTGACAATCGAATAGTTTTATTTATTAGCAAAACTGAACAAATAAATAGATAGGCTACACCAAACCAATATATAGGTATGGCATACATGGCAAATCTTTTGCCCACAAAGATACTCATTAAAAGAAATAAAATAGCAGGCAGCATTGAAATAGCTTTATTAAAATTAAAAAGTATAAATAATATGAAACCTGAGATCCCAAATAAAACAACCCATTCACTTCCTTCACCAAAAACAACATTTGAATATTCTTTAAAGCTAAGTGTTTGTAATTCTGTAATAGTCTTAAAGGTATCTGGGAATAGTAAATTACTTGTTATGGCTTCCTTTGAAGAAGACAACAAAAACTCATTAATAAAAACCATAATACTGGAAAAACTATCAACTACAAAAAAAGGCCCACTAAAAAGTATAAATGAAATTATTTGAATAATTGAAAAACTTAATTTTTGTCTGTTAAATAACTGTAGTAAAACAAGTGTAAAAATGAATGGAATTAAAAAACCAGGATGTTGATACCACCAAGAAAACAAAAAGTTAAAAAAACCAGCCATACAAATTAAAGCAAGCTTATTTCTTCTATCTTCAACTTTTATGCTTGCTAAGATTAAACCTAAAATCAAATAGAACAAACCTACATTCAAAAGATCAGTATCAACTCTTCCAACGGAAGTTCTAACATATATTGACTGAGATAGTGACGCTCCCAATCCTGCAATAACACCCTCATAACCAAAACCAAGAATTATAAAAAACAAAGTAATTAAAATAGCCGTAATTAGTGCAGTAATAGGTATTAATTTATTTGCAGTAAGTAGCAGGTCATTATCAAAAAAATTCGAAAAATAATTTATTGAAATTGGAAGCAATGAAATATCAAACATACTAATTTCATTATTAATTTTTTTGTTGCCTTTTTCTTGATCATACTCAGGAAAAAAACGTTTTTCATATTGCAATGAAATAGGCTTATTTTCATTCAAATACTTTGCTTGACCAAGAAAATAAGGACCGTCCGCTGTGGATAAAAGAGGGCTTTTATTATAAAAAGTAATATCCTTATTTAATTTCCAAACGTTCCACTGATCGTTACGTGTTTTAAATGCCAATAAACCAATTATCAATGTTAATATTAACACTGACATAATGCCAGTTAATCCAAAATTTCTTTCTTTAAAAACACCAAGCAACTTAATATCATCCATTTATTAATTAAGAAAAATTTATTTTATTATTGGGCTAAAATCAAATTTCTTTTTTAAGCAAACCTCCTGACCAAACCCAATAATTTTTAGCCTCTTTGGTTTTACCAATTGATTTTTTAAAATCACTTGCTTCTTTTTTAGAACGAAAAATTCCATAGCAGGTGGCTCCAGAACCAGACATACCATAACTAAGGCATGTATTATTTTCTTTAAATAAATTTAAAATATTTAAAATCTCTGGTACAATCTCTATTGCAGATTCAACGAGATCATTTCCAAACTTTAATATTGAGCATAAATCACTAATGTTTTTGACATTTAAAACTGTTTTTTTTCTTCTTATTGGTTTTTTTAAATTAAAATTATTGAAAACTTTTTTTGTTGAAAGCTGAATTTTAGGATTAATTAAAACTACTCCAATATCTAATTTATCATTAAATTCTATTAATGTTATTTTCTCTCCACTGCCCTCCATTAGTAGTGGTTTTGAATACAAGCACGCCGGTACGTCTGAACCTAGAGATGCAGAAAATTGAATTGTTTCGTTAGTAATAATATTTCCGGATTTAGTTTCTGATAAAAAGTACCTAATGACACTAGCGCTGTTGGCAGACCCTCCACCCAAGCCAGCTGAAACAGGAATATTTTTTTCAAGCCTTATAATAAGATTGTGATCTATTTTATAATGATTTTTGCAAAAATATATACTCTTATTAATGATTGTATCACCACCATTGTTAATTAAGTCATCTTTAAATAAACCACTAATTATAACACTATTAAAAGAGGATTTTTCTATATATAATTTATCAAATAAATCTAAAAAAAAAACATAAGAAGAAATAGAGTGATAACCATTGCCTAATAAGCTATTTACATTAAGTGATATGTTTAATTTTGCTGGTGATAAAATCATTTCTTACTATAAATGAAATTTGTCTCTAACTTCTTTTTTATTTTATTTAATAAATCTTTGTTTCCATTTAATGAAAGAGCTCTTTCCCAAACAAGTTTTGCTTCTTTTTTTCTGTCAACTTTAAAATAAGCATCCCCTAAATGATCAGTAATCTCCATTTCTTGTGGCTCAAGCTCTATCGCCCTTTCAAGATAAATTATAGCTTTTTTAAAATCATTAAGTTTATAAAAGGCCCAGCCAAGAGAGTCTAAGAAAAAACCATTTTGGGGCTCCTTTGAAACAGCAAATTTAATAAGGTCAATACCCTCATTTAACCGAATATTTCTATCAACTAAAGTATATCCGACAAAATTTGAAATTTCTGGATTATTGGGATACTTTTCTAATAACGTATCAAAAGATTCTATCGCATTTTTCCAGTCTTTCAAAAGAACTAAATTTAATGATCTATAATAAAAAACTTCAGGTGAAACGGTTCTTGAAAAATCAATCTTATCTAAAACCTCCATTGATTTTTTGTAATCATTATTTCTCCTATAAATGTTAGATATTCTTATAAGAGCTTTATTTCTAAAATTTTTGTAATTAGAGATCTTTTCAATTACTGATATTGCCAAATCAGTATTTCCTGTTTTTTCTAAAATATATGACTTTTCGAATTCAGAAATGATCCAATTTGAACTTTTAGATTTATTGTTTTTTAAAATATCAAGAGCTATATCATCTTGATTAACTTCAGAAAAAAAAGATGAAAGAATTAATCTCGAACTTTGGTTGCTTTCATTTAAGTATAAAGAAAACCAGAATTGAGGTATAGATTTTAAAAAACCATCAGATCTAGCAATAATATATCCAGATTCATAAAACACATCAGACAATAATCTTAATGGGTCAAATATATCGTTTTCTGGAAGTCTTTCTGTAGCAATTTTTAGATCTAAGTTTTTTGGTAAACTTACTTTTAAAAATGATTTTGCTTTTTCTTCATCAATTTTATTATAGATAACATTTGCTATTGAAATATAAAATCTTGAAGGAACATTGTTTATATTTTGTTGTAATTCCTCTAATTCTTCAATGACACTAGAATATTCATCAAAATATGCATATATGATCAAACTTTGAACTTTAAGATAAAAATAAAGATCAGAGTTTTTTTTGCTACTGGTGGTGTAGTTTTTAAGTTTTGAAATTGCACTAGCCCGTTGACTTTTGAAAACATGATCCCAAATTTGAAGCATGTTTTTTATAAAAACATTATGCTCTTCTAATCCAAGTAAATAAGATATTTCTACAGCACTACTCAGTTCATTTCTTCTTATCAGTTCAATTATTGTAGGATATAAAAAATCTTGATTGTGCTCATCTGAAATTAATTCAATATCAGAAATAATTTCTAAAGCTCTGTTAATATCTCCTAAATAAATATTAGCCCAAAAAGCATTCTCAAGTAGTTCTATGCTATTGCTTTTTGATTTGAGTGCTTTTTCTGAAAAACTTAAAAAACTCCTATAGTCTTTATTTTTTGATGCAAGTATACTAGATAAAAAATTTCCAATATATAAAGGTTCATAATTTTCATATTCAAAACCGTCACTTTTTATGCCATGTTTTTCATATTCATTAAAATTTTGAGAAAATGAATTATAATTTATAAGAAAAACAAAAACTATAAAAAATAATTTATAAATTTTAGACAATACTTTCCTACATGTTTGGATAATTAGGTCCACTTGCGCCTTCTGGCGTGACCCAATTTATGTTTTGTGAAGGATCTTTAATGTCACAAGTTTTGCAGTGCACACAATTTTGTGAATTAATTTGTAAGGACTTATTGTTATTATCACTAATAATTTCATAAACGCCTGCTGGACAGTATCTTTGTTCCGGTGCATCATATTCTTTCAAATTAATTTCTATAGGGGTTTTATTATTGCTTAAAATCAAATGAACAGGTTGATTATCTTCGTGATGTGTAGCAGCTAAAAAAACAGAATCTGTTCTACTGAAAGATACAACGTTGTCAGGTTTTGGATATTCAATTTTATTACAATCTTTTGCTTTTTTCAATGACAAATGATCAGGTTTTGAATGTTTTAGAGTATATGGGACTAAAAAACCTAATCCTAAATCATTTAACCACATGTTTATACCTGCATGAATATTACCAAACAACAACCCCCATTTTAAAGAGGGTTTCACATTTCTAACTTTCCAAAGATCCTTCCATACAGTGCTTTTTTTCCAAGATAAATCGTAATAATCTAATACAGGTGGAGGATTTTCTTTATTCATTGATAGCTGTTTAAAAGTTGCTTCTGCAGCAAGCATTCCAGTTTTCATTGCATTGTGTGTTCCTTTAATTCTAGGAACATTAACAAAACCAGCAGAACAACCAATTAGACAACCTCCTGGAAAGACTAATTTGGGAACTGATTGCAACCCTCCTTCATTTATTGCGCGTGCACCATAAGAAATTCTTTTTCCATTTTTAAAGAAACCTTTTATTGCGGGATGTAATTTAAATCTTTGAAACTCTTCATATGGAGACAAGTATGGGTTTTCGTAATCTAGATTTACAACAAAGCCTACAGAGACTTGATTATTATCCAAATGGTACATCCATGATCCCCCAGCAGAGCCTTTTGAGAGTGGCCAGCCTTGAGAATGCAAAACAAGACCTGGTTGATGGTTTTGAGGATCAATTTCCCATAATTCTTTTATGCCAATCGCATATTTTTGAGGATCGCTTTCTTTATCAAGTTCAAATTTTTTGATAATTTTTTTTGAGAGGCTACCTCTTACGCCTTCAGCAAAAAAAGTATACTTTCCTCTTAATTCCATTCCAGGCATAAATCTATCTGATGGTTTACCGTCTTTTCCAACCCCCATATCACCAGTAATAATACCCTTTACAACCCCATTTTCATCGTAAAGTATATCTGCAGCTGCAAATCCAGGATAAATTTCAACCCCCAAGTTTTCAGCTTGAGTAGCCAGCCATCTACATAAATTGCCCAAACTGATAGCATAGTTTCCATGATTGCTCATTAATGGAGGTAATAAAAAGTTAGGAATACGAAAAGATTTTTTTTCTGTTAAGACCAAAAACTTGTCTTCTGTTACAGGTACTTTTACAGGGGCATCAAGTTCTTTCCAATTTGGAATTAATTCATCAAGAGACGATGGGTCTAGAACATTTCCAGATAATATATGTGATCCAACTTCAGCTCCTTTTTCTAGGACACAAACAGAAATATCAAAATTATTTTCTTTAGCAAGCTGTTTTAGCTTGATTGATGCACTTAACCCAGCAGGACCACCTCCCACTATAACTACATCATAATTCATATGTTCTCGGTTCATTTTGTCCTCAAGGTGGTTGTATTTGATTTAATTATTATTTAATTTATTTTTGTAAATATGCAAATATAAAGCATTAATTAAATATAAATTATTTAGAAGTTATATGATCAATAACATAAAAGAGATTAATGAATTAACAAATTTGTTAAAATGGCAAATCGAAATGGGTGCGGATGCAATGATCGAAAAGAAAAATATATTTTTTTCAAATAAAAAAACAACTTTTAAAGCAAAAAATTTTGAAGAAAAATTTAACGTAGATACTGCTCTTGAAATCAAATCCAATGATAGGCAAAACAAAAAAAATATAAATGAGAATTACCTAAACATCATAAAGGGTTGCTCAAACTTAGAAATGCTCAAAGAGGCAATGCAAAATTTTGAGGAATGTGATTTAAAAAAAACTGCCACACAATTAGTTTTTGCAGACGGCAACCCTGCATCAGAAATTATGATTATTGGTGAGGCTCCAGGAGCTGAGGAGGATCGTCAAGGAAGACCATTTTGTGGGGCTAGTGGTCAACTTTTAGATAAAATGCTATCATCAATTAATTTAGACAGAAATACCGTATACATAACAAATGTTATACCTTGGAGACCACCGGGAAACAGAACTCCAACAGAATATGAAATAAATTTGATGAAGCCATTTTTAATGAGGCATATTGAAATTGTCTCACCTAAGATAATAGTTGCTGTAGGTGGCTCATCTGCTAAAGCTGTTCTTAATATTGAAGGTGGCATTCTTAGGCATAGGGGTTTATGGAAAGATTTGGAACTGGGTAATGGAAACACAATTCCAACAATACCTACATTGCATCCTGCATATTTGATGAGGGCACCAAACCAAAAAAAACTCGCTTGGGAAGATCTGAAATCAATAAGATCTAAACTCCAAAATTTATAGAAATAATCGTGAAATATAAAGCTATTTTTTATTTTTTGTTTATTGCTTTTTATTCAATCAATGGTTTTGGAAGAGATCTTACGCTTCCAAAACCATTAAATAACAACGATGAAAAATTATACAGAAAAGTATTTGAACTTCAAGCTCAAGGAAAATTCAAAGAAGCAGAGAAATTTGCGGAAGATATTGAGAATAATATATTAATTGGTAGAGTAAAAGCACAAAAATATCTTCATCCAACAGGCTATATTTCAAAATTTGTTGAATTAAAAGATTGGCTTGAGAAATATGGTGATCATCCTTCCGCATCGCGAATTTACTGGCTATCAAAGAGAAAAAAACCAAAAAATTCAAAATCAGCAAAAAAACCGTCTGGTGGTTATTTAAGTGGCTTTGGTAACGCAGATTTTGTAAGTTTGAGGCCAAGAATCCCCTTTTCATATTCAGGAAGAAGCTCCCCATCTACAACAAGAAAAGTAGCATTCACAATAAGAAAGTATATTAGGAGATCTTGGCCAACAGGTGCACTGCAGTTTTTAAATAAAAAAAGTTCAAGACGTGTTTTGACTGATGCAGAAGAAAGTCAGTTGCATTGGGAGATAGCGAATGCATTTTTTATATTTAATAAAGACTATGAAGCTATTACAGAGGCTTCAAAGTCACTTCTTATTTCAAATGGTAAAAATGACAGTGCTTGGCTAACTGCAGGTTTAGCCAACTGGCGAAGAGGGGATTTGAAAAGAGCGAGATTATTTTTTACAAATTTGGCCCACCTAGAAAATAGTAGAGGATCTATTCGTGCAGCTGGTGCTTATTGGGCATCAAGAGTTGAATTCATATTAGGTGATCCTTCAAATGCAATAGTGTTTTTGAAAATATCTTCAAACTATCCTGATACATTTTATGGAAAACTCTCAATTAAATCTTTAGGTTTTAATCATAAAATTAATTTTGATTTACCAAATATTTCAGAACAATTTATTTCCTGGCTTTCTTTACAAAAGGGAGGTTTAAGAGCCCTTGCGCTTTTGCAAGTTGAAGAATACTGGCATGCAGATCGTGAACTCAGAAAGTTATATTCATTAACACCTGAAAAATTCCACTTAGAACTTATGTCTTTTTCAAGTAAATATGGCATGCCTTCGATTGCTTATCGTTTAGCTGACATCCAAAGAGTTGAAACAGGCAAAAAATGGTATGGAGCACTATACCCCAATTTCATATTTAAAAATGATGACAACATAAAAGACAAATCACTAGTAATGTCCATAATTCGTCAGGAGTCTCGCTTTGATCAGAGAGGCAAATCCCCAGCAAGGGCTCAAGGTTTAATGCAAATTCTTCCTTCCACAGCTGCTTTTATAATGAAGAATAGGAATTATAGAGGAAAATTAAGGCATGATTTATTGATACCAGAAAAAAATATTGTAATTGGTGAAAAATATATTCAACATTTAAATAGAGAACCCCTCATTAACAATGACATTATAAAGTTATTAGCAGCTTATAATGGTGGACCAGGTAATCTAAATAAATGGCTCAAAAAAGCAAACTTTAACAAAGATCCATTGTTACTCATTGAAACCCTACCATCTAGAGAAACTCGAAATTACATTAAAGAAGTTTTAAAAAATTATTATGTTTATAATAACAAATATTTATATAATGATAATAAATTTGAAGAACTAGCTTCTGGTAAATGGATAATTAAATAAGAGAAAAATTATGGAAAGAAAATTTCTTCCTGTAAACATTTCACTTCTTACTGTTTCGGACACAAGAGTTTTAGAAAATGATAAGTCAGGAAATTTACTATCAAAAAAAATTGAAGACAGCGGCCATATACTTTTGGATAGGAGTATAGTAAAAGATGAGGTTTTGAGTATCCAAAAAGTTTCAAAGAAATGGATTAATAACCCTGAAATTGAAGTCATAATTTCTACAGGCGGAACAGGTCTTACTGGTAGAGATGTATCACCTGAAGCTTTTAGATCGCTTTTTGATAAGGAAATAGAAGGTTTTGGCGAACTTTTTAGATTTCTTTCATTTAACAAAATTGGAACATCAACAATACAATCAAGAGCTCTGGCAGGTGTTGCGAATGGAACATATATTTTTATTTTGCCTGGGAGCCCTTCTGCTTGTAAAGATGCATGGGATGGTATTTTAGTTCATCAATTAGATTATAGGCATAAGCCATGCAATTTTGTTGAGATTATGCCAAGACTACTTGAAAAAGGTGCTGGTAGATCAGGCAAAAGTTAATTTGATTGATTTTAATTTTGATTTTCAATTTGATGGGCAAGTAATTGGTGTAGATGAAGTCGGGAGAGGTTCATGGGCAGGACCAGTAATGGCTGCAGCAGCAATGATTAATTACCAAAAGCCAATGGATAAACGATTAAATGATTCTAAAAGACTTAATCAAAAAATTCGAAGAGAAATTTTAGAAACATTAACTGAAATTTGTATTTTTGGAATTGGAGAAGTATCAAATTATGAAATTGATCAAATTGGAATTCAACAGTCGACATTTAAAGCTATGGAGATGGCTTTATTTAATTTAATGGAAAAATGTAATAACCTAGCAGAAACAATTATACTTGTTGATGGAACAGTTAAACCAAATTTTAATAGCACATTTAAGAGTGAGATTAAAACAGTTAAAAAAGGTGATACATTGTCTCCAAGTATTGCTGCGGCTTCAATTTATGCGAAGTGTGTTAGAGATGATTTAATGATCAAATTAGACAAAAAATATAGTGGTTATGGATTTTCAAAAAATATGGGCTATGGTACAAAATACCACAGAGAGAAATTGTTATCATCTGGCCCGACACAGTTTCATAGAATGACTTTTAGCCCAATGAAAAATCTTAAAAAATAAAAGTACATACTATATTTAGAATAAATAGTCACATTTTAACAATATATTGTGGAAAAAAATATTTATAGTTTAAGTCATTGACTTTATATGCTTTTTTTATTTTATAAACAGGTTATTAACATAATATACAAAGTTTAATAAATGGAAACTAATAAGATTTTGCAAGGTGATTGCATAAAGGTTTTAAAAAAATTTCCTGATGAGTGCGTTGACCTAGTATTTGCTGATCCTCCCTATAATTTACAATTACAAAATGATCTTTTTCGACCAGATAGTTCAAAAGTGAACGGTGTTAAAGATTATTGGGATAAATTTGCATCATTTGAAGAGTATGATGATTTTACAAAAAAGTGGCTATATCAATGTAAAAGAATTTTAAAGCCTAATGGAACAATTTGGGTTATTGGGAGTTATCATAATATATTTAGAGTAGGTTCTATACTTCAGGATAAAGGTTTTTGGATTTTAAATGACATAATTTGGACAAAAACTAATCCAATGCCAAACTTTAAGGGTACTAGATTTACTAATGCACATGAAACACTAATTTGGGCATCAAAAAACCAAAAAGCTAAATTTACTTTTAATTATGATGCTATGAAAAGCTTAAATGAAGATAAGCAAATGCGCTCTGATTGGAATATACCCTTGTGTATGGGAAATGAAAGATTAAAACATGACGGAAAAAAATTACATTCTACTCAAAAACCAGAAGCATTGCTATCAAGAGTGATTCTATCAAGTACTTATATAGGTGATATAATTTTGGATCCATTTATGGGCTCGGGAACAACTATTGTTGTAGCCAAAAGATATGGCAGAAAATGGATAGGGATAGAGAAAGACAAGAAATATATCGGTAAAGCCAAACAAAGAGTTGATCTAACCCTTGAACAAAGGATTGAAGATCTTGATATGATGAAATCTAAAAAACTAGAGCCAAGAATCCCCTTTGGAAATCTTGTAGAGCAAGGTTTACTGAACCCAGGAGAAGTGCTTTTCGATGGAAGAAAAAGATGGTTTGCAAAAGTTAGGGCTGATGGAAGTGTTATATCAGATAGAACAAAAGGATCGATTCATACAGTTGGAGCTGAAGTACAGGGAATACCATCTTGTAATGGTTGGACCTTTTGGCATACTAATTTCAGAGGAACAATAGTTTCAATAGATACAATTAGAAATATCTTTAGGGACTCTAGTTTTAATTAAGTTATATTAAGAAATTCATTAAGACCGCTGATTTTTCCGATGTTGCAAAATAGCAACAGTGTGATAGATGAGTTAAATACTTACATAACTAAATATTAAAATATTATTGACACATAATTAATTTAAGATGATAAAAGGACTCTAATAATTTTAATAATACTCCCCGGGGTTTAGATATGAAAAAAATATTATCAATAATATGTGCTATTATGTTGTTCAGTGCACAGGCAACATGGGCACAATCTTCAAGTTCTGGTTCTGGTGCAAGTGGTAGCGCAAGTAGCGCAAGCGCCGGTGCAAGTGGAGCTACTGGAGCGGCTGCTGGTGCAGGAGCTACTGCAGCCACAGCAGCTGCAGGTTTAGCTGGTTTAGGTGTTGCCGCAATTGCAGGTATAGTTGCTGCAGTCGCGTTAGTTGCTGTAGCTGTTTCTGATGACAATAAAGCTGCTGCTACTGCTGCATCATCTACCACAACAACCACAACTACTACAAATTAACGCTATTATTTATTTTAGTAGTTTTAAATTTTTAAATAAAAGAAATCTTAGTTTTAAGATTTCTTTTATTTTTTTTTAACTTTTTTTCCAACAAATTTATATTCAAATAGTCTATTTACCACCGCTAATACTTATGGTGTGCCAGGCATATTAGACATTCCAACAGCAGGCTCGTTCAATGACGGGGAATTTTCTTTTTCTTCTTCAAGGTTTAAAGCAAATTTAAGGAATACTCTAAGCTTTCAAGCTTTGCCAAGAGTTTTTGGTGCATTTAGATACAGTGGAATTGGTGATTCTAAATCCTACTATTATCATAGTGGATATACAACTTGGGATAGGAGTTTTGATTTAAGAGTTGATATTTTAAAAGAGAAATCACTTATACCCGCTATGACTGTTGGGTTTCAGGATATCATTGGAACCGGTAACTTTTCTGCTGAGTACCTTGTAGCTTCAAAATCAATATTCAATAAATTAAGGGCGACTGCTGGTCTTGGATGGGGTAGGCTTGCAACACAAAATCAAATAGTTAAAAATAAAGAGAGGCCTTCCGATGGAGGATCTTTTGGGGGTTTGTTAAGATATAATCAATTATTTAGGGGTAATGTAGGCGTTTTTGGTGGAATGGAATATATGACGCCCTTGGATGGTTTAAAGGCAAAAGTTGAATATTCATCTGATAATTATCAAGCAGATCAAAACTTTTTCTCTGATACTAGTAATAATAGTTTTTCTCAAAATAATAAATTAAACTATGGTTTAGATTATACTTTAAATGAAAATTTGAATGTCTCTTCTTATTATATTCATGGAAATAAACTGGGTCTTCAAGTAAATATTTCACTTAATCCAAATTCAACTAGTGCAGGCGACTATTTAGAGCCAGCACCACAGCCCTTCTACTCTCTTCCCTACTCAGAAAAATTAGATATGAAAATAATTTGGGAAAAAATAATTACCATTCTTAAAAAAGAAGAAAATATAAATACAATTGGATATGCACTTGAGGAGAATGAAGCAATATTATTAATTGAAAATAATTATTATGTTTCTGATGCTCAAGCTATTGGAAGATCATTAAGAATCTTAAGTAGATATATCCCAAGCAATATTTTAAATTTTACAATTGTCCTAAATAAGCTTGAAATACCTATTTCTTTTATTTCAGTAAATAGAAATGAACTTTCTGAAATAATAGATGCTCCAAATGCAGAATTGCTTACAAAAAAAATTAGTCATATTGGAAGCTCCCCAAGACAGTATCAAAACATAACTTTGCAAAAAAATAATATAAACAACAAAATAGATTTCACTGCTAGCCCATATTATCAAATCCATTTATTTGATCCCGATCAGCCACTTTATTATGATTTGGGTTTAAAACTGACAGCTGCTTCATTATTAAAGCCAGGGTTAATTGTTAGAGGAACAGTAAAAGAACCCATTTTAACTACTTTTGGTGACATATCACGAGGGCCCAAAGGAAGTCTCCCTAAGGTTAGAACCAATATAAAAAACTATCTTAATGAAACTAATAGTAGAATAGAGGAATTAACAGTATCATCATATTTTAAACTTTCAGATAATATTTTTGGAAGACTGCAAACAGGTTATTTTGAGCCTATGTATGCAGGACTATCTTCTGAAATATTATATTTTGATTCACAAAAACCATTAGCTTTTGGTGCTGAAATTAACTATGTGAAGCCACGCGAATATGAGCAACTTTTAGGATTTAGAACAGTAACTGGCATGCCAAAAGTTAATGGTCATTTCTCAACTTATTGGGATACAGGTTATTATAATTATCATGCCCAGTTAGATTATGGAAAATATCTTGCAGGGGATAAAGGTTCAACAGTAACAGTTACAAGAAAATTTGGAAATGGATGGGATTTTGGAGGATTTTTTACGTTAACAGACGCTTCCTTTGCTGATTTTGGTGAGGGCAGTTTTGATAAAGGATTTTTCTTTAAATTGCCATTTAATGCTTTTGTGCCTTATGAAACAAAGTATACTTTAAATGAAAGAATTAGGCCTATTCTTGGAGATGGTGGGTCCAAAGTTAATATCAAAGGGAGAATTTATGAAATGTTTTCTCCCCAAAGAAAAAGTAATATTGAGAAATCTTGGGCAAGATTATGGAGATAGTTAAAAAAGTTTTCATAATATTAGTTTTATTATTAATTTCTTCATGTTCTTCAATAGAAAATAAGAGAAAAAATTTTCAAAAGATTATTGCTTTAGTTTCAGCAAATGCAAACGAAACTGATCTTATTGAAATTTCAAAAGATGATGTTGAAAATATCAATTATCCTTTGATACAGGTAAGGACAAATGACGTTTTAAAACACGCTGTAATGTTACCTATTTCAAATAGAAATGGATACACAAACTTTTTATCAGGAAGCAATCAAAGTATAACTCTGCATGGAACAATGATAACAAAAACAAATGGATTAAATGCTAATTTAATTTCTCTTGAAATGAAACTAAATAGCCCTTTAATTAAAAAAACGCCTTTAACTAAATGGCCATTAACTAGCTCTAGAAAGTATACATTTATTACGCCAGATCATCGTTTTAGAGATGTTTTTGTAAACTGTGTATTAGAATTTGTAAAAAATGAAAAAATAACGACTTTGAAAAACAATTCTTTTTCAACTTCAAAATATAAAGAAGTTTGTAATAACAAAAATATTTATTTTGAAAATTTTTATTGGGCAGACAAAGAAGGTTTTATTTGGAAATCCAAACAATGGATTTCAGAAAAACAAGTTTTTGCTAATTTAACAGTTTTAAAATTATAGCAAAAAGAGAAAAACTACATATATGAAATATATAATATTCATTATATTAATTGCCCAAACCTTTTCCTGTTTCGCTCAAACCACTTTTAAAAAATTTGATATTATACCGTTAGATACAAGAAAGTCTTTTTTAACATTTGAAAATAAAAATTTCATAGAAAACATTTCAAATGAAAACCAGAATAATAATTCCATATTGCCATATAAAAATAGTTCAATTGAATTTTTTAATAACTCAGAAATAAATAAAAATTTTATAATTTATAAAAGCGCAGATGAAAAAATTAATGAAAATGGAATTAGTAAGGAAGTAAATTACAATTTTTTGCAATTTTATGATCTTTATAATCCTAATTTAAATATTTTTGATAACTGGAATACATTTTGGTCTTTTGGATTAAAACAGAATAATGTTTTAAATAATGATATTAAAATCAAATATTCATCTCAATTTGGAATAGGTGCAAGAAATATTACAAAAAACTGGTTGTCAAAAAGAGTCGTAGAATATGGTTACACTAATGAAAATTCAATTCTGTTTTCAAATGAAACCAGTAAAAATAATTGGAATGCTCAAAAATTATACAGTTGTTTTTCAATTTCTAAAATATTATATAAAGATTTTTCTTTAGGAATTGGATCCTCAATTAGTCTAGATAAATTTACTGATAAAACATTAACTTTAAAAAACAGCAAGAACAATATAAATTATTCAATTAATACAAATATTACAAAAAATCTATCTAATAAAGCCTTTATTTCAGCTGAGCTCAATTATAATTATGGTTATAAAACAGGTCTTCAAAATGTCGGAATAAAAGCATTTCAAAATCATAAAAATAAAGCCTGGTCAGAGGTTTCATTATCTTTTGGAATTATTTTTGATCAATTTAAAGTTGATGAAAAGATAACTAAAGACAGTGATATCATTAATGTTCTGTCATCAAAAAATTTATCGCTAAAAAATAAAAATAATGAATTAAGTGATAAAGAAAATATAACAAAAAATAAAAATTTAAATGATAACTTAAAACTTATCGATTACGCGATAAGTTATGCTATAGAATATGACAATAACCAAAACTTAATAGCTTTTTAACTTTTTAAAAAAATCTTTAAAAAACGCAATTAAAATTGGAATAATCACTCCTAAAACAATGCCTAAGAAAGTATTTTGTAAAAGTAATTTTGATGGATGTGGTTGAGTTGGTAGAATACTACTTCTTGCATTTCCATCAAAGGGCTCGGCTATATACGGTAAAGAGGAAGAGGCCATCATAAGCTTTTTTTGCTCTTCAGCTAAAGCAAGTATTAAAGAATTTTTTTGGTCAATTTGTACTGTTTTAGAAAGTTGTTTATTTAGAAATTTAATATGATCCTCAGAGCGCATCATGCTTCTTTTTTTTAAAATAAAATCTGCTGTCTGATGTAATTTATTAAGAAGAATTTTTCCTTTTAGAGGATCTGAGCTCAATAATGTTATTGAAGTAATACCAGTTTTTTTGTTGGAAAAAATTTGAACTTTTTCTTTAACATACTCATGTAATGAATATGCATTTGGTTGTTGTTGATCATATATAGGGAGTCCTAAAATAGATTTGATGAAATTTTTAATTTTTTGGCTAAATACTACTTTGTTTTCAATCCATTCATTTTTTGATGAGTCCCAATTTCCAGAATAAAATTTAATCATAAAGTCTTTATCTTTACTAATTTGTTCAGAAACTGTTATTGAAGGGATAAGCTGCTGATATAAAATAAATTGATCTTTGCCTTTATTAATTGAAGGAATTGAAACTCCAACTATTGATGCAAAAGGATTGTCTTCGCCTATGTTGCTTGTATGCACATTATTTATAGGAGTAGGTATAACAGATAAAGAAATGCTATATTTATAATTTGTGAATTTCAAATATATGATAGTTGAAATAATTATTATTATCGTAACGAATATAACAATAAAATAATTTTTAATTACTATTGATACTAACTTGTATAAGTCAGTGATATCAAAATCATCATCAATTTCATTTTGTTTTATACTGTCTTTTTTTGAAATCATTATTTTATCTAAAATGAAATATATTAACTTTACTTAATATCATCTATATATAAAATACAAAATAATAATCTTAATTATTTTGGAATTAAATATTATGAAAAATTTACCCAAATGTGTTGGGATTATAATGGATGGGAACAGGAGATGGTCAAAAGAAAAGGGACTTCCTTTAATTAAAGGCTACAAAAAAGGAATTAGTTCATTAAAAGAAATAATTCAAGTCAGTATAGAACTCAATGTAGAAGAGCTAAGTGTTTTTGCTTTTTCAACTGAAAACTGGAAAAGATCAAACAATGAAACAAGTCTTCTTTTAGATTTAATGGAATGGTATCTTAAATCAGAAATTGCAGAATTACATAAAAATAATATTGTTTTTAAATCTGTTGGAAGCAAAGATAGAATTCCTAAAAGTCTAAAAAATTTATTATTATACTCTGAAGAAATTACTAAAACAAATACAGGCCTAAATTTTAATGTTGCTTTAGATTATGGCGGAAAAGAGGATTTACTTTATTCTGTTAAAAGTATCTCAAAAAAATTAATTGAAAGAGAAATTAATTTAAAAGATATAAACTATGAATTAATACAAGAAAACTTAATTTCTGCAAATATTAAAGAATTTGATCTGCTTATCAGGACTAGTGGAGAGAAACGATTATCAAATTTTATGTTATGGCAAATGGCATATTCAGAAATTTATTACAGCAAATTATACTGGCCTGATTTTAATGCTTTAGAGTTTACAGATGCTTTGTATAGTTTTTCAAGAAGAGAAAGAAGATTTGGAGCATCATTAAGTGAGAGATAAAAATTCTTTATGTCAAAAAAACTTGTTATGAAATCTAAATTATTTTCAATATTTTCTCTAATTTTTTTATTTTATCCATACAACTTTTTGCATAGCCAAGAGAATGTATTGGACCAAATTCAAGAACAATTATTTAGTAATAATGAGGAAATATTTCTGGGATCAGATCCAAAAAATAAACTTGAACTGGAAAATGAAAATAATATATCAAATACTCAAGATAAAAGCTGTATTATTAATGACAAATCTTTTGAAAAACAGACAAATCTCGAACTTTCTTATTCAAAAAGAGCTGGGAGACTATTATTTTTACAGGGGTATGATTTTTTTAAATGCAAATTGAATAATACATTTATTCAAACTGGGGCAGTTCAAGATGATTATATTCTTGGTGTAGGTGATGAAATTGTTTTAATTTTACAAGGAGGAGTTAATAAAAGTGAAGCGTTAAAGGTCAATAGAGAAGGTAATTTGATTTTTGAGTTTATGAATCCAGTTTCTGCAGCTGGAAGAAAATTTGGAGCTGTGAAAGACGAAATGAAAACATTTTTGAAAAGCTCTTTAATTGAAACTCAAGCATTTATTTCTTTATCATCAGTCAGGCAAATTAATGTTACAGTATCAGGAGAGGTAAATTTACCAGGTTCATTTAATAGTAGTGCATTTTCAAGTGTTATAGATTTTTTAAATTTAGCTGAAGGTATAAAAAAAACAGGCACACTCAGAAATGTTAAAGTTTTCCAGAATGAAAAAGTTTATACAATTGATTTATATAATTTGATTTTTGGTACTAATTTAAATACTAAATTTCAGTTAATGGACGGTGCAAACATAGTTGTGCCTCCAATTGGCAATACTGTTGGCGTTACAGGAACAGTCGCTAAACCAGGTTTGTATGAATTAAGTTTTATTAACCAAGTTAGTGTTGAATCATTGCTTGAAATTGTTGGTGGCTACTCTTACCCAGGATTACATAGTCTTTCAATTCAAGCTTATCGTAATGATGGAAATACTAAGTTTTATGATAAACTTTCGCTTAAAACAACTCTTGAAAATGGTGATCTTATATTCTCGTTTCCTAAAATTCAAACAATCGAAGATTCTATAACGATTAAAGGCGCAGTAAATTTTGAAACAAAATTACCGTTCGTAAATTTTAATTCAATTTCTAAATTATTAAACAATTCAAATCTTCTTAAATCAGGCGCATATAAATATGCATTAGTTATTAAAAGGTTTAACGAAATTGAACAAGATTTTGAATTTAGCACTGTTAATATATGGGATATTATAAAAAAGAATAAAGATTATAAATTGAATAAGTCAGATGAAATTTTAGTTTTATCTAAGTCAGACTTAAACTTTTTTGTAAATAAAGATATTGTAGACATACTTCAGGGTAATAGAAAAAATAATAATGTATATGAATGTAAAGATGCTTTTGAAAATCTCTCACTCTACATCAATTCCCTTGGTTCAGAAGGAAGGCTAAAGTATTATACGCTTTCAAAAATCTTAGGCGAAATGCTAACTAAACAAAACTTTAAAAAAACTAACAATTCGAAAGTTATAAATAATCAAATTAATACATGCCCTCTTATTTTTAAAAGGGAACCTAAGATTATAATTGAACTTTTAAATTCAATAGTATTAATAAGAGGGATGATAAGTAAACCTGGAGTTTATCTTAAAAGTAAAAATAGTAGTTTAAAAAATTTATTGATTTTCGCAGGTTATAAAAAAGGAAATGTTGTTGTCTCACCTGATTTAAAAGCAATAGATATTCTCATAGATACAGTTAAGATGGACGGAGCAGTGCGTTTTCCATCTGAATTCAAAATTTCAAATGAATTGAAAATTTCAAAAATCATAAATAATACAAATGTATTCAAAAAGAATGCGTACAATTTATTTGGAATAATAAAAAATTATTCAAGTCAAAATGAAAATTTAAAGCCATTTAATCCTTTATCAATTATAAATAAAGAAACTGATTTTTTGTTATACCCAGGAGATGAAATTTATATTTTTAGTAAAGATGAAATACAAATCTATTTAGATTTGTTCCTAAATGAGGAAATTAAAAATGCAGCAAGCATTCAAAATACTGAAGATGATAAAAATTCCAAATTAGATGAAAAATCTGAAGAGGTAATTAAATCAGATAAGCCATTAAATTTTTCTGATCAAAGTTTAGACATTCCCAATAATTTGAAAACCACCAAAATTAATGAATTAGTAAACACGGATGTCACTGTTATGCAAAATGATAATTTATCAGTGAATTTATTAGAGAACAAAAATTCTTACGATAATACAACTTTGTCGGAAATTAGTAATTCAAATAAAGAAAACGAAACCGCAAATATAAATATTATGTCAAATCAAACAACAATACCTAAGGATTATAACCTAAAAATATTTGAATTGATTAAATCACATATTGTAAGTGTCAAAGGTGAAGTTGTAAACCCAAGTTTTTTCCCAATTGGTTATCCATTAAAAATAGAATCTATTATTCAATACGTAAATGGATTAAAGCAAGACGCAGATTTTGAAAATGTAGAAATTAATAATATTAACTATGAAAATAATTATTCAAGAAATGTTTTTCCGGGAGCAAAAGTTTTTGTTCCATCAATATTTTTAAAATCAAATAATATTATTCTTTCAGGTGCATTTAAAAATCTGAGGGAAGTGGGTTATAAGGAGAACATAAGCTTAAGAAGTATTATTTATAATAAAAATATTTTTGAAAAGGATGCTTATATATATTTTGGATTAATAAAAAGAAAAGATAATATAAATAATCAAGACTTTTATCTAACTTTTTCACCTTCAAAAGTACTTTCATTAGATGAGGACAAAAAATTAGAGCCTGGTGATGAAATTCAAATTTTCAAAAAAACAGAGATTGATGATTTAATAAATGAATATGTTGGGAATGAACCAACTATTTTTTCTGAATTATCATTAGATAAAAAAATAATTAACTTATCAAAAACCCCATCTTTAGAAGAAATTATAAAAAGGAGTATAATAAAAATAAAAGGTGAAGTCGTTGAACCAAAAGAATACTTATTAACCAATAATTATAATGCTTTAGAACTTATAAATATTGCTGGTGGCTTTACAACTTTAGCAAACACAGCTTCATTAAAGGTCATATCTCCTGTTCTTTCTGAAAATGGGACTATAATACTTGAAGAATATGCAATAGATATTGAAGATTTCGCATCAAAATCAATTAAAATTGAGCCTGGTTCTGTGTTAAGGGTTAATAAAATTGATTCTGAATTATCTTTGGGGTCAGTAAATATTAGTGGTCAAGTTTTTCAACCAGGAAACTATCAAATTCTTGAAAATGAGACAATTTTTTCACTTATTAAGAGGGCGGGCGGTCTAAAAGATAATGCATTTATTGATGGTATGGTCTTTTCAAGATTAGAAGAAAAAGAACGTGAAGAAAAATCTTTAACTAGATTAAGGCGTGAACTTGACAAAGCTATAGCAGTAGCTGTTGAAACACAATCAAATGCATCTCAAATTGATCCGGGCGCAATTATTGCTCTAAGAGAGCTTGCATTGGCAGCTTCAGATTTTGAACCTATTGGTAGATTGGTTGGAGACTATAATAATTTAGAAATATTAAAAAATACTAAAGTCATTTCTGGTGATAAGGTAATTATTCCAAGGAGGCCAACTTCTATTTCTGTTGTGGGTGAGGTAATGACACCAGGTTCCATTTTATGGAACAATAGATACAATGCAAGTGACTATATAGAATTGTCAGCTGGTTTCACTGATCTTGCAGATAAGAAGAGAGTATTCGTAATTTCTCCTAATGGTAGAGCAAAAAGACAGTCAGGTTTATGGGCCTCCAATAATATAACTAAACCAGGCAGTGTAATTGTAGTCCCAAGAAAGATTGAATTATCTTCTACATTAGGAAAAATAGAAGCTGTTACATCAGTAGTCTACCAATTGACTTTAACTCTTGCTGGAATTGATAATCTGTTATCTAATTAAATTAGATGGAATTTCTTAACTTTAATTTTTACATTTTAGCGATTTCTTTTTCAGTTTCACTACTAAGTTCTTATTTAATAATTTTATTCTGGCCAAAATTTACTAGTTTAGGCGTGGATAATCAATATGGTGTCCAAAAAACACATACTGAAAAAGCGTTAAGGTTAGGTGGTTTAGCAATATATTTATTGCTAATTTTCTTTTGTTTTTTTGTTGTTCAATTTGATTGGAAGATATCAATTCTATTATTATCTATTTTTCCTTTACTCATATTCGCTCTTTTAGAGGACCTTACTAATAAAATTTCTCCATCAATTAGGTTGTTTTCAACCTTAATTACTGCATCATTAATTATACTTTTAACTGGATCAAAACTAGAAGAAGTTGATATATTATGGATAGATAATCTATTAACAATATCTACAGTATCTATTTCTTTTACAATAATAGGACTTACAGCAACAGCTAATGCATTTAATTTTATTGATGGTTTGAATGGTCTTTCTAGTGGGCTAAGTTTAGTTGTTCTGTCAATTTTAGCTTATTTTTCACTCAAAGAAGGCAACCTAGAGATTTTTAATTTTATAATCCTTTTAATGTCAATTATTTCTGGTTTTTTTGTAATAAATATCATAACAGGTAAAATCTTTTTGGGTGACACTGGTGCTTATATACTTGGAATTATAATAGCTTGGATAGGTGTTGAGATAACTTCTAAAGACTCAAACATCTCATCTTGGGCAATATTTTTTATTATTTTATATCCCGCTATAGAGCTCTTGTTTTCAGTTTTTAGAAGAATATCTTCAGGAAAGTCTCCATTCAATCCAGACCATAGTCACCTACATTCTATGGTTTTTAAGTTTGTAAAAAATAATATGGAGAATAAAGACAACAGGTTTTCAAATACTTTTTCAGGATTTATAACTTTAATCTTTGCCTCTATTCCAAGCATTATTGTTATTTTATTTAATCCAACATATCCATTAGTAATACATTTTATTTTAATTTATATAACGCTTTATTTTTTACTTTTCTACTTAATGAAATATCTAAAAAATGATTACTAAGAGTAATGAAAATTTATTTTGGATTTTTGTCATTTTGTCATTTTGGATTACAAGAATTTTTAATCCTTTAGGTATAACGCCAGGAGATTTTTCACGGTACACTATTCCTCCAGAAAGCACTGAATTTGTGTCTCATGTAATTATTCAATTTATATATTGGAATGGGGGCATACTATTTGGAAGGGAAATTATATTTTCTTTTTTTCTGTTTTTGATTATTTATGGAAATCTAATATCAATTTATAAAGAAAACAAAACAATACCTAATATAATAATTTTTATTATAATTTTTAATCCAATGTATATACTTTTTCTTGCCTTTCCTTCAAAAGAGGCAATTTTGCTTTTAGCTATGATATATTTTTATAAGTTTTCTTCAAAAGAAAGCAATCCTATTAATTTTATATTTTCTTTAGTTTGTTTGTATGTGGTCTACAAAATCAGATTACATTTCATACTTCCATTGCTTTATATAGTCTATCTAAAATCAGGATTTGGAAGGTTTCAAATTTTTTTAATAATAGGATTATCAACTTTTATATTCCAAACATTTGATAATGAAGATCTGGTCTTTATTTTGAAAGAAATTTCAGATGACTTTATGGGTTGGGAGTCTGCAAGAGAATCTTCAACTAATAGGTTATGGGTAGATCTTGTTAATTTTGGGAGTTATTTTAATCTATTTGGTTATTATTTGTTAGGTGTTTATACCATAATATTTTCAGCCTTGCCGTCAGAAATTTTTTCAAGAGTATCTTTGCTTCCTTTATTTATTATTGGAATCTTTAAAGCTTCTTTAATTTATTATCTTCTATTCAAGCAACAATTAAGTTCAAAAATCTTTTTTCGTTATTTGATTTTTTTGTTTTTAGTATTTTTTCTACTAGTTCCTTTATCTATATGGAATATTGGCTCATCCGTAAGATATCAAATACCATTTATCTATTTTATAACATTAATATATGGTAACAAATTATTTTTAAGATATAAATATATAACTTAAATTTAATATTTATAAATTATTTAAAATTAATTAACTATTATTCAAATTTTAATAACTTAAATTTCCAATGATTAATATGACTTGTGATGACTTCAGCCTTAAAAAAATTACTTAACTTATCTCGATTTAAAAAACAGTCTATATTAGTCTTTATAGATGCATTTTTATTATGCTGTGCCATTATCATTTCGTACTCTCTTAGGCAAGCAGCTTTTGTGTTTCCAGATTATGGTTATCAAAACTTGATGTATTTTTCACCTTTAATAGCAATACCAATTTTTTATTTCTATGGTTTATATCACGCTGTTGTAAGATACATTGGCTTTAAAGCTTCAATGAATATTTTTATTGCAGTTACAGTTTATATTACTTTATGGGCATTAATTGGATACATTATAGGCGTTGATGTACCTGATTCAGTTTTAATTTATCATGATGATGGAAATATTTACCAAGTAAGTAAATACTTTAGTGGTTTATTAGTTCTAAGTCTTATAAACTGGTTTGTAACACTTTTATTCATAGGTGGCTTAAGAATAATAGTTAGACAGATGTTTTGGGCCATAGAAGAGAGTATTATCGACTTTGCTGAGAAGAAAAATATTTTAATTTATGGCGCTGGGAACGCAGGAATTGAATTAGCTACTGCACTTCAATTTAGTCGTGAATTAAAACCACTTGGATTTATAGATGATAACCTGTCATTGCATGGAAAGCAGATTCTTAACCTAAAAATTTACTCAATTAAAAACTTAGACAAAATAATTAAAAAATTTAATGTCTCTGAAATTATGGTTGCAATTCCCTCATTATCGGAAATAGAAAGAAATAATCTAATTATCTACCTAACAAACTATCCAGTCAAAGTTAGATTAATGGAACCTTTATCTAAATTAGCAAATGATAAAATTTCAATAAATGATCTTAAACCAATCAGTATTGAAGAGGTTCTTGGACGTGAAACAATTTTGCCAAACTATGACCTTATGAAAAAAAATATAAAAGATAAAGTGGTTATGGTTACTGGTGCTGGTGGGTCAATAGGTTCAGAACTCTGTAGACAAATAAGTATGATAAATCCTAAAAAACTAATTCTTTTTGAGAAAAATGAGTTTTTTTTATACGAAATTGAGAGAGAATTAACATCTAAATGTAATTTAGATAACTCAAATATAGTTCCAATTTTAGGATCTGTTACTAATAAAGATAAAGTTTTTGAAATTTGTAATTATTTCAATGTTCAAACTATATACCATGCTGCAGCTTATAAGCATGTAAGTTTGGTTGAAAAAAACATCATAGAGGGTTTTAAGAATAATATAATAGGCACTATCTATTGTGCAGAAGCAGCTATAAAAGCAAATGTAAAAAATTTTGTTTTAATTTCCACAGACAAGGCTGTGAGACCTACTAATACAATGGGCGCAACAAAAAGATTTGCAGAACAGGCCATTCAAGCTTTAGCTGATAGACAAAAACAAAAAAATGATAATAATACTAATTTTAAAGTAGTAAGGTTTGGCAATGTTTTGGGGTCAAGCGGATCAGTTTTACCTTTATTCAAAGAACAAATTCAAAATGGAGGTCCTGTAACAGTAACTGATCCAGAGGTAAAAAGATATTTTATGACAATAACTGAAGCATCACAACTTGTAATCCAAGCTAGTGCAATTGGTAGTAGTGGAAGTGTTTATGTACTTGATATGGGTGAGCCTGTAAAAATTATTGATCTAGCAATTAAAATGATAAGATTAACAGGTCAGATACCTAGACTTCCAAACACTTCAATTGGGGATATTGAAATTAAAATCTCAGGACTAAAAAAAGGTGAAAAATTGTATGAGGAGTTAATGGTAGAAAAAAACTTCGACAACACTATTCATCCAAAAATTTTTCAAGTTAATGACAGGTTTATGAATTGGGATAAAATTGAAAATTTAATATCAGAATTTTCTGAAAATCTTAATAAGGAAAATTTAAAAAAAACAAGAGAAATTTTAATGACTGGTGTGGATAACTATAGTCCTAATTGTGACAATAGTGATATATTTTATGCTAAAAAATGATATAAAAGAAATTTTCCCAAAAAATTATATTAAGAATGATAATTACTTTTATCAAATAAAATTTTTACTAGGTTCAGATTTTAAAAAAGTTCCATGGATGGTTTTAATATTCCTTGCATCAGGAATATTAGATCTTATTGGGTTAAGTCTAATTGGTCCGTACATTGGAATTATCACAGGAAACGATAAAGGAATTAATTTATTTTTTTTAAACATAGAAAACATACAAAAAGAACATCTATTAATCTATTTAGGATCTGTTTTAATATTTATATTTTTAATAAAGGCGTTCGCATCAATATTTATACATTTTATTATCTTACAGTTTGCATATGGAAGAGAGATTAAAATTAAATCACATTTACTTACTTCTTATATTAATTTTCCATTAATACAAATTATGAACAGAAATTCTTCAGATTTTATTTACAACATAAACAACTTAGTTTCTCAATTTACATTTTTTGTTGTTTATCCATTTTTAAAAGTTACTTCAGATCTAATTATAGCATTTGTAATTATTGTTTTCCTTGGTTTCCAAAATATTTTCGCTTTAGGTTTGTTTTGTGGTCTTCTTTTGGTTACCATTTTTTTATACGATAAATTTTTTAGATCAAAATTGCCAAAGTATGGTGAGGTTGTAAATAAAGCACAATCTAAAAGTGTCCAAGGTATTCAACAAGCTATTGACGGTATAAAGGAAATTAGGGTTCTAAATGTAGAAAACTATTTTCATAATCACGTATTAACTGAAGTTAAAACAATGGCAAAATATAATAAACTTCATAACATTATTACAAACGCACCTAGGTATCTTTTAGAGTTTGTTATGATTCTTTTTCTTTTTCTTTTAGTATTGTCTATGATGATAATTGAAGGCCAGGATTCAAATAAGTTTATTGCTACGGTAACAGTTTTTGGATTTGCTGGTTTAAGGTTGTTGCCTTCAGCTAATATTGTTGCTACATGCATTGGTCAAATAAGGTTTGCACGAGATGGCGTAAATCGACTTTATGAAGATATTTTAAATATAGAGAGTACTAACGAATTAAAAAGTAAAGAAATATTTGAAAACAAAAAAACAAAATTATTAACACTCAGTGTAGATAATATTTCATTTAGATATCCTAAAGCTAAGTCTAATGTAATTCATAAGCTTTCATTTAACGTCAATGAAGGTGAATGTATTGGGATAGTAGGTGAATCTGGTTCAGGAAAATCAACACTATTAGATCTTATATTGGGATTTTTAAAGCCCGACAAAGGGAAAGTTTTACTAAATGATCGCTCAATTAAATCCAATTTGAGAACATGGAGATCATGTGTAGCATTTCTTCCCCAAGAGGTTTTTATAATGGATGACACCTTAGAAAAAAACATTACTCTTGGTGTAGAGTATGCAAACTTTAAAGATAAAGTAATGAGCGCTTTAAATAAAGCTAAGCTTTCTACTTTTGCTAAATCTCTTCCTAATGGTCTTGAAACTTTTCTTGGTGAGCGAGGTACAAGACTTTCAGGTGGGCAGAGACAAAGAGTAGCTATTGCAAGGGCTTTATATCATAATAGAGATGTTCTTATTCTCGATGAAGCAACAAGTTCTGTAGATAGCAAAACTGAAACAATGATTGTGAACGAAATTAATAATTTAAAAGGTAAAATAACTATGATTATTATTGCTCACAGAATTTCAACGCTTAAATTTTGTGATAGAATATATGAACTTAATAATGGTACAATTACAGGATCTAAGACATATAAAGAACTTGCAAACATTAAATTTTAAAACTGATAAGTTATATTTATATATTTACATAGTTTTAATATTTTTTAATTATTATAAAAGATAAAACCCATGATAGCAATTATTCAAGCAAGAATGAGCTCTCAAAGACTGCCTGAAAAAGTATTAAAAGATTTAAATGGCACAACAGTTTTAGGTAGAACTGTAAATCAGATTAAACGGTCTAAATTAATTAAGGATATAATAGTAGCAACATCAACAGATAGTTTAGATGATCAAATAAGTTCATATTGTTTTTCAAATGGTATAAATATTTACAGAGGCGACTTATTAGATGTTTTTAGTAGATTTAAAAGAGTTATTCTTAAAACAAAATGCAAAGAGTTTGTTCGTATCAGTGCAGATAGCCCTCTTATTGATCCGTCATTAATAAATAAAGCAATTAAAATATACCATAGTGGAGAATATGACATTGTTACCAACACATTCAGCAGAACTTACCCGAAGGGTCAATCAGTAGAAGTTGTAAATTCCAAAGTTTTTATAGAATTAGATAAAAATAAACTGTCCGTGGATGAAAAAGAACATGTTACAAAAAGATTTTATAATTATAAAGAAAACTATAAAATTAAAAATTTTAAATCTAGAAAAAATTATAGTAGTTTTCAAATGTCAATTGATACTTACGAAGACTTTAAAAATATTAATTTTCTTTTAAAGAAAGTTAATAACAAAACTCATGACTGGGAAAGACTTTTAAAAATTATGATTGATAATTGTTATGAGTAAACAAATAAATGTTGGCATTATTGGATTAGGTGTTGGTGAGAAACATTTAGAAACTTTTCAAAATGATAAAAGGTGTGCAGTTCATTCTATTTGTGACTTTGATGAACAAAAAGTTAATTTAATTTCTAAAAAATATAATATTAAAAATATTTCAACTGATGCAAACAAATTAATTTCAAATCCTGAAATTAATTTAATTTCAATAGCATCTTTTGATAACTACCATCACAAACATATTATAAATGCTATTAATAATAACAAACATATTTTTGTTGAAAAACCAATTTGTCAAAATCAAAATGAGCTTGAAAATATTTTTTTAAATCTTAAAAAAAATAAACATATTAAAATGAGCTCAAATTTGATTTTAAGAAAAACAAAAAGATTTCTAGAATTAAAAGAACATATTGAGCAAGATAAATTAGGTCAAATTTATTATGTTGAAGGAGATTATGATTATGGAAGACTTAATAAGATAACAAATGGTTGGAGAGGAAAAATACCTTACTACTCAGTAGTTGGTGGAGGTGCAATACACTTAATTGATTTATTGATATGGCTTTTGCAAAAAAAACCTAAACTAGTTTTTTCTATGGCAAATAAAATTGTAACTTCTAATAAAAACTTTAAACATAATGATTTTGTTGCATCACTTTTAAAATTTAATAATGGATTAATTGCCAAAATAACTTCTAACTTTGGAAGTGTTACTCCACACCATCATAAATTATGTATTTATGGTTCAAAGGGTACATTTATTCAAAGCCATTCTGGCTCTTGTTATATATACTCAAGAGATCCAAAACAAAAGCTTCATCACTTAACTGATAATTACCCAGGAACACATAAAGGTGACATGATACCCTCATTCATTTCTTCAATTTTAGATGGCGCAACTCCTGAAATTAGTATACAAGAAATTTTAGATAGTATGTCAATTACTTTACATATTGAACAATCAGTAAATTTAAATAAACAGCTATTAATTAAATATAAAACATATATTTAGAGGATAAAATGAAAGTACAGTTTGGAGCACCTTTAATAGATGAAAAAGAAAAAGAGGCAGTAAAAGAAGTTTTAAATGGTCCTATCTTAGTTCATGGTCCCAAAGCAAAGCTTTTTGAGAAAAGTTTTGCTGAATTTACAAATGCTCCCCATGCAGTAAGTGTTTCATCTTGTACTGCAGGCATGCACTTGATATATTTTGCGCTAGGATATGGTCCAGGAGACGAAGTCATTGTTCCAGCTCAAACCCATATTGCTACAGCACATGCTGTTGAGTTGACTGGAGCTAAACCAATATTTGTTGATGCAGACGAAAACACTGGAAATATAAAAATCGAAGATATAGAGAAAAAAATCACAAGTCGCACACGAGCAATAGCTGTAGTTCATTATTTAGGCGTGCCTGTTGATATGGAAAAAGTCTGCTTATTAGCAAATAATAAAAAACTTTTTGTTCTTGAAGACTGTGCTCTAGCCCCAGGCGCAACCATTAATAACAAGCATGTAGGCTTACATGGTGATGCTGGTGTTTTTTCATTTTATCCAGTAAAGCATATTACGACTGCTGAGGGCGGAATGATAATTTTAAAAGATGAAAAACTCTCAGAGAGACTAAATTTATTAAAAGCATTTGGAGTTGATAAAACTCATGGAGATAGGAAAATTCCTGGTGTCTATGACACTGTGGAGCTTGGCTTTAATTATAGAATGAGTGAAATTCATGCTGCTATTGGGGTTGAACAAATAAAAAAATTAGATTTATTTCTAAAAACTAGAAAAGAAAACTTTGATATTTTAGCAGATCACTTAAAAGATATTGAGGAAATAACAATAATACCACAACCTTCAAACAATAATATTTATAGTTGTCACTACTGTTGTGGAGTTTTGCTTGATCCTAAACTTAAAGATAGAAGACCATCTATTATAACAGCTCTAATGGAGAAAGGGGTGGGCTCAAGTGTATATTATCCTCAGCCTGTACCAAGAATGACTTATTATAAAAATAAATATAATTATAATAGTAGCATGTATAAAAATGCTGAAAAATTTAGTGACACAATGTTAGCTTTGCCAGTTGGACCACATTTAAATATTGATCACATGAAATTTATTTCTTTAAAACTAAAAGAATGTTTGATGGAGTTGAAATGAAGACAATTGAAGATGTAAAAAATAAAAGAATATTAATAATGGGAGGTGTTGGTTTTATTGGACATAACCTTGCTTTAAAAATTGCTGACCTAGGAGGGGATGTTACAGTTGTTGATGGACTTCAGGTAAATAGTTTAGGCTATTACACAAGTCAGTACAGTTCAAATACAAATTCTGAATTATATATATCAATTATAAACGAAAGGTTAAGACTTTTAAAAAAGGCAAAAGTTAAGATATTAATAAATGATATACGGGACTATCATACTGTCTCAAAAATAATTTCAGAAGAAAAACCAGATACAGTGGTTCATTTGGCAGCAATTGCACATGCAAATAGATCAAACAAAGACCCATTTTCTACTTTTGATCACAGTATGCGAACATTAGAAAATGTTTTAGATGCCATTAGAAATTTAGGAGTACATTTAATATTTTTTTCTTCTTCTATGGTTTATGGAAATTTTAATAATGTTGCAGTTAAAGAAGATGCTTATTGCAATCCTATTGGAATTTATGGTGCGCTGAAATATGGAGCGGAAAAACTTGTGATTGCTTATAATCAAGTTTTTGATCTGCCATATACAATTATAAGACCCTCAGCCTTGTATGGTGAACGGTGTGTAAGTAGAAGAGTCGGACAGGCATTTATCGAAAATGCTTTAAAAGGGGAAAATCTGACAATTAATGGAGATGGAAGTGATGCTCTTGACTTTACATATATTGAGGATCTTGTTAAAGGTGTTATTCTCTCAATTGTCAATGAAAAGTCTATAAATCAAATTTTCAATCTAACATATGGTCAAGCTCAAAAAATAAATGAAATGGCAGATATTGTAAAATCTCATTTCTCAGGCATAAATATTATATATAATCCCCGAGATAATTTAATGCCAGAAAGAGGCACTCTAAGCATTGACAAAGCCAAGAAATTAATTGGTTATAACCCTACCAATTCATTAAGTATAGGTTTTGAAAATTATATAGAATGGTATAAAAATTTTGCAAAATCATATCCCGAATTTTTTGAAACAAAAAGATAGATATTGTGAAATATATAATTTTTCTGAACGGAGATAGGGGTTTTGAAGTTCTTAAAAATTTCTATAACAACAAAAAGAATGTTGTTTGTGTTGTATCAAAAAAAAGTTTTGTTGCAAAATTAAAAGAAAAAATTTCAAAAAAAAGATCACATTTTTATTCACCTGAAAGTATTAATTCAAATGAATCTATAAAGAAATTAAAGTCTTTTGATGCAGATGTATTTATTATAGCAGGTTTTTCTCAAATCTTAAAAAAAAGAGTAATTGATATTCCAAGATATGGATGTATTAATTTGCATGCTGGCCCCTTACCAAAATATAGAGGTGGTTCACCTCTTAATTGGCAAATAATAAATGGTGAAAAACAAATTGGTCTTTCAGTGATTTTATTAGATGAAGGCATTGATACTGGCCCTATTCTATCTGATAAACAGTTCAAAATATGCGAAACAGATAATATAGAAACAGTTCATATTAAAGCTAATAAGTTATTCCCAGTGATGGTTAATGAAGCAATAAGAAAGTTAACAAAAGGCAATAATGGTATAAAACAAAATGAGAAGTTGGCCCAATATTGGCATCAACGAAATGATGATGATGGGAAGATTAATTTTTCACTAAAAAAAGCAAATGAAGTTGAATTATTTGTAAGGGCTTTGGGAAAACCTTATCCAGGTGCTTGGTGTTTGTGTGAAGAGAGTATATTAAGAATTTTCTCGTGTGAAAGAACACTAACTAAATTTAAAGGTAGTCCGGGAAAAGTTATTTATATCCAAGGAATGGGGCCAATAGTTATTTGCTTGGATGAAGGTATTTTGCTAAAACATTTTGAAATTAAAGGTAAAATGAATCCAAAAATAAAGAATGGTATATATTTAAAATAGGAAAATTATGCATATTGGAAGTTTTGATACTGAGAAAAAAATTTATATAATTGCTGAGATTGGGAATAATCACGAAGGAGATATAAAGGTAGCAAAAGAAATGATAAAAGCTGCATCAGAAACAGGAGTTAATGCAGTAAAGTTTCAAACTTTCCTTCCTGAAGATTATGTAACAACGGGAAATCAAGACAGATTAGACAAGTTAAAAAAGTTTCAATTAAATTATGAAGAATTCTTTGAACTTTCTTTAGAGGCAAAAAAATATAAATTAGATTTCTTTTCAACCCCTTTTGACATTAAAAGTGCCAAATACTTAAACAATATTCAAAATGTATTTAAAATTTCATCAGGGGATAATAATTTTTTTCCTTTAATTAAAGAAGTTGAAAGTTTCAAAAAGCCCACTTTCGTATCAATGGGAATGGCAAACTTAAATCTAATGAAAAAAATTTACTCAATTTGGGATGACAATGAATCTGTTTGTAATTTAGCATTTTTTCATTGTGTTTCACAATATCCAACCGCCCCAGAACATGCAAAAATTAATTTTATATCCCACATTAAAAGGTTATTTCCAAATATTACTGTTGGATATTCAGATCATACACTGGGTATTGAATGTGCAAAACTTGCAGTAGCTGTTGGAGCAAGAATTATTGAGAAACATTTTACATTAGATAAAAATTATTCTGATTTCAGAGACCATTATATTTCTTCTGACCCTAAAGAGATGAAATTATTGGTAAGATCAATAGCTGATGTTTCAAAAATTATGGGAGATATAAAATTAGAAGAGGTTTGTAAAGAAAATATTGAAATTCAAGAATTAAGAAGATCTATTGCAGCAAATAAAAATATTGATGCAGGAAAAATAATTTCTATTGATGATTTAACTTGGGTACGCCCAGGGTCTGGTCTTTCGCCAGGAAATGAAAACGAGCTTATTGGTAAAACTTTAAGAAACAGTATTTCTAAAGGTGAGATTTTTATACCCAAAAAACATATATAATGAAAATTTTAATTTTAACAACAGAAACAACTCATCACAATTACTTTGTAAAAAAAATTCATGAGATTTCTGATGATTTATTTGTAATATACGAAACAAAAAAACCCAAGGTACCAGAGTTCAAGATCTATCATAAGTTCGAAGATGAAATGGTAAAATATGAAAGAAACCTTTGGTTTAATTCTAAAAATAAAAAATTAAAATTTATTTCAAATTCAATAACTTTTAATTCAGTTAATGATAGTGATTGCATTAAATTAATTGATCAAATTAATCCAGATCTGACCTTTGTTTTTGGAACCGGTATTTTAAATAAAAAAACTATTTCTAAAATTAATACAAATTTATTTAATTTTCATGGGGGTGATCCAGAAATGTATAGAGGGCTGGACTCACATTTGTGGAGTATATATCATAATGACTATAACAGTTTAGTTTCTACACTTCATAAAGTTGAACCAACGCTAGATACAGGTGAAATTCTATTCAAAAGAAAGATAAAAATTAATAAAAACTTAAAACTGCATCAGTTAAGGTCGCTTAATACTCAAGAGTGCGTAAAAATGGCCAAGGATACAATAAATTGTTTATCTAATTCATCTAAGATATTTTCATATAAACAGAAAACAAAGGGGCGGTATTACTCTTTTATGCCAGCTGTTTTAAAAGAAATTTGTTTAAATAAATTCAATAATAAAAATAGTGACTACAATTATGGATCATGATGAAAACCTACCTAAAAAAATGGAAGAATTTCTCTCAAAAAACAAGATAGCTATATTTTTGTTTCATGGAGTAATTAAAAAACAAAAACATATCGTAAGAAATTATACCAGGAAGAATATTTTAGAAACTTATTTTTTCAAAGCCATGAAACATATTAAGAAACATGGCAATTCAATTTCAATGAATGAGTTATTATATTATATTAGTAATAATCAACCGCCCCCGCCTAGATCATTTGTTATAACATTTGATGATGGATTCGAAAATAATATAAGTGTTGCTGCTCCTATTCTTAATGATCTAAAAATTCATGCAATGATATATATCACCACGAACTTTGTAGATAAAAATATGATGTCATGGATAGATCAAATAGAATATGCAGTTGAATACTCAAAAAAAACTGAGATCAAATTAGATTTTCTAAAAACTAAATTCGAACTAAAAACAAAAAAAAATAAGATTCATTTCCTAAACCATATTAGAAAGTATGTTAAAACTTCTTCCAATGAATCCATTGATTTAATAGTACAAAAAGTTTTTACAGAATTGGAACAAGATATTATATATACTTCCAATGACCCTCTAGATTTAAAGTTGTCTTGGAAACAGGTAAATGAGGCTATTTCAAATGATTATTTGGATATTGGCGGTCACTCTCATAGTCATAAAATTTTGAGTTTCTTATCTGAACAAGAACTAAAAAAAGAATTAGATACCAGTCTAAAACTTATAAAGAATAATACTGAAAAAGATATTAATCATTACTCTTATCCTGAAGGTCTTTCAAATTGCTATAATAAAAAAGTAATTAATGAATTAAAATTACGAAAAATTAACTGTTGTCCTACTGCAATTGAGGGTCTTAACACTATTTATTCAGATCCTTTCCATCTGAAGAGAATAATGGTTGCTTAAGCAATTTTGTTAATGTAATCTGCTTAAATTTGAAAAGTTTATGTAATTATAAACTTTCTAAATTTATCGATTAAACAAGACAAACAAATTTATTATAAGTTTCGAAATGCTAAAAATTAATGACTTTTTGCTTGTCTTTTCAAAAAAAAATAAATCAAAGAAAATAAAATTTTTTCGAGGATCCTTTAAAGAAATAAACATTCAAGATAAAAATGAAAATACTTTCTTAATAGGATATATTAATAATTTTGTAGATTATTTTGATGGTGAATTTGTAAAAATAATTAAAAAAAATAAGAACTTTGAAATAATAAATGATTACTATGCATCAATACCTATCTATCTTTATACGTCTGAAAAATATATTATTTTAACAACATCAATAAATTTACTTAAAGAAGAAATAACTGATACTACATTAAAAATAAATGAAAAAAACATATATGATTATTTCTCATTTGGATTTATGGCCGCTACTAATGATACAATTTATGAAAATGTATCAACAATAAATCCGAATACAAAAATTGTTATAAGTGACAAAGTTGTTTCAAAAGAAAATCAAATACTAGATATTAGTACTTTCTATGATTTTAAAATCCCTACTATTTTTCAAAACAATGTAAATTATAAAACATCTGTAATTGATAAGAACTTGATTTTTTGTCTTACAAGTGGAATGGATAGTTTAATTGGAGGGCTCTCACTAAAAAAAAGCTTAAAAAATTTTACAACGTCAACATGGGGCTTAAATAATTCTAATGATATAATTGAAGCTAGAAAAAGAGCTAATTTACTAAATACTATCAAACATGAAGAATTCATTATTGAAAACTATGAATATAAGTTAAGGGACTTTGTTAACTTTTCAAAAATAACAGGTGGCCTTTCACCTTTGTCTAGCATAAATTTATTGGGCTTCACAAAATTTTTAGTTGATAAAAATTTTGATCATCATATATATTGTGACTTTCTTGAAATATCGAGAAGAAATTATAACAATTTAGATGAAATACAAAAAAAATATCTAACACCCAGTCCAGTAATTGAAAGGTATTTTTCAAGTACCAATGGTTACCAAGAAGCAATTAATTCATCAACAGAAAGAATTTTAAATAGTTACGATAATTTGATGTTTTTTTATATTTTTGAAAGATGCGTTAAATCATCGTTTTATAAAAATGCTATTTTAAGGTATTTCAATGTTACAAAAGTAACTTTGTCTTTAGATATAAAGTTTATTTTAAATTGCATAAAATTCGTTTCTACTGGTCAAAAGAATTATGATAATATTTTAAATCAATTAATAAGTCCTAAGGATAAAAATAAAATTAAATTAAGTTCAAATAAACAATTCCCTTTCCAGGCACAGAGTATTCTGAAAAACTCCAAAGAGTTTTTTTTAGATATTTTGTCTTCAAATAAAAATTTTTTTATGGGCTATTTTGACATGGAAATTATTATTAATGATATTAATAAAGATAAATATGTTAATAATAATGAGTGGTTTATTCACAGGCTGTTGAATTTGATAATATTTAATAACGGAAATAAAATATGAAGAAAAAATTTTCTATTAATAAAAATGAAAACTATATATCTGTTGATATTGACAATACTGTTGCAGACCAAGATACAAGGTTTAGAAGATATTTTAATAAAGAAAAAAATATTATTGATCCCAAAGTTTTTGACAAAGAAATAATGCTTCAAGATAAACCTATTGAAGGCTCTGTTGAAACAATAAAGAAACTTAATCAACATTTTAAAATTGCCTGGGTTTCAGCAAGGAAAGAGACTTTTTTAAATATAACGATTAAGTGGCTTGAGAAAAATGATTTTCCAATAGATGATATTTTTTTAGTTAATCAAAATGATAATAAAATAGAAATTCTCAAAGAACTAAAGCCTATATTTCATATTGATGATATGAAATATAATTGGGAAAGATTAAATCCAAAACCGTGTAATAATTTCATGAGAGCATTAGAAAAGTTAGAAATACCATTTATTATTTTCGAAAATAACTGGGGAAATATATTAAATATAGTTAAATCAATAACTAATATATCTAATCAAAATAAAAATATAAGTTTTGGCTATGAGAGTGGAAGTGGGACTCAAACAAATGTAATTGTAGTAAATAGAGTTTTAAAAGAAGCTACACAAGAAAGAATGGAAAAACTAGTTGATGAGATTAATTTTATAGAAAGCTTGCCTGATAAATTAAAGCCAAACTTTCCTAAAATTATTAAATCAAATAAAGAAAGTAAAGACAAAGTCTATTATGAGATGCAACATTATAACTTGCCTACACTTAGACGTCTTATAATAGCAAAAAAAGTTTCAGAAGAAGAGTTAAATTCATGGAATGAGATATTAGTAAAATTTTGCAGAGATCTATATTCAATAGACAAAATTAATGCTCCTAATAATTATGTTGAAACCATGCATCTTGATAGGATGCAAAGAAGACTACTTGAATTAAAAACAAAATCTAAAATCCATAAAAAAATGTTAGAAGCTGAAAAGATTATCATTGAGGATAAAGATTATGAAAGTTTGTATCATTTAATTAATAAAATAAAAATAATTATAAAGAGAAATCCAGTGAACCCAGAAAGTATTGGTAAATGGGGTCATGCAGACATGCATTATTCTAATGTACTTGTAAATACAAAGACAAAAGAATTTATTTTGATTGATCCTAGAGGTTATGATTATTGCGATTATTTTTATGATTTAGGAAAAATATGGCACTCTCTTAATGGTAAATATGAGATGATTTCTAGTAGGTTGATAAGAAGTTCAAAAACAACTAAAGGAAATAATGATCACTACACATTTATCATCGACCAGAAAGAGACAATAGAACTTTTAGAAAAAACAAAAAAACCATTTGAAAAATTAGTTTTAAATACTTTCAACCATTCATTTACTAATGATAACTTTATGCGTATTGTAAAATT
This sequence comes from uncultured SAR116 cluster alpha proteobacterium, assembly GCA_902612965.1. Lineage (GTDB taxonomy): Bacteria > Pseudomonadota > Alphaproteobacteria > Puniceispirillales. The sequence goes on along the minus strand of CACMFN010000002.1, from coordinate 132,997 downwards.
TAATGAAATGTGTCATTTTATTTCTCTTCTTCCATTTTTATTAGAATTCGATCAAATTGAAAATAGATCTGTGACAGCCCATTTGACTGCAATAAAAATTGCTCAAAATTGGTGTGAGGAGTACAAGTAAATGAAAGAAATTCTTTGGGACATTCCAGATATAGGTGAAGAAGAAAAAAATGCAGTTATTGATGCTATTTCAAATAATAATATTGGTGCAAATGGTCCTAATATTAAAAAATTGGAAAATGAAATTAACTTAAAATTTGGAGTTAAGCACACGGTTGCAGTATGCAATGGTACAATGGCACTTATTGCTGGCTTAATGGCTTTAAAAGAGTATCTTGGTAAAGAAATCAAAATTGCTGTTCCTAGTTTTTCTTTTATAGCTTCTGCAAATGCTTGTAGTTTGGTAGGCGAGGCAATTTTAATCGATTGTGATTTAAAAACTTGGAATATAAATAAATCAAATCTTCCAGATAATATAGATGCAATTATGCCTGTAGATGTAGGAGGTTTACCAGTAGATTATGATGATATACTATCTTTGGGCTTGCCGGTTATAGCTGACTCTGCAGAAGCTGCTGGAGGTAAATATAAAAATAGTTATATTGGATCCCAAGCTGATATTCATTGTTTTAGCTTACATAGAGCAAAAATCATTACTTCTGGTGAAGGAGGCTTAATCACAACAAATAACACTGAGCTTTATGATATAATTTCATCAATTATAAATCATGGATATAAAAAAGACAGAAAGCCTTGGGAGTATAAGCATAATAGGTTAGGTATGAATTGTAGAATGACAGATATTGCCGCTGCAATTGCTAGAGTTCAATTAAAGAAACTAGATTTTTATGTAAATGAAAGAAAAAAGAAAGCTGATATTTATAAAAAAAATCTTCCAAAAAGTGTGATTTTTCAAGAAATAAATGAAAATAGCTCACACCCTTATTTTTTCTTTGGAATTTTAATAAAAAAAGATATAGACGAAATTTGCCAAAAAGCATTAAATGAGAAAATTTACTTCAAAACTTGGGCCCCTGCTCATAAACAAGGACATTTTTATGGTAAAATGGGCAAATTTCCTAACACAGATCTTATTTCATCTAGTTTGTTATTGTTGCCAATTCATAATAAAATTTCAGAAAATGAAATACTGCAAGTATGTGAATTTCTAGATAAGAATCTGTAAATGAATAAATCAAATAGAAACGATATTTTGAATAATCTAAAAGAAAATATCGCAGAAAACAAAAATTCAAAAAGTCCAAAAAAATCTTTCTCTCATTTAATTTCAGAACTAGTTCCAGAAAGATTTAACTCTTTATTACCATTATTTTTAAATTGGTATGGTTGTAAGATATCTAGAGATATTAATTTTACTGGTAAGCCTTTATTTAAAATTGATGGAAATCCAAATAATATTATAATCAAAAAAGGAGTTTTAATTAGAGATAAAGTTGATATTAGAAATAGAGATAACGGACGTATAATTATTCATGAAAATGCTTATTTAGATGAGGGCGTAAGAATCATTGCCGCTAGGGATGCAGTTGTTGAAATTGGTCAGGGCGTTGCTATAAGTCGTAATTGTACAATTAATGGAGGAGGTGATGTCCAAATTGGCGACTTCTCAATTTTAGGTAATAATGTAAACATAAATGCAACAACCTATAATATAAGAAATGGTTCGGTAAATAACTTTTTTGTTGAACATAAAAATGATATCTCAGGTTCAGTAAAAATAGGGAGAGACGTTTGGATAGGTTCAAATGCAAGCATCATTATGAATACTGAAATGGGTGAAGGAAGTATTTTAGGTGCAAATTCATTACTTAAAGGGGAAGTTAAGCCTTTTTCAATTATGTTAGGTGTTCCTGCAAAACATATTAAATTTAGGGAGTAATCAATCACCTAAATGAATTCATTGGTTATTATTGATACTGTAGCTTCAGCAAATGATTTTCTTGATAATCATTACAATGATAATCAAAAATATGAAATATATTCATTACATTATAGCGTTGTTGATTTTTTAGAATCACATAATATTAAATGTATTGATTTTACAGCCTTTATAACACCTAATGAAGCTATTAAAGCAATCACACTTTCTTCAGATAATTTTGAAAATACATGTTCCATACTTGATAAAGAAATCAGTATAAAGATTTGTAAAGTCTTAAACTGGAGAAAAATAAATATATTCAAGTCATTATATTTTGCTTATAGAAGGTATGAGTTGCTTTCAATATTTCTTTTGAAACTCTTTGCCAAAAAAATAACAAAAAAACAGACTAAATCAAATAATGTGGATTTATTTTTGAATAGAAAAATTAATAGTAATACATTAATTTATTCACTAGAAGATGAATTGGTTAGCGTTTTAAAAAACAGAAATGCTAGTATTAACGTTTTTTATAACAATAATGACCAATTTATTATTTCAAGTAATGTACACTCTGATAATGAAAGGTTATCAGACTATATACATGTAACTAAAATTAAAAATTTTTTAAATGTTTGGGCTAAGAGAGCGCTAAATAGAGACAATTATAATTTATCAAAATTAAAATACTTTTTTAATAAATACTTTTTTTCCAGAAAATTAAAAAACAAAGAAGAAAAATTTGGTATCATTTTTCAACCTTCGCCCAAGTCAATTGTTGAGAAAATTTTTTGTTTATATAATATAACACCAGTAAAATTATTTTTTGGTAAAGAAAAAAGTTTTTATATAAATAATTATAAACCAGATAAACCTGTTTTTGATCAAATAAAAGACATAATAAAAAAAACTTCTACAAAATATGATAATGGAAGTATTGAAAATAAATTGATAATTGATTTTCAGAACAACTTTGAAGAATATTTTGATCTAATATTATACTTCGATAAAATTTTTAAAAATTATAAGATTAGTTGTATTGCATGGGAGGTTCCTACAATTTATGTACCTCATTGGAACATAATAATAGATTATGCTTTAGAAATGAAAATTCCTGTTATTGGAAAACAACATGGGGGATGTTATTTTAGTCAAGTAATGTTAAATAAACATCATTATATTACTGATTTTGATAGATGCGATTATTATTTAAGTTATGCATCAGATGATAAAATTTTTTATAAGACATACCATGAAAAACCAAGATGCAAATTTATTAATATAGGAAAAAATTTAGACGCATCAAATGCAGATTTTAAAAAAAATGTTGATATTGTTTTTCCCATTAGTAATTGTGTTTATATAAATGAGGCTGCTAGAACACCTCAGAGTATTATTTCAACCGCTCAATATAAAATACTTGATGAGATTGAAAAAAGAGATGATAATTTAAATATTGTAAAGCCATTTAAGGATTTCAATAATTATAATTTTTCATTTTCACAAAAATTAAAAAACTTAAAGAATACAAAAATAGTTCAAATTAATTTTGATCTTTTTTTACGGCAATACTCTCCTAAGCTTGTTATTATGGAATTAGTTTCAACGCCACTTTATGACGTTATAAATTACGATGTTGATATTTTTCTTTTACTTGATGATATACATCCATTTTCTAAATATGCACTAAAACTATTAAAGAAAAGGGTTTACTGTTTTACTAATCTTAAAAAATTACTTGATGCAATAAAAAAATATGATACTGATAAAATTGTAAAATTAAGGGACACATCATTTTCTAAAGCATATGTAAATAATGGAACTTTAGATAATCTTTTAAAATTGAATTTAGAATTATAATTGTTTGTATTATGATAGCAAAAAAATTAAATCATGTTTAAAGCTTTAGTCACAACAGTTCCATTTGGTGAAAAAAATAATCTTCCTATTGAATTAATGAAAGATGCAAATGTTGATTATGTAATAAATCCTTTAAATCGAAAACTTACAGAAGATGAACTAGCTAAAATGATTAAAGGATTTGATCTGCTCGTAGCTGGAACTGAACCAATAACAAAGAAAGTTATTAGCAACGCAGATAAGTTAAAATTGGTTTCAAGAGTTGGGATTGGCGTAGATAATGTCGATCTTAACGAAGCAAAAAAAAGAAATATTCTAGTAGCATATACTCCAGATGCTCCCGCTCCTGCAGTTGCAGAATTAACACTAGGATTAATGTTATCATTATTAAGATCGATACACATTTCAAATATGTTAATGCACAACGGTGATTGGAAGAGAATATTTGGAAAACGATTTTCTGAAATTACGATTGGAATTATAGGACTGGGTCGAATTGGATCAAGAGTTTTAAGAAGAATTTCTGCTTTTGGCTCTCCAAAAGTTTTGGCTAATGATATTGATTCTAAAATCATTAATAATACTGATATTGCTCCAGCTTTAAAAATTGATTGGGTTGGCAAAGAAGAAATATATAAAAATTCAGACCTAATAAGCCTTCATATTCCTAAAACCCCGCATACTAACTCTTTAATCAATAAAAAAGAACTTATGATGATGAAAAAGGATGCATTAATAATTAATACTTCAAGGGGAGGCATTATTAATGAAAATGATCTTTTTAACATTATGTTTGAAGGGCACCTTGGAGGTGCAGCTATTGATGTTTTTGATAATGAACCTTACAACGGTCCATTATCTAAAATTGACAGATGTATCTTAACCAGTCATATGGGTTCAATGTCAATAGATTGTAGAGAAAGAATGGAAATAGAGGCTGTAGAGGAAGTGGTTCGATTTGTAAAAGGTGAGAAAATTAATAGACCAGTACCAGAAACAGAATATGAAATTCAAAATCTTTATGTTTAAATTAAAGAAAATCTATTAAATGGCTAAAGTATGTGTAATTGGTGGGTCAGGATTTTTAGGCTCTCATTTGGCTGATCAACTTTCTGAACTTAATTATGAAGTCATTATATATGATATTAAAGACTCCCCTTGGATTAAAAAAAGTCAACAAATGATAAAAGGTGATATTACCAACATTGATTCATTAAATGATGCCTTAAGAGGATGCGAAATTGTTTTTAACTATGGTGGATTATCTGATTTGAATGAGGCTCTTAATAAACCAATAGAGACTGTAAAATTAAACATTTTGGGTAATGTTAATGCTCTAGAGGCAGCAAAAAAAAATAAAGTTAAAAGATTTATTTATGCAAGCTCTCAATATGTAAATAGTCGTGAAGGAGGCTTTTATAAATGTAGTAAAATTGCTTCAGAATTTTATGTAGAAGAGTATAAAAAGTTTTTTGACTATACAATTTTAAGGTTTGGATCACTTTACGGCCCAAGGTCGGGGCCAGATAATGGGGTATATAGAATAATTAAGGATGCTATTAAAAATGATAAAATTTCATATCAAGGCGATATAAATGCAATTAGAGAATACATACATGTGATTGATGCTGCTAAAAGCAGTATTGAGATTCTATCTGACGAGTTCAAAAATAAAAATATTGTTTTAACAGGCCAACAATCACATAGAGTTTTTGAAATACTAAATATGTTGGGGGAAATAATTGGAATTAAAGATAAAATTGAATTTCGAAATGAGAGTTATTCTGGTCATTATGTAAGAACACCTTATGCTTATAAGCCTATGATAGGAATAAAGTTTACGCCTAAAACACATATTGATTTAGGGCAAGGTCTTCTCGACTTGATCCATGAAATGAAATCTCAAGGTGATTTATAAAAAAATGATACAATTTCCATTTTATCAAAATGAATGGTTGGGAATAAAGTTTACAAAATTAAAATGTAATCTAACTTTATTTAGAGTAGCTGGAGAATTATTTTATGATAGTTTTTATGAAGTACTTTTCATTAAGTATAAAGATATGGATGAACTGCCTAGTTTATGGAGGAAACAAAAACTAGAAACATATAAAAAACTTTCTTTAATGATGAAAAAAAATTCAAAAGTTTTATCTTTAGGCTCAGGTTTAGGTTTTATTGAGGATAAAATTTTTAATTTAAGGCCTGATATTTTTTTGGAATGTTATGATTTTTCAAAACTTGGAGGAAAGTTTTTATATAAAAAAAACCCAAGCTTAAAATATCATTCTATTTTACCTCAAAAAAGATATGACGTAGTTTTTTGTGTTCAATTCACATATGCTTTTGATAATAAAAACTTTATAGATTTTTTTTCTCAAATAAAACAATGTTTAAATAAGGACAGTATTTTAATAAGTGTTGACCATTCCTTTAATGATGTTGAAAATGATTATAAAAAACCTTCTACGAAATTATCTTTTTTTGATAAAATTAAGATAATTATAAGGCCAATATATTATTTACTCTTCAAAAAGAACAAAATTCAGTTTTGGGGTTGGATAAGAGATAATGAAAGATTGGAGTTCTTGTTTAAAAAAGTTGGATTAGAACAAATAGAAAGTTTTCCTTACAATGGCGAATCTTTTAAAGTTTATAAAATTTCTAATTTAATTTAATCAAATTTTATTATTTTCCAACCATCTTATAGACATGTCAAGTTGCCAATTTTCGTCAATATCACAGCCATCTTTATTTAAAATAGGTAAAATTTTTCTCCCCATCCATTTTTGTGGTAGAAGTCCCTCTTCTATTTTTTCGATACACCTAGATTTACAAACAGAGTGACTCATATCAGCATAAAAAACGTCGCCTTGGCTATTTCTGTCGCAAGATAATGTTTTTTCATCTCCAAAAGCGCTAAACGGAACAAAAGGCTTTAAATAACCATCTGAATCAAGTTTTCTTGCTCTTAATGGGCTATACATGTTGAAAACTGAAACTGTTACAGCAGAGTCGGCTTCTTCATCAGCCTCTAATTTTTCAATAGCTTCATCAATAAGTTTATTATTAATTGTTACGGCATTGGCCATTAAAATAACAAAATACTTTATTTTGCCACCTAATCTTTTCTTAATGTCTTGGTAGGCGTGTTCTACGGCATCTTCAAATAAAGCTTCTGCAGTAAGTAGGTGTGATGGTCTTAATATAATATCTACATTTAATTCATTTCTTCTATCAATTATTTCATCAATATCAGTAGAACAAAAAATATTAGTTACATACTTTGACTTCTTTGCAGCATTAATTGCATATTCATATGCTGGTTTATCTAAAATTTTCATTGTATTTTTACCTGGAAAACCAGTAGACCCTTTCCTCCCTAGAATTACTGCTGCTATGTTTCCTTCAATATTCATAGTTGTCCTCCATTAACATCTATACAGGCACCAGTTATATATGATGCTGCATCGCTACATAAAAACATGATTGGTCCAATTTGTTCTTCAAGGTATGCAACTCTTCTAAGAGGAATTTTTTTTTCTAATTCTAAGATATCATTTTTGCTCATTGTTTGCATAAGCATATCTGTCATAGTTTGACTAGGACATACTACATTTACATTTATATTATATTTAGCAACTTCATATGCCATCTGTCTTGTTAATCCAATAATTCCTGCTTTGCTTGAAACATAATGTGCGCCGCTTGCAATGCTTTTTGATCTGCCAGCAATAGATGACACATTTACAATTTTTCCATTGCCATTTTTTTTCATAATATTTAGAGCCAATTTTGAAACTAAAAATGTAGAGTCTAAATTTATATCAATAACTTCCTTCCATTCTTTATAATCAATATCTGTAAAGGATTTGGAAAAATTTATTGCTGCAGTATTTATCATAATATCAAGCTTCCCTATATTATTTAAAAACTCAAAAAGTTTTATAATACTATTTTCATCAGCTAAATCTGTTTGAATATGGCTTATTTCACTATTGTTTCTACTTTTGTTTCTTGATGCGTAATAAACATTTGCTCCACTTAGATTAAATTGTTTCACAAGCATTTCACCAATGCCTCTGCTCCCTCCAATTACAAGCACTGTTTTATTTCTAAAATTAAATTTTAAATTTTTAAACATTAATTTTTTTCATAAACATGATTTACATCAGGTCTTGTTATTGCTAATCGGATTCCTGTTTTCTCCCCAATACATTTAATTTGATGCTTTATACCTTTTTTAACAACTACGATATCATTAACTGTTACAATTTTTTTACCTTCACCTTCTATATACCACTCCCATTCACCTTCTAAAATCACCCAGCATTCATCAGCATCAGGATGGTAATGCAAACGGTTACCCTCTCCAGGTTGTTGTTGAATAAGAACTCCGCCAAATAACTCATTGTAAATTACTCTTACTGCCCAAGAAGCTTTTCCAAATTTTGATTTTATCTCCTCTAAAGATGTTTTGGACAGATTCTCATATTTTTCTTCCGTACTTATAATACTAACACCGTCATCTTTTAGTACTTTTCTTACATTATCATCATGAACTTCATTTTGTATTTTATTATCCATTTATTAATTCCTCTGAAAAACTGAGCTTTAATTTTATCTAAATTAATAAATTAAATTATATTTCTAAAAATAATTTTACACAATAAGTGTTTCATTTAATAATTCCTATATAACTATAAAGTAATTATAAAATAAATTTTACATCAAAATGATAGAAGTTAATAAAAGTAATTTTTTATATGATGCTATAATTTTTGATTTTGATGGTACTTTAGTAGATAGTGCAGAAATCAAAAAAAATGCGTTTTCATTATTATACAAAAAGTATGGAAAAGAAGTTGAAGAAAGAGTTGTTAAATATCATGAACATAATGAAGGCGTGCCTAGAAATCAAAAATTTAAATTTTTTCAAACAAAAATATTGAAACAAAACTTTGATGAGCAAATTGAAGGTGAGCTTTCATCCAATTTTTCAAGTTTGGTATTAGACTTAATTGTCAAAGCACCATATTTAGATGGCGTAGAAAAGTTTTTAAATAAATACTATGAAGTTATAAATTTTTTTGTTGCATCGGCTACACCACAAAAGGAATTAGAAAAAATTATAAATAAAAGAGGTATGAGAAATTATTTTAAAGATATTTATGGGTCACCTAAAACCAAGGGCAAAATCATCAAAGGTATTATAAAAAATAACAATCTAGACAAAAAAAGAGTTTTAATGGTTGGAGATAGTATATCTGATTATAATGGGGCTTTGGAGGCTAATGTGAAATTTTTAGGAGTTGAAAAAAAAAATAATGATAAGTTACCCAAAGGTATTGAAAAAATTAACAATTTCGAAAAGCTTATAAAAAAAATACACTAAAATAATATTTGATTAAATAAAGATATAAAATTATAAAGTATCAAAATACAAGGTCATAAAATGTTCATACAAAGAAAAAATTATCTTAATAATATTCAAAGATTTCGAGTTTCAGAAGGAAGAGATTTAGAAAATGGGTTACGTTTAGACAGAAATGAAAAAGTTGGGTTTTGGCCCAAGACGATGATGAGTGATATTTTCAACAATCAACCGGATTGGTTTTTGTCAACATACCCAGAACCATCAAATTTATATTCTAAAATTAGTAATTACATAAATGTTAAAGAAGAAGAATTGACACTTACCTCGGGCATTGATGGTGGTATAAAAACCTTGTATGAAATTATGACAGAGCCAGGAGATTTAGTAGGTGTGTTGTCACCAACATATGCAATGTACAGAATATATGCAGATTTATTTCAGGTAAATCTAGAAGAAATTGAATTCAAAGATGATCTTAGTTTTAATGTTGAGGAATTTGAAAAGTTTTTAATCAAAAGACCAACAATGTTTTTTCTGCCTAATCCCAATCAACCAGTTGAAAGCTGCTTTAATTTAAAGGAGCTTGAGGAAATGGCAAAACAACTACTTTCCATAAATTGCTTATTTGTTATTGATGAAGCTTACCACTTATATGGTGCAGAAACTGGTATTCCATTAATAGGTAAATATGAAAATGTAGTGGTTGCAAGAACTTTTTCAAAAGGTTTTGGTTTGCCTTCTATAAGGTTAGGTTATTTAGTAAGTAATGCTCAAAATATTAGTTTATTGGCAAAAACAAGACTTGCTCATGAAAGCAACTCTCTTTCAAATATTGTTGCTGAATATGTTTTAGACAATATTCAAATTGTGAATGAATATAATGCAAATGTAATTATAAGTAGAGAATACACAAAACAATTTTTAAAAAAACATAAAATCAAATCATATGGAAATTTTGGTAATTATTTACTTCTTGATTTATTGAACAACAATAAAGCTATAAATTTTGTTGAATTTTTAAAAAACAAAAAAATTTACTTAAAAGGTCCATTTTCTGGAAGCTTTTCAAAATATGTTTTAATAACCATAGGTCCTAAGGAAGATATGAAAAGATTTTATTCAGAAATAGAAAAACTAAATTTAAATTAAAAATGATACAAAAAGTTCTTGTAACCGGCGGATTTGGATTTATTGGCAAACGTATTATAAAAAGACTTCTTGGTAAAAACATTGAAATTCTAATTTTGGAATATCCCGGAACTATTATCCCTCAAGAATTAAAGTTTTTAGAGGTTTTGCGAGTGGATATTACAGATTCAAAAACGTTAAGAAATCTAAAAATTAAGGGTTTAGATGCAGTTCTACACCTTGCAGGTCAGTCATCAGGCCCAAGATCATTTCAAGAACCATACAATGATATAAACTTAAATATACTAGGTACTTTAAATATTATAGATTTTTGTTTGTTCAATGAAGTACCAAAACTTCTTTTTGCTTCCTCTTTTGTTGTTTATGGAGACCACAAAGGAAAAGAAAAATATTCAGAGGAATTTTGTTGTAAGCCTAAGTCTATCTATGGGACATCTAAATTGGCGTGTGAGCACCTTTTAATGAATTATGCACAACCAAAAGGTATTAAATGGAATTCTCTAAGAATGTTTAATGTTTATGGTGAAGGTCAAGATATTACAAAAAATGACCAAGGCATAGTTGGTATTTTTATGAATATGATTATAAAAAAAGATAAAATGGAAATAAAGGGTTCTCTTGATAGGTATAGGGATTTAATAAATATAAATGATGTCGTTGAGGCTTGGGATTTATGTTTACATGGAATAGCATGTAATGAAATTTTTAATTTAGGTTCTGGAACAAAAACAACAATTGAAGAATTAATTAACTCAATAGCTTCAATTGTTGGTAAAAGTAAAATTGAGATTAATGTTATTGAGGGCACACCTGGAGATCTGAAAGGTTGCTACGCTGATTTAGATAAAATTTCAAATTTAATAAATTATAAACCTAAAATTCCACTTAATAAAGGTCTGCAAGAAATGTGGGAAAGCATTAACAAACTTTAATAACCAATTAAAAAACAAGACTTCCTTTAAGTAATTATCAATAATTACAATGAAAAAAAAGAACATCAATCAAGAAATATTAATTAAAAAATCAATTGGATTAATAAAAAACCAAAGCAATGAAAGTCTAGTCTATAGTCCCTTTAATTGTATTAATTCTTGGTCCCCAAATCATTTGGGAAATATTAGATTAAAAGCATATTTAGGTTTAACTAGCAAAATCAAATATATTTATTCTATAATCAAAGCAATTTTGATTTTAGGTTTTGTAGATAAATATTTTTTATTTAACAAAAACAAATTTAAACTTAAATCAAAGGCAGTTCTTTTTTCTTGGTGTAAGTTAGATGATTTTAATAAAGATGGTTCGTTTAATGATAGATATTTTAGAGTAAACTCAAAAAAAACAAGAATGTTAACATTCTTTCTTATTTCAATTGATAATAAATTACCAAAAACCCTTGATAAAAACATTCTTATTTTTTCTCAAATAAGCAGCAGAAGAAATTTTAATATTTTAAGGCCAATAGTTTTCTTTATTAGGCATGTTATGACTTTCAAATCATTTTATAAGAAATTTTATATGTTTTGGAATATAGACACTATTTTTTCCAAAGAGTTGATATCAATCATGAGAGAAAATAGATTTTTATACCAAAATGATAAATATTTTTTGCCTTATGAAGCTCAAAACTGGCAACATGCCATTTATCAAGAGATAAAAAATGAAAAACAAACTGCAGAGGTAATTGGCTACTTACATTCCTTACCAAATGCACTACCAACAGAATATCTTTATAGATATGGTGCGCCTGATAAAATAGTAGTTCATGGCGCAGGTATAAAATCATTATTAATTAATTATCTAAAATGGCCAAAAAAAAGGATTGATATTCAAAAATCAACCAGATATTTAGTTTCTGATAAGTTGGAATTTAATCGTAAAATTTTTTTACCTCATAGTTTTTCTAATCATAAAATCTATCTCATTAAATTAGAAAAATTTTTTAAGAGTTGCAGGAAAAATTCAATCCCTCTACTGATTGTAAGAAACCATCCTGCGCCATCTTCACCAAAGAAAAGTTTACAGTTTGAGAATGAAATTAATGAACTTATTAAAAAGTATATGAACATCTTTGATATTAATAGTAATGTTAAGCTTACTGTTATGATAGGAGCAACTGCGGCTGTGGTTGAGGGTTTAGAGAGAGGTTGCAATATCATACATATTTCAAATGACGAGGTTTTTGAAGTTATGGAACAAAATTTGTGGGAAGGTATAAAAATTAAGAAAATCGGAGAAGGTATATATGAATATAAACTCTTTAAGAAATCCTATTATATAAAATTAGGTATAAAAAACAGCCTTTTAAAAGAATATATAAAAAAATAGATTAAAAGATGGTAATAATGCTTCATGTTTGAGAATACATTTAAAAATAAAAAAGTTTTAGTTACGGGGCACACTGGTTTTAAAGGAAGTTGGTTATGTGTTTGGCTTAAGATGATGGGTGCGGATGTAATGGGTGTTTCTTTAGATCCACCAACAAAACCTTCAAATTATGAAGTGATTGGATTAAAAAACTTAATTAATGAAAAAATTTTGGATATTAGAGAACAAATTGAAATTAAAAAGACAATCAATAGTTTTAAACCTGACTTTCTTTTTCACTTGGCTGCACAACCATTAGTAAAAAAGTCATACGACAACCCTGAAGAAACTTTCTCAATAAACATGATAGGTACTTTAAATATTCTCGAAGCACTTCGAGAACTAAAAAACAAATGTTCAGTTATTTTGATTACTAGTGATAAAAGCTATAAAAACAATGAATGGGTATGGGGTTATAAAGAAACAGACGTTCTGGGAGGAAAAGACCCTTATAGTGCCTCTAAAGGTGCAACAGAAATTATCATCAAATCATATGTAGAATCTTTTTTTAAAAATCAGGATTTAATTTCTATTGGTGTTGCTAGAGCAGGTAATGTTATAGGAGGAGGAGACTGGGCAAGAGATAGAATTGTTCCAGATTGTATTAAAGCCTGGGGAAAAAATGAAAAGGTAATTGTTCGTAACCCAAATTCAACTAGACCGTGGCAACATGTTTTGGAGCCATTAAGTGGATATTTGCTTTTCGCAAGAAACTTAGAGATAAATTCAAGCTTACACGGTGAACCATTTAATTTTGGGCCTGACCCATATTCAAATTACTCAGTATTAGATCTTATTATTGAAATGTCAAAATACTGGAAAAATATTAACTGGGAAATACATGATGACAACAGTAATGCAAATTATGAGGCCGGGTTATTAAAACTAAATTGTGATAAAGCTTCTTTTTACTTGAATTGGAAGTCTACTCTTTCATTTGCTGAAACAATTCAATTTACAGCAGATTGGTATAAAAAATTCTATGAAAATAAAAGTTTAATGTTCGAAACAACCTGTAAACAAATTAGATCTTATCAAGATCTTTTTGTATCAAGAAATATTTAACATTACTTTAAAAGGTCAATCATGTTAAAAAAACCATTATTAACAAAACTTGATATAATTAACTCTGCAAAAGGCAGGGTCCTTCATGCTATGAAGAAATCAGATTTAGGTTATGAAGGTTTTGAAGAGGCATATTTTTCAACAATTTATCCAAAATGTATTAAAGGTTGGAAGAGACATAAATCAATGACACTTAATTTAATTGTGCCTTTAGGAAAAATTAGATTTGTTCTCTATGATGACAGAGACATTGAAAATATTAATACCAATAGTTATATTTTATCGTGCGATAAATATTTTAGATTAACTATACCACCAATGATATGGGTTGCTTTTCAGTCACTTCATAATAAAGAGTCTATTTTGCTTAATGTTTCTAATCTCATTCACAACCCTAGAGAGGCTGATAATATTGAACTTGAAAAAATAAATTTCGATTGGAGTTTTGTAAAATGAAAGTTGTAATATTAGCTGGTGGATATGGTACCAGATTATCAGAACATACAAATATAATACCTAAACCAATGGTAAATATTGGTGGTCGACCAATTTTATGGCACATAATGAAAGGGTACGCATCCTTTAACTGCAAAGAATTCTTTATTGCAGCAGGTTATAAAGCTGAAATTATAAAAGACTATTTTTTAAATTACAGAATTTTAAACTCTGATTTTAAAGTTGATTTAAAAAGTGGTAATTCGTCCACTTATAATAAAGATAATGTTGACTGGAACGTTTCAATTATTGATACAGGTAAAAATTCCATGACAGGTGGAAGAATAAAAAGACTCCAAAAATATATTGGCAATGAGACTTTCCTCCTAACTTATGGTGATGGTCTTTCAAATGTTAATATTGATAAATTAATATTATTTCACAAAAAACATAAATCTTTAATAACTATGACAGGTGTTCATCCACCAATAAGATTTGGCATGTTAGATATTGAAGACAATATTGTAAAAACATTTAAAGAAAAGCCTAGTCAGCAAACAAAAGAGGGTTGGATAAATGGTGGTTTTATGGTTGTAGAACCTGAAGTATTTGATTATATAGAAGATGATAAGACTATTTTCGAGAAAGAGCCTTTAGAAAAAATAGCTCAAATGCATAGATTGTCAGTGTTTAAACATAATGGTTTCTGGCAATGTGTAGATACGAAAAGAGAACTTGAAACCCTTGAAAAGCTTTCACAGAAAGAACAACCACCATGGACCGAATATGAATTATAATTATAAAAATGTTAAATATGATCAAAATTGGTATGAAGGAGAAACTTATAGATTCCAGGACCAAGTTTTAAATAAAAAAAATAGTGTTTCTGCATTAACTGAGAGAGCTTTTAATCATACATCTAGGCACGGAAGAACTGACATTCAGCCACTAGTGTTTCTAGAAGGTAAGGGACCTTTTTTAGTTGAGGAAAATGAAAGTTTATTTTTAGACTTTGGTTCTGGTATTTATGTAACAAACTTAGGCCATTCTCATCCTAAAGTAGCTGAAGCTGTTAGTATTGAGGCAAAGAAGCTAATGAATTGTCACGATTATATAACTCCAGTAAAAGTTTCTTACATGGAAAAGTTATCTGAGAAAACTGATAATATTTTTGATAATATCCATCTTTATGATAATGGGACAACAGGTGTTGAAATAGCTATAAAAATGGCAAGAGCCATAACAGGTAAAAATGAAATTATTTCCTGCTTTTCTGACCATCATGGAAAAACACTTGGTTCAGCATCTTTAGGCAGGCTTTCTAAGTTTAATGGTTCAACCAGAATGCCTGGTTATTATATGGTTCCACGACCAAACTTATATAGACCAATTTGGGAAGATAAAAACGGGTTTATTGACACAGATAAATATTTTGATTTTTATGACATGTTTATTAAAGAATCAACTACAGGTGATGTTGCAGCCTTTTTAGTTGAGCCAATACAGGGATGGGGTGGAGGGATTATGCCTCCAGATGATTTCTTTCCAAAATTACAGAAATTTTGTGAAAAGAGAAATATTTTGTTAATCACTGATGAAGTTTTAACCGGGTGTGGCAGAACTGGCAAATGGATGTGTACTGAACATTGGAATATTGAGCCAGATATTTCAATACTTGGTAAAGGTATTGGAAATGGATTTCCAATGAGTGCCGTTTTAACTAAAAATAAATTTAAAGATGAAATTTCTAAAATTGGACCATCTACAACATTTGGAGGGAATCCTATGGCATGTGGAGCTGGTCTTGCTACTCTTGAAGTTCATGAGGAAAATAATATTGAAAAACAAAGCGAAGAAAATGGCTTATACCTTAAAAAGTGCTTAAATGAGTTGAAAAATAAATATCATTTTATTGGAGACGTAAGAGGAATGGGTTCTATGATTGCTTTAGAATTTGTAAAGGATAAAAAAACTAAAGTTCCATTTAGTCAAGTCACAGATATTTTTTACGATGAGTGCTTAAAAAGAAATCTAATTCCAGGGATACCAGTAATAAATCTTATCAGAATTGCACCTCCATTAATAATAAACAAAAGTATTATAGATACTGCTATTAAAATTATGGATGAGGCATTTTATGAGGTTAAGATTAATTTAGAAAAAATAGTTTGAAAAGAGACAAAGTTGTCATTTGAGCCATTAGTAAGTGTTATAATTAATTGCTTTAATGGTGATAAATTTCTTAAACAAGCGATTGACTCTGTTTACGCACAAACTTATCAAAATTGGGAAATTATATTTTGGGATAATTGTTCAACAGACAATAGTGCTAAAATTGCCAAAGGTTATAACCAAAAATTAAGATATTATAAGTCAGAACAAAATACTAATATAGGTATTGCAAGAGTTGAGGCAACTAATAGGGCAAATGGTAAATACATTGCGATTATAGATTGCGATGATATTTGGCTACCAGAAAAACTAGAGCAACAAATTAAAATCTTTTCTGAAGACATTAATAATATTGGACTTGTATATGGAAGATCAGAAATAATTTATGAAGATAATAAAACTAAAAATTATATCTTACATGATGGGATTAAGTTGCCTGAAGGAAAGATTTTTAAAGATTTGCTCGAAATAAACTATATTGTTTGTTCTTCTTCCATAGTTAATAGAGAATTTTTTTATGAGTGTGGTGGTTTTCCTAAACATTTGAAAAATTCGACAGATTATTGGACTTTTTTAGAAATTTCAAGAAGATATCATATAAGAGCTTTTCAAAAGGTCTGTTGCAAATATAGATTTCATTCTAATAATCTTCAATCTACTCAATTAATAATAGCAGCTAAAGAGAATATTGAGTGCATATCAAGATACTTACCAAAAAAAGAGGCAAAAAATGCATTAAAGAAAGCTTCTATTATTCTTTCTGTTGGATATTTGAAAAGATTTGACGTATTAAACGCTCTTTATTCATTATCGATTTATAAGGGTTGGTTTTTGTTTATAAAATTTGTATATTTGAAGTTATTTACAAGTAAGAAAGTTTATTTTTAAAATCAACAAACCTTTTAATTAAATCCTATAAAATGAAAATTTTACATGTAATTATAAGTACTGAAATTGGTGGTGCGCAAAAATCACTTTATAGATTAATATTAAATGATAAACAGAATGATCATACTGTTATTTCTTTAACACGAATAGAAAAAATCGGTCTCAAAATGATTCAAGACCAATTTCAAATTTTTTCAATAAATATGAATGGTTATTTTGAATTTTACAAAATATTTAAATTAATATATTTAATGCATAAAACCAAACCAGATATTATTCAAACTTGGATGTACGATGCTGACCTTTTAGCTGGAACTATTGCAAAACTAATGGGTTTTAAAAAAATATTCTGGAATATCAGAAGTAATAATTATGTAATTAATAAAGATATTTCCAAAAGGACTACAAGGTTAAAAGCTAAAGTTTGTTCTTATCTATCTAAAATCATTCCTTTAAAAATAATATCGAATTCTAGGCAATCAATTGATGTGCATTCTACAATAGGTTATGACATAAATAAATTCTTACTAATTCCAAATGGTTTTGATACAGATATTTTCAAACCAATACCAAAAGCAAGAATTAAAATTAGAAGAGTATTAAAAATAAAAGATGATGAAATAGTACTTGGGTCAATTGGAAGATATGATTCAACAAAAGGGTATTTTTATTTAATAGATTCATTGTCGGCTCTTAATAAAGAAAATATCAGATTCAAAGTTATTTTAATTGGTAATAAAATTAATCAAGGAAACAAAGATTTAATGAAAAAAATTAAAGAGAATAATTTAGAAAATAGAGTTTTTTTATTAGGTGAGAAAAATAATATACCTTACTATCTTAATGCTTTTGACATATTTATTTTGTCAAGCAACTCTGAAGCTTTTCCAAACATACTTGGTGAAGCAATGTCTTCCGCTATTCCTTGTATCTCAACTGATGTTGGTGATGTAAGAAGCATTTTGGGAAATTATGGTTTTTTTGTTCCTACTAATAATTTTATAAAGATGGCAAGAGCTATTAAAAAGGTGATGTCATTATCTATCGAAACGCGAGCAAAAATAGGTTTAAAATGTAGAGAAAGAATTGAAAAAAATTATTCTATATATCAAACTGTAAAAAAATATCAATCTGCTTATAAATGCTAGAGGAAAATTATGCATGATTCAAAAAATCTAAGTAAAACATCAAAAGTAATAAAAGACTTTGGAAATGAATGGGTTTTATATAATCAAACAGAAATGTCTCAAGAGGAAATAAGAGATCAATTCAACACCTATTTTGGAATATTTAATTTAAATACTCTTCCTAAAAATGCAAATATAGCAGATTTTGGTGCCGGATCTGGGAGATGGGCAAAACAATTATTAAACTTAATAAGTGTACAAAACTTCTATATAGTAGAACCCTCAAATGCTATTGAAGTTGCAAAAAATAATCTATCTTTTAATGAAAACATTACCTATATAAAAAGTACAATTTTAGAAGCTAATATTCCAGAGGAATCATTAGACTTTGCATATTGTTTAGGGGTGTTACATCATACATATGATGAAGAAGAAACACTTTATTATATGTCATCTAGACTAAAAAAAGGCGCACCATTTCTTATTTATTACTACTATAACTTTGAAAATAAGCATTTTTTGTATAAACTAGTTTGGAAAATCTCAGACTTAATAAGAAAAATTACTTCTCAATTACCATTTAGATTAAAACATATTTTATCTCTTATCATTGCAACCTTTATTTATTTTCCTTTAGCCAAATCTTCTTTAGTAGTACCAAAAAAATTAAGAAAGAATTGGCCATTGTCTGAATACTCTTGGAGGTCTTTTTATAGTATGAGAACAGATGCTTTAGATAGATTTGGCACTAAGCTAGAAAGAAGAAAAAGTAAATCTGAATTATCACTTCTTCTTAAAAAGTATGGTTTTAGTGATTTAAAATTTTCTTCAAATCCACCTTATTGGTGTTGTTTAGGAATAAAAAAGTAAAAATTCAATGAAAAAAAAAATATTATATTTTGTTAATGTAGACTGGTTTTTTAAATCACATAGAATCTCAATTGCTGAGATGGCTCAAAATAAAAATCATGAAATACATATAGTTACAAAATTTACTGAAAATTTTTATGAGTTCAAAAGTAAAGGTTTTATTTTACATCCAATAAATATAAGTAGATCATCAACAAATTTACTGGAACTTCTTTTATGTTTTTTTAAAATTTTAATAATTCTAAAAAAAGTGAAGCCAGATATTTTTCATTTAATAACAATTAAACCAGTATTGATCGGTGGTATTGCTTCTAGATTTCTTGGTGTGCCAAGTGTAGTATATTCAATTTCAGGATTAGGTATTGTTTTTTCTAATAAAAATTTTTTTAGCTCATTTAAAACTAAAATTTTCAGATTTATTTATAGTTTTGCTTTGAATCATTTTAATTCAAAAATTATTGTGCAAAATAAGGAAGATTTAAAAGTTTTAAAGGAACTAACTTCGAGAAACAAAAAATCTTTTATTTTGATTCCCGGTTCTGGTGTGAATTTGAATGAATTTAAATTCAATCCGATAAAGTCAAAAATTCCTATTATAATGTTTGCAAGCAGATTTTTGATAGATAAGGGTATATTAGATTTCTTAAATGCTGCAAAAAAAGTAAAAAAATTGGGTTTTAAGGCTAGATTTGTTTTAGTAGGAAATGAAGATAAAGGTAGCTTAGTAAGCCTGTCTAGAAGTGAAATTAATGACTGGGTTAATTGTGGATTTGTAGAATGGTGGGGTTATTCTAACAATATGCCTGAAATATTGAAAAAAGCTCATTTTTTGGTTTTTCCAAGTTTTTATGGAGAAGGCCTTCCTAAAATTTTAATAGAAACTGCTGCATCTGGTAGGGCAATAATAACTACAAATTGGCCAGGCTGTAGAGATGCAATCAAAAACGGTGTAACTGGAAAATTAGTTCCTATTAAAAATGTGAAATCATTAGTGAAAGAAATTGTTAGTTTTTTGGATGATCCTGAAAAATATAAATTAATGGGTCTTGAGGGTAGAAAAAGAGCTGAAAAACTATTCAGTTTAGATTTAGTGTGTAACTCTCATTTAACAATCTATAATGCACTCATTTCAAAAAAATCATGAAACTTTATACCACTAATAATTGTTAATTATTTATTAAAAGCAGGGTTTAAAAAATAGGATAAAATTAATTCTCAACTTTCCATTCTTTAAGTATTTTACTACTACTATTAATTTTTTTTGTTCCTCCTACACCAAAACTAAAATTAATATTTTTATTATTTTTAAATCTTTCCAGTTCAGGTGTGTTAACTTCAGTTCTATCTCCACCATTAGCAAAAATAATAAAATTTCCTTTTTCTTCAATCAATAAACTTTCAATTAATTTTATAGCGCTTCCATCATTATCATCCCATGTTTTGACTCTTTTTACCATTTTAAGATTTTTTATTATTTCTTTCCTTTCATTTAGTAATAGAAAAGGCTTCCCCTTTTTTTTTGCAAGCCACATATCACTATTTATTCCAACCACTAATTCGTCACCTAATCTTCGGGCTTCTTTGAAATATTTTATATGTCCAGAATGAAGTGGGTCAAATCCTCCTGATACCAGTACAATCTTTTTCATTTTTTAATTTACTTTTTAAAATTAACATTGATAAAGAATAAAATAATTGATATTTGGAAAATGCAAACTAAAATCTTCAAATTCTAAGTTAAAGGCTTAACATAAATATGAAAAATTATTTAATTAAAAAAAATGAAAGAGAAAGTTTGCTATATTCAATCTTTCAAGAATTAAAATATTTTTTTGGTAAAATACATAATTCTTATAATTATTTTACTAGAAGAAAAAATATAGAAAATTTCTTTTCAAACCAAGAGTATAAAAAGATTCAATTTGGCGCTGGTTCTGGAAAATTTGGAGAAGCTGATATTTCTCTTATCAAAGGTTTCTTAGATACAGACATATTTGGAAAGATACCTATTGATATAAATTTCAAACTTCCCTTTAAAAGCTGTTCTATAGATATTATTTTTAGTAGCCATTTGATAGAGCATATTTATCAAAGAAAGATGGATTATTTTCTTCAGGAAAGTAATAGAATTTTAAAAAAAAATGGCAAACTTATTGTTGCAACACCCTCTTTGGAAAAAATTATTAAAATATTGTATTCTAATGACGATACAATAAAAAATATAATTTATTCTGATCATAAAGAAGCATTAATGGGTAGAAAGCCTACTGTTGCAAGGATCATTAATGCTTTAACACATATAAATTATGGGCATAAATTTTTGTTGGATTTCCAAACATTTGAAAATTTAGCTGCAAATGCTGGATTTAATAATATTAAAAAATTGGAAATAAAAAATATTGATGACAGTGGTATAAAAAATTATTTACTCAATAAGAATGATGCTTATAAGGTTCAAACAGAAATTTTTTATGCTGATAAAAAAAATTAGATTTTAAAATTGACAATTTTGCTGAAATAAAATTTGATAAGTTTTTTTTCCATGCCTTTGTAATATAAACAGCATAATACTAAACTGATTAAGATAAGAACAAAGTTTAAAACAAGAGATAAAAAATTAGAATTCTTATTAAATTCAAAATAGTAAGCTAATATTATAAATAAAAATATATGTGAGAAAATCCATAAAAACCAAGTTAGATGCCTTTTCCAATTTATATATATACTAATTCTTGTTAAATTTTTAAGACTTAACAATAAGACAAACCAATATGAAATTGTTGTAGCTATGGATGCTCCCACCACTCCTAATTTTAACTCAAAAATAAAAAACGCATTCAGTAAAATGTTTAAAATTAAACCCATTAACTTAATAAGTATTATATTTTTGAACTTTTTTTCTACTTGATATATTTGGTCAAGTGCAACCTGAACTGCAACTGGTAAAATTATACAAGATAAAGGAACAATTATATTATAAACTCTTTTGGTGTCACTAGCTTCAAAAGCCCCTCTTTCAAGTAATATAGAAATAATGTTTTCTCCAGAAACTATAAGAAACATGGTGCAAGGTATACTAAAAAAAATAGCAAGAGATATTGTATCATTAAATTTCAAATTTCTGTCATTTAAATTTTTTTGCTCAGAGTAAATAGTTAAAAAATAGTTTGGTATTCCTATGAGATGAGGAAAAGAAAACACTAAGACGGTTGCATATGCTAAAGCAGAAATATCCCCTTCAGATAGGAAAGATACAAATAATCTATCAGTCATAGTAAAAATAAAAAAAGAACTGTGAAGAATAATAAGTGGAAAAAAAGAAGGCAAAAGTAGTTTTAAATTCTTGTCCATTAAATTAAAGCGGAATAAATTTATTTTCTTTAGCAAAATAAAGTAAGACAAAAAAAATGATATGCTAATTCCTAATGAATATGACCAATACAAAACGTGATAGTTATATGAATAAAAGAAAATACAAGAAATGATTATTACAGAACTTATAAATTCTATCATAATTACAATAGTGAAATTTCTAATTGATCTAAATACTGATGACAAAAAACTTAATGGTAGGTAAAAAGCAATAGCTGGTAAAAACCACCAAAAACTATCTTCTAATAATATTTTTTTTTCATTATCAAATCCTATTGCAATAGATGAGAAGACATGAGGAAACATTGAAATTATGAAACAAAAAAATACTGAAATTAGTATTGTTAGTAGTAATAAGGTTGATGCCAGCGTTTCAAATTTTTTGTTATCTATTTTATTTAAACTGACTAACTTTGGTATGGCAATATTATCAAAAACAACTGCCCAAGAGGTTATTATTATCCCAATTATGGTTAAAGACATATAAAAAATATCTAATTGCCCAGATAAACCAATTAAGCTTGCAATCATTATATGCTTAATTATTGATAAAAAATTAATATTGAACTTCCAAAAAATATTATTAATAATTGCTGATAAAGCTGTTTGTTTTTTTAGCATTTCAAAAAATTTTTCGACACTTACTTTTCTGGAATCGCAATAATGAAGGGGTAATATTCTTTTGGTATATTGCTCACCATTTTAAGTTCATATTTCTCAGTGAAAATTAAGCCTAATAATCGTGAGAAAAGTATTCCAATTTTTGAAGAAAATGAAAAATTAAATATACTTTTTCTTTTGATAATACCAAATTTTTTATATTTAAATAATTGAAGTTGTTCGATTACTTTTGAAGTATCATTTGTAAAATCATCAACTTGTTGTTCAAAAATAATAAAGGGCTTGCTTTCTAATATAGTTTCTTTGGCACCTTTTAAAACATTTAACTCAAAACCTTCCGTATCTATTTTTATTAAACCAATATTAGATTTATTATCAATAATTTCATCTATCCTCTTTACAGAAACTTCAAATCCTTTTTGATTGGAATTGTTTACCAGTCTCGATCCACCCATATTAAGAGGATTTTCAGATATATAAGCAGTATTTGAAGTATTAGAAATAGCTAAATTTAATACTTTAATATTTTTATTTTCCAAGGTGTTTAAACTAAGAATTTTAAAAGTTCTTGGGTGTGGTTCAAATCCTATTACTTTTAAAAAAAATTTAGAAAAATATATTGAATGATTACCAATATTAGCACCAATATCTAAAGCACATTTATCAAAATATGATTTATGGTACTTATTCATCCAATAAAAAAAAATATCTAAATGATCTTTTTCATATATACCATCCAAGTTAATCATATGTGAAACATGATCAAAGGAATATATAATTAATTGGTTTTCTTTATTATTTAAATGCCTTCTACTTAGCATGTGAAGATAATATCTTAAAGGAGCCTTAAAAAGCTCTTCTAGAGATTTCATCCTTGAAATAGGAATTTGAATATTAAAATTTGAGTTTTTTTTCATTAAATCCAATATTTGAAATATATACAATTATCTCAATAGTATTATACAATTATTTATTCAATAATATTTAAAATTAATATATACATGTCATTAAATATTAAACAATTAATGTTTGTAATATTATTTTAATAAAGGCCACAAAATGTATCCAAATGTAAGATTTAAATTTGGTAAAAACTGGAATAATTATTCATCTAAGATAGATCAAAGCAAATTGCATAAGGCTATTATATCTTTGAAAAAGCTACTTCCTAGTGAAATAGATTTTACTAAAAAAAGTTTTTTGGATATTGGATGCGGAAGTGGAATACATGCAATATCTGCAAAAAAATTAGGATTCAAAACTGTTTGTTGTACTGATTATGACATAGAGTCAGTTAACACATCCAAAAATAATGCCAAGAAGTTTGAATATGAGATAAATGTTTTTCAAGATGATATTTTAAACTCAAATATTAATGACAAATTTGACTTAGTATATTCGTGGGGGGTGCTTCATCATACTGGGAATATGAAAAAAGCAATTACTAATATTAAAAAATTCGTAATGCCTAAGGGTCATCTAATAATAGCTATATACAGGAAAACATACTTTTGCCCATTTTGGAAAAAAATAAAATTTTTTTACTGCAGAACAAATAATATTAATAAATTTATTTTAGAAAAACTATTTTATTCTATATTGATTATTAGGCATGTTGTAACATTAAATTTTAGCATTTTTGTAAAAGTTGAAAGAGGAATGAATTTATTTTATGACTCAGTTGATTGGCTTGGTGGATATCCATATGAAAGTGCAACCAAAAAAGAAATAATAGATATGGTAGGTACAGAGTTTAGCTTAATAAATTCTTATAATTCAAAATCAGGATACGGATTTTTTGGGACTGGCTGCGCAGAATATATTTTTAGGAAAAAATAAAATGTCTTTATTTAAAAATGATCAAAAACTAATTTGGAATTTTTTTCAATCTGAAGAAAAGTTTGCTTTTAAAGGAGCAATTCCACGATACAAATTTTTAGCAAAAGAAGTTACAAAAAATTTAGATTATAAAAATAAAATTTTAAATATTGGTATTGGACCAGGGATTTTAGAAAATAACTTAAAAAAATTAGGTTATGAAATATATGCTTTAGATCCATCAAAAAATGTAGTTAATGAGTTAAATAAATTTGGAATAAAATCCAAGGTTGGCCAGATAGAGTCTATACCTTTTCCTGATAATAAATTCGATTGCGTAATAGCCAGTGAAATAATAGAACATATTCCAGTAGAAAATCTTCAAATATCTATAAGAGAAATTTCTAGGGTGCTTAAATCAAATGGTATTTTATTAACCACTGTACCTTTTAATGAACTCTTAAGAGACAATAAGGCATTATGTCCTAAATGTGGGAATGATTTCCATAGATGGGGACATCATAGTTCATTTAATGTTGAAAATTTCTCCAAATTATTTAAAGAGAAATATAAAATAAAAAAAATTAAAACGTTATCTTTTCCAGAGTTCAGTTTTAGTTTATTTGGAATTGCAAAATATTTATTGAAATTTATCTTAGGAAGAATTGGCCATCCAATATCATCACCTAGGATATTTCTTCATGCAAAAAAATTATAAATTCAGATTAAAAAGTTTTGAAAATTAAACCAAGAATTTCTATTATAACACCAACTTTTAATAACGGACGTTTGCTAAAAAGACTATACTTGTCTCTTAGAGAACAGACCTTTAGGGATTTTGTTTGGATAATTGTCGACGATGGGTCTACAGACCAAACACAAAATATTATAAATGAATTTAATGATAAAAGAATAATAAATATAAGACAAAGAAATTTAGGAGTAAATTCAGCAAGAAATAGAGGTGAAAAAGAAATACCAAAGTTTTGCAGGTATGTAATTTTCATTGATAGTGACGATGTTTTTTTTGATAGTGATTCATTAAATAATATGTATAAACATATTACTAATACTTCCTCAAAAGTAGCGGCTGTTGGTTTCACGTCTATAGATAGTGAGACAAAAAAATCAGAAAACTTTCTTTTAACATCACCTCTGGAAATAAATTATATTGACAGTTTAAAATCTGAAAAATTTAGTGGTGAGTTTATTTCCATCCAAAAGAAGAAAGTACTTAATATATCACAATGGCCAGATAATATTTCTGGTTTTGAGTCTATCAGGCATTGGGAAATTAACAAATATTATAACTATATTTTAGTAAACAAACCTGAGAGAATTTACTTCAGAAACAGGAAAGAAAATATTACATCACCTGAGTCAACTCTTGCACGTGTTGATGATATGGTTCGTGGAGTAGAAGAAATATTAAAAAATCATGGAAAATCATTAAAAAAATATTCTATGAAAAGATTTGAACATTTAATATTTTTAAAAACCTTATATAGTTCTCTAACTAAAAAATCTTTTTCAACAAAAAGAACATTAATATTTTCAATAATGAATGTAAAAACTCCTAGGTATATATTTCTTATAATTCTACTTTTATTTTTTAAAGTTTTACCAATTAAAATTAGAAAGAAAATATATATAAACATCAGAAGATTAAGTTATAAATATGTTGAACAGGCTTAATTAGAATTTTAAACTATCAATATGAAGGTATTTATTATAACTCCAAATCTTAGATTTGGTGGAAGTGAAAAAGTTGTATCACTAATTGGTAATGAATTAAATAAAACAAATGATGTTTTTACAATCGTTTTTGATAATAAGAAGCAGTCATTCAAAGTAAATTCAAATATTTATGATTTAAATGCACCAGCAAGTGAAAATAAATATCGCAAATTAATAAGCTTTTTAAAAAGAGTATTTAAAATTATAAAATTCATAAAAAGGCATGACCCTGATCATATAATTTCATTTACTGAAAGTGCAAATTATGTTGCAATAATTTGTTGTATTTTTACTAGAAAAACTAAAAGGTTAAGAGTCAGTGTGAGAACTAATTTAAATTTTTATCCAACAAGAACAAAGCTACTAGTTTATTTATTTTATAATTTTGCAAATAAGATTATAGCACAAACAAATGGAGCAAAAGAGGGCCTCAAAAATATTGGAATTAAAGAGAATAAAATTCAAGTGATCAATAACCCAATAAGATTTAGAGCAATCAAAAATATATTTGAAAAAAGGCAATACATTCTTTCAGTCGGAAGATTAAGCCATGAAAAAGGTTTTGATTTATTATTAAGAAGTATAAAAAAAACCAATAACAAAAATATTAGGCTCGTTATTGTTGGAGATGGGGAAGAAAAAAATAAACTAATAAAACTATCAAAAAAACTAAATATAGAAAATAAAATTAAGTTTGTTGGATATAAAAAACAAATGAGAAAATGGTATTTGAATGCAAAATTCCTAGTCTTAAGTTCTCATTATGAAGGTTTCCCCAATGTGATAATTGAGGCTATGTCATTTGCATGCCCTGTTATATCTTTTGATTGTGATTATGGTCCAAAAGAAATAATAAAAAATGAAAATAATGGTATTTTAGTACCTCAAGGTAATATTAAACTTCTATCCAAAGAAATAAATAGACTATATACAAATAGTGAATTGAATAAAAAACTATCTTATAATTGTTACAAGGATTCCAAACTTTATGATGTTTCAAAAATAGCTCAAAAATGGATAAATTAATTTTTCATGAACAGCTTGACAAAAATATTAATCATTTTTACATCAAGTCAAATCGGCGGAGCTGAAAAAAGTCTATCAAGGCTTGCTTTATTTTCAAAAAATAAAAATATTTTACTTGGAACTCTCGCTGGTGAAGGGCCTTTAATATCATTAATGAAAGATATAATTGTCTATAAGTTTGGAAAAAATAAGCAATCTATTTTCGGACTAATATTAGGTTGTTTTAAAGTAATAAATTTTTGTAAGAAAAATAATATAAAGATATTATATATATCAGGATTTAGAGCATGTGTTTTAATAAGGATATTTTCTATTTTTGTAAGAACCCCGAAAATAATTCATGCTATAAGGTGGAACCCACTAACTAAAAATAAAACAGACTTATTCTTTCGTTTATTTGAGCGGTTTTTTGCCAGTCAAACAGATCTTTGGATATGCAATTCAAAATCAACAAAGAAGACATTAACTTTGAAATGTGGAATACCTGATAAAAAAGTTAAGGTTATTTACAATGGAATTATTTTAAATAAAGAAAATGGCAATGTTTCAAATGTTAAAAAAGAAAATATAGTTATTACTTTATCAAATTTTTCCCCAAGAAAAGGTATTTTAGAGTATATAAACATTATAGAAAAAATAGTGTCAAAGAATAAAAATATAAAATTTATTCTAGCTGGAAAAGATAATATGGATGGAATAGTTCAAAAAAAGATAAAAAATAAAAAGCTTACAAACTTTATTGATATACCTGGTTTCATTATTGATCCAAATGAACTATTAAGTAAATCCAAGATTATGGTCATACCATCATTGTTGCCCGAAGGATGTCCAACAAGTGTTTTGGAAGGTATGAGTTGGTCTCTACCTATAATCGGGTATAATATAAATGGAGTGAGTGAATTAATTCAAAACAATAAAACAGGATACCTCGTGGATCCATTTAATCAAGAAAAAATGGCTAAAATAATATTATCATTAATTAAAAATAAGAAAAAATGTAATACTCTTGGGAAAAATGGTTTAAAAGTAGCTAATGAAAAATTTACAATGGATGATATGCTTAATCTTCATCTAGATCTTTTTAACTCGTTAATAAAATAATTTAATTTGAGTCTTTTATGTGTGGAATTGCAGGGTTAATTGGTTGGAAAGACACTACTGTAAAAGGTAGAGAAACTGTCTCTAAAATGAGAAAAGCATTAGATCATAGAGGACCCGATGATAATGGTATTTTTGTATCTGAAAATAATCACGTTTACTTCTCTCATTCAAGATTATCCATTCTTGATTTGTCTAAGGCAGGTAAGCAGCCTATGACCTCATCTTGTAAAAGGTTTATAATAAGTTATAATGGAGAAATTTATAATCATTTTAAAATAAGAAGCTATCTAGAAAGCAAAAAATTTAATATTGAGTGGAGAGGAACATCAGATACTGAGACACTAATTGAGTCAATTTCTAAAATTGGTTTAGAATCTACATTGGATTTAGTGCATGGTATGTTTGCTTTTGCAGTTTTTGACAACAAAACAAAAGAAGTTTTTTTAGTTCGTGACCGATTTGGTGAAAAACCTCTTTATCTATTAGAGAGGCAAAACTCAACATTTGCTTTTGCTTCTGAGTTAATTTCATTTGATCAAGTGCCAAATTTTAAACCTATTTTATCGATAGAAGGCGCCTCAAATTTTTTTCATCGTGGTTGTATAGCGGCTCCATTCTCAATTTGGAAAAATGTTTCAAAATTGTTACCTGGTTGCATTTACAAATTTAGTTCAGACATTTCAGGAAATTATAAATTAATTGATAATAAACAATATTGGTCTGTGAAAGAAACTGCTATTAAGGGCCAAACTACAAAATTTCCAGGATCATATGAAGATGCTAAAAAACATCTTGAAAAAATTCTTTATAGAGTATTAGACGGTCAAAAACTTTCAGATGTTCCACTAGGAGTTTTTTTATCTGGGGGCGTAGACTCATCAATTGTTGCTGCTCTTTTACAAAAATCAGTAAGTAAGAAAATAAAGACTTTTTCAATAGGATTTACAGAAAAAATTTATGATGAAAGCAATTATGCAGAGGCAATAGCATCACATTTAAAAACTGATCATACTACTTTAAAAGCTAACCCAAATGATGCTATTGACTTAGTTGAAAAAATGCCCGCAGTATATAGTGAGCCTTTTGCAGATGCTTCACAAATTCCAACAACCTTGCTTTGTAAACTAGTTAAAAATTATGTTTCAGTTGCATTATCAGGAGATGGTGGCGATGAAGTGTTTACTGGCTATAATAGGTATCTATTTGCACAAAAAACTTTTAAAATTCTAACTTTTGGACCTTCTTGGTATAGAAAGTCATTATCAAATATTATCAAAAGTATTCCACCCAGCTTTTTAAATTCAAGTATTGGCCTTTTTGGAAAAAAGAGGTTTGGTGATAAAGTTCATAAAGCAGCTGATATAATGGATTCTGCA
This sequence comes from uncultured SAR116 cluster alpha proteobacterium, assembly GCA_902612965.1. Taxonomy (GTDB): domain Bacteria; phylum Pseudomonadota; class Alphaproteobacteria; order Puniceispirillales. The sequence goes on along the minus strand of CACMFN010000002.1, from coordinate 102,748 downwards.
GATCTTCAAGACTATTATGATAAGCTCACTACTTATTGGCCTGAAAAAACTATAATAAATCATGATTATTCAGATAGATATGAATTTTCTGAAGAATTAGGAAATATTGAAAATATGATGCTTGCTGACCAATTAAATTATTTACCAAACGATATATTGGTTAAGGTGGACCGATCAGCAATGTCTACTAGTTTAGAGACAAGGGCGCCATTACTTGACCATTCATTATCAGAGTTTGCTTGGAGAACCCCAATTGAATGGAGGGTTGATAAATTTGGTGGCAAAAAAATTCTTCGAGAAGTTTTATACGAGCATGTTCCAAGAAAATTAATTGACAGGCCTAAGCAAGGATTTGGGATGCCAGTCAATGAATGGCTAAGGGGACCATTAAAAGAATGGGCAATGAATCTTTTAGATAAGAAAAACCTTCCTGATGAGGGAATGATTAATGGCAAATTCGTTAGAAAAATGTGGAATGAACATATTAATGGTAGTAGGAATTGGGAAAATAGACTTTGGTCAATATTAATGTGGCAACAATGGTCAAAATACAGGAGTATTAGTTAAATGAAAAATGGTCATAAAATAATTTCTGTAATTGGTTTGGGTTATGTTGGTTTACCTGTTGCAATGGCATTTAATGAAGCAGGATTTGAAGTATATGGTTATGATGTAAATAAAAAGAGAATAAATGAATTAACAAATAACCATGATAAAACTGGTGAAGTAAAAAAAGAAAGGTTACATAATTGTTCAATTAAATTTTCTTTACATCCTGATATTCTTAAAAGAGCAAACTTTCACATAGTAACTGTCCCTACACCTATTGATGAGTTTAATAAACCAGATTTAATGCCGCTTATAAAAGCTTCAAAAATGTTAGCAAAAATAATTAAAAAACAAGATATTATCGTTTTTGAGAGCACGGTCTTTCCTGGTGCAACAGAAGAAGTAATTGTTCCTGAAATTGAAAAAAGTAGTAAACTATCACTAAACTCAGATTTTTCAGTAGGTTATAGTCCTGAGAGGATCAATCCTGCAGATAAAAAATATAAATTTGAAAACATTAAAAAAGTTGTATCTGCAAGTAATAAATCAGCTCTTAAAATCATTCAAGAAACATATGCAAAGGTTGTTAAAGCTGAAATTTATTTAGCTCCTTCTATAAAGGTAGCTGAAGCAGCAAAAGTTATTGAGAACACACAAAGAGATTTAAATATAGCTTTTATGAATGAGCTGGTAAAAATTTTCCAAGCTTTAGATATAAATACAAATGATGTTTTAGATGCAGCCTCAACAAAATGGAATTTTTTACCATTCAGACCAGGATTAGTTGGAGGGCATTGTATTGGAGTTGATCCCTATTATCTTATCCACAAAGCCCAACAAGTTGGTGTGATACCCGATTTGCTAATTTCAGCTAGAAGAATTAATGATACAATGAGTAGCCACTTTGCAAAAAATATTTTAAACGTATTGAATAATAAAAACTTTTCAATCTCTTCGTCAAAAATATTAATTTTGGGGGTTGCTTTTAAAGAGAATTGTCCAGATATAAGAAACTCTAAAGTTATTGACTTAATAAATGAGTTAAAATCTTTTAGAATAAATGTTGATATCTTTGATCCTGTTGTGGATATAGAAGACACAAAATCACAATTAAAAATTGATCTCGTCAAAAAGCCTAAAAATGATTTTTATGATATTGTAGTAATAGCAGTTCCACATAATCAATTTAAAAAAATGGGAAGTGTGAATATTAGAAAATTCTGTAACGATAGAGGATCCATAATGGATTTAAAAAATACTCTGCCAAAATCTCAAGTTGATCACACAGTGTAAATATTTTAATGAAAAAAACTTGTAAAACATGAGAATAGCTTATGTTATAAATGATGCAGCCTTTTTTGTTAGTCATAGGTTACCATTGGCACTCTCAGTCATTAAAAAAGGTGGGAGTGTATGCGTTATTACTGGACAGAATATCAATGTTCAGCAAGAGAGAGATGCAATCATTCATTTAAAAAAATATAAAATAATTCATAAAGAATGTTATTTTACCCAAGGTGTCGGAAATATTTTTTTTGAGATAATTGGTGTTTTGCAATTAGTATATTATTTAAGAAATTTTGACCCTACAACAATTCACTCAGCATCATCTAAAGGAAATTTCCTTGCAGCTTTTTCTTCAAATTTCGTAAAAAAAACTAACTTAATCCTTTCAGTTTCAGGTTTAGGTACATTCTTTGTTGGAAAAAGAAATTTAAAAAAGCAAATACTTTTTTACATATATAAAAAAATTTTAAATTTTTCATTTCAAAGGCTAGAATACAAAATTATTTTTCAAAATAATGATGATTATTTAATGTTAAATTCAATCATAAAACTAAAAGATCACAGTATTAATTTTGTCTATGGTTCTGGGGTAAAAACTAATTATTTTAGACCTTCTAAATTTGGAATAAAAACTAGAAATGTATTGTTGCCAGCAAGGTTGCTTGATGAAAAAGGGGTTAATGAGTTCATTGAAGCTATTAGAATTTTAAAAAAAAGAAATGTTAAGGGAAATTTTTTTTTAGCAGGTGATAACAATAGTTTAAATCCATCTGTTATTCCAAGTAAAAAAATTGAGGCATGGGTAAATGAGGGTTTAGTTAATGCTTTAGGACATCAAAAAAACATGAAAAAACTTTATCAAGAAATGTCTATAATATGTCTTCCTTCATGGAGAGAAGGTTTCCCAAAAGTATTAATGGAGGCTGCTTCTTGCGGCATTCCAATCATAACAACTAATGTTCCAGGATGTAAGGATGCTATAATAAACAATGTTACAGGTTTTATAGTTCCATTAAAAAATTCTCAAGAGCTTGCAGATGCAATCCATAAATTATTAGATAATTTTGAACTAAGAAAAAATATGGGTAACGAGGGTAGAAAGCTAGCATTAAAAAAATTTGACTTAGATCTTATTGTCCCTCAAGTTTTAAAGTTATATAAATAAATTAAATTATTGAAAACTTTGAAAAGTACTCTTTTTATAAAATTGATTGTAAAAGTTTGGCCAACTGGAAACTCTCCTATTGCGCCTGGAACAGTTTGTTCTCTGCTCTCTGCTATATTGGGATACATAATTAATCTAAAATTAGGCTCAGATATAACCTTTTTTCTTGGAGTAATTTCAGGTTTTGCTGGCCTATATTTTACACAACTTTATATTGAAAGTGTTTACCAAAAAGATCCAAAAGAGGTTGTTATTGATGAATTTTCTGGGCAACTAATAGCAACTTCTGCCGCTGGGGTAGATCCTTTTTTAAATTTTATCGCATTCGTTATTTTTAGATTTTTTGATATTTATAAACCCGGACTTATATCAAAAGTAGAAAATTTAGATGGAGCATTAGGAATTATGATGGATGATTGGTTAGCTGGTATTTATTCAGCATTCTTATTATTCATATTATTTTTATTTGGATTTACAAACTATAATTGGTTTATAATTTGAATTCTTTTAGTCCAAAACTAATCATACAAAAGTACTTTTTATTATTAAAAAGTAAATCTATTTATAATGGTTTTTTGATTTTCATTTGGTCAATGATGCCTTTTTTAATGATGATTAGTAAATCTTTAGCTGATTTATTTATTGTTGTAATTGCAGTTTCGTTCATTAGTTTTTCAATTTTTAAATTTTCATGGAGCTGGTTAAGTATAATTTGGATTAGGCTTGCAATTATATTTTCTATTTTTTCAATTATTTCAGCCTCTTTTTCAGTTTTTGCTGAGACTTCTATAGGTAATGGCATTGCTTGGATAAGGTTCCCATTATTTGCCGCTGCAGTTTCATTCTGGTTAATTAAAGACAAAGAAATTTTTTATTTTACATTAATCACTAACTTCCTCTCTTTAATTTTTATTTTTTGTTTGATGGGAGTAGAAGTTATTTTTACAGATCATAATTCTTTTGAATGGCCATTCAGAAACCCCCTAAATGGACCTTATATACATAGAATAGGCATATTATTTTTTTGTATTTCTTTTTTGATAGTCTTTTTTAAATATAAATATAGAACTCAGGCTTTAATTTTTATTTTTATAAGTATACTTTTTTCATTATTATCAGGTCATAGAGCGGGAAGTTTTTCATTTGTAATTATAATTCTATTGCTTACTTTTTGGCCAAGTTTTAATTTAAAAAGATCTTTATTTATAATAAGTTTTTTCTTTTTTGTAATTTCATTATATTTTTCATTTAATATTGAAAAACTAGATAGATATTTTTTTGATATATTAAATCTATCAAACACTTCACTTTTACAGTATTTTGGTCAATGGAAAACAGGCATTTTAGTTTTTTTTGAAAATCCAATTATTGGCATAGGACCTACAAATGTACAAAATTATTTATCTGAAAATCTAATCATAAATTATGATCCATTTAAAAATAATGAGCACCCACATAATCATTACATTCAAGCTTTTGCAGAAACAGGTATATTAGGTGGGATTGTATACATATCAATGTTTTTAAACATAATAATTAATAGTTATAAAAACACCAAAATTGAAAAGAAATTCATTGAAAATCTTATTACAAAGGGCATTTTTATTACATCGGTTTGTATCTTTTGGCCATTTGCTAATAATTATGATCTATATGGTCAACAACAAAATGCATATTTATGGTATGTAATAAGTATTATATTGGTGTCTCACCAATTTTACAAAAAGTCTTAAATTATTGAATTTAGTGACATTTAAAATATTTAAATATATAAACCGGCATCCAATATTCTTTTTTTGCAACTTTCAGGAATTTTATTACTTGGTATTTTCTTACCTCTAAGAGAATAATTTATTACTAAAGTTAATTGGAAGATAAATTTTTTTAATCTTAAGAAAATGGTAGGTTTTTCTGAAAAAATTTTTGCATTTGTAGTAAATTTGGATCCTATAATTCTTATATCTTTACATGCTCTTTTTTGTTCTTGATAATCAAAACAATCTTCAAGTTTATTAGGATAGATATTATCAGGTAGAACTAAATTATTTTGATTTACCAGGATCAAATTTGATCCTCTGACATCTAATAATCTGTAACCATTTTTAGTTGCAAATTTTACTACTGCTAAAGCGGAATGTCTAAATACAATATAATCCTTTGGATCTTCATAATCAGCCCAAACTGGGAATTGGTTATTAAACTCAATTATTACTATATATGTTGATGAATGATCAATTTGTTTAAAAATTTCCAAATCATTTGAGTCTATATCTATTGACAAAATTCCTACTTTTTTTGGAAAATTATATTTTTGTATAATTTTATTTAGTGAATTTTTTCTTGAGATGAAATCATTAACAATAATACAATTTTGGTTAACATTTTTTTCTAAAAGTTTGAAAAGGTTTTGATCTGCTTCTATCAAAAGAGATTTAAAACCTTTTTTTTTCCAAAAATAAAAAGTATTTGCATTTGTAATCCCATCATATGCACCAAATTCAATACATGTTTTAGGAAAGTCATATTTTTCATAAATTTTTTTTATAATTTTAACTTCATTGAATTGTCCATACATAGCAAATAACACAAATATTTAATTTTTGATAAAATTTGAATAATAGTAATCTTGTATTTTATTTATTAGAGTATAACCTAGACTTTTCATTAAATTATCAAATTCTTCTAACCCTTCATTTTTTGAGACTTCTACTTGCAATAAACAGCTATTATTTTTTAGAAAATTTTGAGAGCCAATAATAACGTTTTTCTCATGTCCTTCGACATCTATTTTTATAAAACAATTTTTTCTTTTTTTATTAAATATTTCATCTAAAGGTTTAACAATTATTTCATAATCACCATTTTCCATAATTCTTTTCCCACCTCTATTTGATTTATTTAAAAAGCCAAATGAAACTTGCTTATTAACACTTGATAAACCAAAATCATAAACTCTTATGCTCTTTTCAAACTTGTTTAAAAATAGGTTGCTGTATAATTGGTATCTGTTTTGAAGGTCAGGTTCAAATGCAATAACTTTTAAACCAGAGAAATTTTTTTGCAGTATTATTGAGTATAACCCTCCATGAGCACCGATATCTAGAAAATATTCAGGTTTATAAATCTTAATTTTATTTATAAAATAGTTAATTTGATCATCCTCAAAAAGCTTATAGGGCACTTTCTTGTCAACTGTGTTTGACCAGTCAATCAACCACTTACAGCCATAGCTTTTTTCAACAGAAAATCCGTTGCCTAGTAACATATTTTTTCTTTTTGAAAAACTTGATGATAATTTTTTAAAAACCTTCATATCTGTCTTCAATTTAAATTTTAATAAAATCAATTAATTGATTAGTAACAATGTCAGCATTTAACTCTGACTCAAATCTTTTCAAAGCATTTTTTCCATAAAAATGTCTAAGCCTTGAATTAGTAATTGCTTCAATTAAAATATTTGTCAATTCTTCATTGTCCTGAGTGTTAGCGCACCAACCAGTATTATTATTAATTATAGCTTCTTTAGCACCACCACTGTTTCCAGCAATTGATGGAATGCCAAATTTAGCAGCTTCAACATATGAAAGCCCAAACCCTTCAACCGAATATTTATCTTGAAAACTAGGCATAAGGAAAATATCAGATTTCTCTAAAAATCTCTCTTTTTCAATATCCCTTTCTATTTTACCATGAAATATAATATTTTCTTGTAGATTTAATTTTGTAGCTTCATTTTTAAGATTTTTTAAATCAGGACCATCTCCAACTATATCCCATTTAAAAGCATAACCTCTGTCCAAAATCACTCTCATGGATTTCAAACTCTCTAATAAACCTTTTCTTTTTTCAATTCTACAAATTGAAACAAAATTGATTTTTTTATTATTTCTTTGAAAATATTTATGTTTTGATTTTTTAATATGGTAAGTCGGATATATTACAGTAAATTTTAATTTTGAAATATCCCAAGATCTTTTAATTAAATTTAAAGTATATTTTGAAGAGCAAACTAAAAATTTTACTCTAGATAAACTTTCTGAAATACGCTTTTTATTCCTTCGTTTGTTCAAATATTCTTGTCCATGTGCAAATAGCACAATATTATTGTAATTTTCAGGTACTGCTTTTACAGATTTCCAGGTATCACAAAAAATTATATTGTCTGTTTCATTTAAATATTTGAGGTAGAGTTTTTTTGCTATTGGACGGAAAATTTTAGGCAAAGAAATGTTAGTTGTTTTAAAATTCTCACTTTTAGAAAACTTATGATCAGGTATGACATGTACATTATAATTTAATTTAGAAAAATTATTTGCCAAAGAAAACATGACATTTTGAATTCCTCCAATTCTTGGAGGAAAATTTTGTGTAACTATTTTAATGTTTAATTTATTTATTTTTTTTGCTCTTAATAATATTTTCGTATTGTTTAATATCCTTTAGCCATCTTCCAAAAGCTGATGACATAGATAATGCAAATCCATATGTGCCTGCACGGAACATACCCCGTATGAAAAATTTATGAACAAAGTACACAGGGAAACCAAACCAAATTCTAATGAATATTTCTATGAATGATTTTTTAATTGGTAAATTTGCAAGCATAGTACTGTAATTATTTAACTTTTCTGAATGCATATGAATTCCAGTAAAGGATGGATGTAAAAGCCCATTTTTGAGCCTATTGATTGAAAGATTTTTATACTTAAATTGGTCCCATGCTTTGTGTGCCGGTATTCTAATATTTTTTTTATTATATAATTTTACACGATAAGCTTTGGCAAAATTATGCCAAGGTTTACCAAATGGAGGTACTGTAATTATAGGAGTTAAAAACCCGTCAAAGTTAGGTTGGCCATTTTCAAAATGTTTTCTAATTTCACTAGCCATCTCATCAGAAACTATTTCATCTGCATCAATATCTAAAACCCAATCATTCTTTGATTTATCTTCACCAATTCTTTTTTGAAATCCATTTCCAAGCCATGGTTGCTCATATACTTTTGCACCTAAAGACAAAGAGATACTTTTTGTTTTGTCTATTGAAAGGCTATCAATAATTATGACTTCGCTACATATTTTTTTCGCTGAAGAAATTACCTCGCTAATCATCCTTTCTTCATTTAGAGTTCTTATGTAACACGAAATAGGTAATTCAGAAAAACTCATAATTTTAAATAATCAAATTCAATTCTGCATCGATGTTTTTGGACCTTTTGAACCCAAGACTATAATACCAGCAATAAAAAAAACCAAAACAATTAACATTCCAGCACGCTCAATTCCACTATACATTACTAACCATCCATATATGGCGGGGCCAATAAATGATGTAGATTTTCCAGCAAACATATAGAAGCCAAATATTTGTGCTCTATGTTCAGTAGGAGCATATTTTGCAACCAAAGACCTACTAGATGATTGAACTGGACCAATAAATATACCTACTAGTAAAGCAAAAAACCAAAACCAAATTTCAGTTGGTGCAAGTAAGATTCCGGTTCCAAGTACTAATAAACAAAAAAGAGATAATCTAACAGTTTTAAATGCGCCTATTCTATCTTCAATAAACCCACCAGCAATAGCGCCAATTCCACAAAAAATATTTACAGCTATCGCAAACATTATTACTTTATCTTGAGGAAAATTAAACACTTTAGCAGCATATATACCTGCAAAAGCAAAAACAACAGTTAAGCCGTCAGTATATAACATTCTTGCAACCATAAATCTCAATAAACCAGGGATATTTAATATAATATTGAACCCATTAATCAATCTTTTAATTGGGCTTACTTTTTCAATATTAGTTTTCTTTTCAGATATAAAAATAAATGCAGGTATACTGAAAACAAAAAGCCAAACAGCTGCCAAAATCATCGTTGCTCTAACAGGACCAGCATTATCCCAAGTTAGCCCAAAAGGTGGCTCTTTAGCTTGAATAAAAATAAATAGAGCTAATAAAAGACACGCAATAGCTCCAAAATATCCAAATCCCCATGAAATTCCAGAGACAAATCCCATTTGATTTGGTTTGGCTACGGAAGATAAAAGTGAATTATAAAATACAAATGTTATTTCCATTGCAAAAATTGAGATGAATGAAATTATCAAAGCTTGCATCATGTACGAATTTTCTGGAAAGATATTCCATAAAAAACACGTACTAATACCACCAATTAAAGTGAAAATTAAAAGCATAAACTTTCTAACTGATCTAGCGTCCGCAAAGCCACCAAGAAAAGGAGCAATAAAAGCTACTGATAGTGAGGCCAGAGCTGTCATATAGCCCCAGTAAGATGTTCCATTTTCAGGGGCTATTTGAGTTGTAAAATAAACTGCAAAAATAAATGTAGCATGTAATGTCGGAACTGGCGAGGAAGCCCAATCATAAAAAGCGTATCCTAAAACACCCTTCCAATTATATCTCTCTTTAGAATTATCAATATTTGCCATTTTATTTCACAGTATTTTAAGTAATGATTTAACTCTAATACAATTTTTATAAAAAGCTAATTTATTTACAACTGTTCTTAAACTTCAAGCGACCATCATGAAGAATAGGCTCAGTATATCCAGATGGTTGTTCTTTTCCCATTAAAACTAATTCAACAGCCGTTTGAAATGCTATAGAATTATTTAAATTTTTAGACATTGGAATATAGTCAGAATCATGCTCATTTTGTTTGTCAACAATCACAGCCATTTTTTTGAAAACTTCAAGAACTTTAGATTCGTCACATATACCGTGATACAACCAATTAGCAATATGTTGTGAAGAAATTCTTAAGGTAGCTCTATCTTCCATTAATCCTATATTATTAATATCTAGTACTTTTGAACAACCAATACCATTATTAACCCATTTAACTACGTATCCAAGAATACCTTGAATGTTGTTTTCAAGTTCATTGTTAATTTCATTTTCTGTCCAGTTTGGATTATTTATAATTGGTAAATCTAATAAATCGTCTATAGTAACACATCTTTTTTTAATATTTTTTTTATGTACTTCTATTACATCCACTTTGTGATAATGTAACGCATGAAGTGTTGCTGCTGTAGGCGAAGGAACCCAAGAAGTATTTGCTCCTGACTGACAATGTGCAATCTTTTCCTTCATCATTAATGACATCATGTCAGGCATAGCCCACATACCTTTTCCAATTTGAGCTAATCCAGAAAATCCACAATTTAACCCAATTTGAACATTCCACTCTTCATATGCTTTTATCCAATTAACATTTTTCATTTCAGTCTTTTTTATCATTGTGCCTGCCTCCATAGAGGTATGAATTTCATCTCCAGTCCTATCAAGAAAGCCTGTATTTATAAAAAAGACTCTATTTTTTGCAGCCCTAATACACTCTTTTAAATTTAAGGTTGTTCTTCTTTCTTCATCCATTATCCCAATTTTAATTGTGTTTTCTGGTAGCTTTAGAAGTTTCTCAATCTCTGAAAATGTATCAACTGAAAATTTTACTTCCTCAGGACCATGCATTTTTGGTTTTACAATGTAGAGTGATTTAAATTTAGAGTTTTTAGAAATATTAATAGTTTTTAAAAAACATAATGCGGTAAGTAAGGTATCTATGATACCCTCACCAATTTCATTTTTATTGTGATCAATAATTGAAGAAGAAGTCATCAGATGGCCAACATTTCTAATTAAAAGAAGTGATAAACCGCTCATATAATGAGCTTCTCCATTGGGCTTCTTGTAAGCTATATCTTTAGCTAGCTCCCTTACAAAAGAATTTTTATCTTTTTTAAATTCAGTTTTAATTGTCCCATCTAATAGTTTCAGCCAATTTCTAAAAGTTTCTATTTTATCAGTAGTATCTACTGAGACAATTGAATCTTCACAGTCCATAATTACTGATAGTGCTGATTCTATAACTATATCTTTGAGTTGAAAGCTATCAATCTTACCTATAGGATGCTCATTATCTAATTGAAGACGAAGACGAAGACCATTTTTGTTAAGAATAATTTCTTCAGGATCTGACTCAAATCCAATATAACCATAAAACTGAATAGGATTAAGCAATTTCTTTAGATTAGAGTTCGTATCCTTAAAAATTAATTCATTATTAATAATTTGAATTTTTGTTACTTCTTTATAAGAACAACTATCTATTGGAAAAAAAGTATCTAGATGAGCTTTCGCGTACTTTATTACTTCTCTTCCTCGGCTTTCATTATAATCTTTAGTAATTTTAAATTTGTTCTTATTTGGAATTATATCAGTTCCATATATTGCATCATATAAACTACCCCACCTACTGTTTGCAGCATTAATTGCGTATCTTGTATTAGAAAGAGGAACTACTAATTGTGGGCCAGGGATAGATGAGATTTCTGGATCAATATTATTAGTATTAATTTTAAAATCTTTTTTTTCTTCAACTATGTAGCCTATTTCAAATAGAAATTTTTTATATTCATTTTTATTAAAAAACTTACCTTTATTTTTTTTATGCCAATTTGTGATTTTGTTTTGCAAGAATGCTCTTTTTTCAATTAGATTTTTTCTACTATTTTCTAACTCTGAAATAATATTGCTTAAATTGTTCCAAAAGATTCTATCTAATTTAATTTTTTCACTTTTAAGTTCTTTGCAAATAAAATCATGTAACGATTTATTTATATAGTGATTATGAATCTTTTTATATTCTTGCATTTAGATTAACTTTTTGATCAAATTTAGAATATTTTATTTATTATATTAATTTTGTCTATTTAATTGAGGTTTTATGAACAAAAAAAATATTCTTGTAGTTGGTATCTTTGTTGTAGATTTATCTTTTAAAGCAAATAAATTACCTTCACCTGGTGAAACAATAATTGGTGAAAACTATACAATTGGTCCTGGAGGTAAAGGTTCTAACCAAGCAGTAGCAATTTCTAGAGCTGCTGGAAAAGTATCATTAATTGCAAGGATAGGAGATGATCATTTTGCTAATATTGGATTAAATCTTTACCAAAAAGAAAATGTTAATACTGAAGGTTTAATTATAGCAAAAGGCGAAAACACTGGTTCAGCGGCAATCTCAGTAGATAAAAATGGTATGAATTCAATAATAGTAGTTCCAGGTGCTGCATTAGGGCTTAACCAATCAATGATCGATGACAATATAAGTTTAATAAATAATGCATCAATTATGTTAACAGGATTTGAAATACCTTTAGAAATCGCATCATATTGCCTTATGCTGGCAAAATCTAAAAACATAACGACAATATTAAATCCTGCACCTTACTTTAATATTAATCATGACACTTACAAATTAGTTGACTATTTAACACCAAATGAGCATGAGGCTAGTTCACTAACTAAAATTCGAGTTCAAAGTATAGATGATGCTAGGGTTGCGGGAAGAAAAATTTGTGAATTAGGTGTTGGGACATCTATTATTACTATGGGTGAAAAAGGCGTTTTGTGTACAAGAAATGCTAATGATCTTAGAGGTATTTATATCCCTTCTTTTAATCTTAAAGAAAAAGTAATAGATACTGTAGGAGCAGGTGATGTATTTAATGGCACCTTTGCAACAGCAATTTCTGAACAAATGGAACTAGAGGATGCTCTAAATTTTGCAAATAAAGCAGCATCTTTATCAGTCACAAGAAAAGGAGCTGCTTTATCTGCTCCATTAAGAAATGAAATTAATCAACTTTGACTTAGAGTTTTATAATATTTGTACCATTCCCATGAATCTGAAATCACCTGCTCAACATCAGAATACTCTGGTTCCCAAGATAGAATATTTTTTGACATGCTAATGTCTGAAACTAAAATATCTGGATCACCTTTTCTTCTTTTTATTACGTCTGTTTTTAAATCTAAATTTGTAATTTTTTTTACATATTTAATTATTTCATAAACTGTATAACCTTTTCCTCCTCCAACATTTATAATTTGATTTACTTTTGAAGAGTTTAATTTTTCAAAACTTAATAAATGAACATTCCCTAAATCCTTCACATGAATATAGTCTCTAATACAAGTTCCATCAGTTGTTTGGTAGTTATCCCCATAAATTTTAAAAATAGTGTTTTGATGAGCTGCTTCAAGGGCTAGAGGTATTAAATGAGTTTCTGGTAAGTGAGCTTCTCCAAGATTATTTGAAAAATCACTTCCAGAAACATTAAAATATCTTAATATAACAAAATTTAATTCGTGACATTTAGAATAATTACAAATCAATTTCTCAATTGTAAGTTTGCTATCACCATATGGGTTTATCGGTTGAGTTGGATGGTTTTCACAAATAGGTGAGTGAATAGGGTTCCCATATACAGCAGCAGTACTTGAAAAAACAATATTTTTTACATTAAACTTAATCATTTTCTCTATTAAATTATAAGAACCAATAACGTTATTTTTATAATATATAGATGGATTATTTACTGATTCTGAAACATTAGATAGAGCTGCTAGATGAATTACACCCATAAAATTATATTTTTCAAAAAGTTTTTGTAGATCATTTTCACTACATAATTCTCCTACTTCTAAAGGTCCCCATTTTACTGACCATTTGTTTCCTAAAGAAAGATTATCAAAAGTAACTGGAATATATCCTTTATCATAGAATAATTTACAAATATAACTTCCAATATAACCAGCACCACCAGTTACCAATACGTATTTCATATTTTTTCACTTATCTCTTTAATTCCTACAAGTTTTAAGTAATTTTTAACCTTAATGAGTAGTTGCTTAAGATTTTCATTTGTATCACTTTCCGCACATACAATTAGAGCAGCTTGAGTATTTGAAGCACGAATTAACCACCATCCTATAGTTGTTTTTGCCCTTACACCATCTATCAGTAATAAGTCTGATAAATCATAATTATTTAAAGCTAAAGCTTTAATATTTTCAATTATTTTAAATTTTTCTTCTTCTTTGCATTCAATTCTAATTTCAGGGCTTGAAAAAGACTTTGGTAGAGTTTCAATAAAACCTTCTAATCCACCTTTTCTAAAATTTATTTCTTGTAGACATCTTAGTGCTGTATATATTGCATCATCAAAACCATACCAATTGTCATTGAAAAAAATATGCCCACTCATTTCTCCTGCCAAGGGTGCATTTAGTTCTTTAATTTTTTCTTTAATTAGACTGTGACCAGTTTTAGAAATAACAGCAACACCATTTTGCTCTTCTATGGACTTAATAGCTTTTTCACTAGACTTAACATCCAGAATTATTTTTTGATCTTTATTTTTTTTTAAAATACTACCACTTAAGAAAGAAGTTAGTAAGTCACCTGATATTAAATTACTATCTTTTGACACAACACCAATCCTATCACCATCACCATCAAATGATATACCTAAATCCGCCCTTTCTGTTTTTAAGGAGTTTTTAAGGTGAATTAAATTTTTTTCTATTGTTGGGTCTGGGTGATGATTTGGAAAATTGCCATCTATCTTATCAAATAAAACTTTATGTTTGCCAGGTATTTTTTTAACAACTTTTGAGATAATTTCTCCAGTTGCACCGTTTCCACAATCCCAAATTACTTTAAGATTTGGAAAAGGTCCTGAACGTTTTAATAGGTCAGAAATATAATCATCTTTTATGTCTTTAGTAATAAGTTTTCCAACACCATTTTGAAATTTTTGTTTATTAATACACTGATACAGTTGTTGTATTTTCTTTCCATAAAAACTTTTATTTTTTAAAACAATCTTAAAACCGTTGTGATTTTTTGGATTATGACTGCCAGTTACCATAATTGCAGCATCTACTTGAAGAGAGACTGAAGCAAAATAAAGCATTGGAGTTGGTCCACATCCAATATCAATAACATTGACACCAGATTCTAAAATTCCTTTAACTAATGCTTCTGAAATTTCTGGACTTGATAATCTGCCATCTCGGCAAATTGCAATAGAATCAATTTTTTTCTCTTTATTAAGAGAACAAAAACCTTTCCCAATAAAATAAGCACAATTTTGAAAAAGAGTTTCATTGACTATGCCTCTTATGTCGTATTCTCTGAAAATACTCTTTGAAATAAAGTTTTCAGTCATTTTAATTTTTATTTAATTTGGTAATCCAATTTTTAAATTGATTTCCAATATTAGAATCCTTAATTGCTAAACTAGTATTAGCTTTTGCAAAGCCTAATTTAGTGCCGCAATCATACCTCGTCCCATGAAAATTATATCCAAAAAAAGGAGCTTTACCAATTTGATAAGAAAGGCTATCTGTTAACTGTACTTCACCATTAGTTCCTTTTTTCTGAAGACCTAGATGATCAAAAACAGAAGGTTCAACAATATATCTTCCAACTACGGCTATATTGGAGGGTGCATCTTTAGTGTTTGGTTTCTCAATAATATTTTTTACTTCAATTTTATCTTGGATTACTTTTCCTGGTGATATAATGCCATATGAGGATGTTTTTTCAGGTTCAACTTCCATTGTAGCTACCATATTACCACCATTCCAATTTTCAATCATTTGCTTCATGCAGCCTGGTTTACTATCAATTAAATCGTCAGCTAAAATTATAGCTGCTGGTTCATTAGCAATGAAATTTCTTGCACACCAAACAGCATGACCTAGGCCTAAAGGATTTTGTTGTCTTACAAAAGAAACGGAACCAGGTTTTAAGATGGTTTTTTTTATTAAATCAAGTTTTTGTAACTTATTGTTATCTTTAAGTGTTTTTTCTAGCTCTATTGAATGATCAAAATAATCTTCTATGGCACTTTTGCCCCTTCCAGTAACAAATATAAATTCTTCAATTCCAGCTTCCAAAGCTTCATCAACTGCATATTGAACTAATGGTTTGTCTAGAACTGGAAGCATCTCTTTTGGTATAGATTTAGTCGCTGGCAAAAAGCGTGTACCTAATCCTCCTACTGGAAAAATTGCTTTACGTATTTTTTTTGAAGTTTCTAGCATTTAGATAATTCATATACTTAATTATGAAATGTTCTATACCAAGAAATAAATTTTGGGATACCTATTTCAATAGAGGTTGAAGGAACAAAGCCAGTTGCTTTATTCAATTTACTTATATCAGCTGCGGTTTCTTCAACATCTCCAGGTTGTATATCTAAATAATTTTTAATTGCTTTTTTATTTAAGTTTTTTTCAATAAGAGAAATAAAGTATTCAAGTTCTGTTGGTTTGTTATTTCCAATATTATAAATTTCCCAAGGAGCGCTACTGTTTGAAGGATTAGGTTTTTTACCAGTCCAGTCTGGAGAACCAGATGGTTTTTTATCTAAAAGTTTAAAAATACCCTCAACAATGTCATCTATATAAGTAAAATCTCTTCTCATTTTTCCAAAACCAAAAACATCAATTGGCTCACCCGCTAGTATTTTTTTCGTAAAAATATATAACGCCATGTCAGGTCGACCCCATGGACCATACACAGTAAAGAACCTTAAGCCTGTGCAAGGTAATTTAAATATATGCGAGTATGAATGGGCAATAGCTTCATTTGACTTTTTTGATGCTGCATAAAGACTCACTGGATGATCAACATTATTTGTTTCTGAAAAAGGAAAAGTTTTATTTAATCCATAAACTGATGAAGAACTTGCATATATCAAGTGCTCTACAGAGTTATTTTTGCAATTTTCTAAAATATTTAAAAATCCTATAATATTACTGTTTATGTAGGCATGAGGATTTTCTAGTGAATATCTCACACCTGCTTGGGCAGCTAAATTTATTACATGGCTAGGTTTATATGAATTAAAAACTTTTTTAACTTTTTCCGCATCCGCAAGATCAATTTTTGAAAATGGCATGCCTTTTTTTGTAAGAATTTCTAATCTTGCATTTTTTAATCTTGGGTCATAGTAATTATTTAAATTATCTAAACCACAAACATCTATTCCTAATTCTACTAGTTTATTACAGATTGAAAACCCGATAAACCCAGCTGCTCCAGTTACTAAAACTTTGTTCATAACTTAACTAAAATTGATCATTTGAATAGTTGATTGTATATAACTTATTAAGATATATAAATACAGTAATTATTAAAATTATACTCAAAATCAGATTTTTTTTATAAAGGTAAAATAATTGAATATTACAATCATTGGAACAGGTTATGTAGGTCTTGTATCAGGAATATGTTTTGCTGAGTTTGGTTTTAATATTACTTGTGTAGATAAAGAGGTAAAAAAAATTCAAAAACTACAAGATGGTGAAGTTCCTATATATGAACCAGGATTAGAAGCAATGCTTAAAAGAAATATTGATGCTAACCGGATAACCTTTACAACAGAATTAGAAAGTGCTGTTCGAAGTGCAGATATAGTTTTTATTGCAGTTGGGACTCCATCGAGGAGAGGTGATGGTCACGCTGATTTAAGTTTTGTCTTTAATGCAGCCGAAGAAATTGCAAAATTTATTAATGGCTATACTATAATTGTTACAAAATCAACGGTTCCTGTTGGTACAGGTAATAAAGTTAAACAAATTATTAAAAAAGCAAATAATAAAGCAGAATTTGACATAGCTTCAAATCCTGAATTTCTAAGAGAAGGATCTGCTATTGAAGACTTTATGAGGCCTGATAGAGTTGTTGTTGGAGTTGAAACTGAAAAGGCAAAGAAAATGATGGCAACATTATATAGGCCATTGTTCTTATTGGAAACTCCAATTGTATATACTTCATTAGAAAGTGCGGAATTAATAAAATATGCTTCTAATGCTTTTCTAGCAGTAAAAATTTCTTACATAAACCAAATGGCAGATTTGTGCGAAAAAGTAGGTGCAAATATTGATGATATCGCCAAAGGGATGGGATTAGATAAAAGAATTGGTAATAAGTTTCTGCATACTGGTCCGGGTTATGGAGGTAGCTGTTTCCCAAAAGATACACTTGCATTAGTGAAAACTGCTAATGAATATAAATCAGAAGTTTCAATAGTAGAACAAACTATAAAATATAACGATCTAAGAAAAAAACATATGGTTAAAAAAATTCAATCTAGTGTAGATAGTCTATCAAATAAGGACATAGCAATTTTAGGATTGTCTTTTAAACCTGAAACTGATGATATGAGAGAAAGCCCTTCAATAGATATAATTAACGGTCTTTTAAATCTCAATGCTAATATTTTTGCTTATGACCCAGAAGCAATGAATGAGGCAAAAAAAATTTTTTCAGACAAAATTAACTATTTACAAAATACTCAGGAATGTATTTCTGGCAAAGATATGCTTGTAGTTCTGACTGAGTGGAACGAGTTTCGAGCACTAAATCCATTAGAAATATCACAATTAATGAAAGGAAACATTGTAATTGATTTAAGAAATATTTTTGATTCTAAATCTATGGCTGATGCTAAACTAGAATATATACCTTTAGGAAAAAAATAGAACTAATTCATTTAAAAAGGAATTGGGTATTTCTTATGTATAATTGATATTTCATTAAGAAGATTTTTGTCTAAAACTAAATCTTTTGAATTAATATTATTGAGTAGTTGATTTTCATTTGTAGCTCCAAAAATAACTGAGGTCATAAATGGTCTGCTTAAACAAAAAGATAAAGACATTTGGCAAGGGTCTAAAGAATATTTTTTTGCCAATCTAAAGTATTCTTCAGCTGCTAAATTAGTTAACTTTGAATTCCTATTTCCTAGACTATTATTAATACTTTTTCTTGAGCCACTGGGTATTTCATTATTTGAATATTTACCAGAGAGAATACCACAAGCTAAAGGTGAGAAAGAAAGCAAACCTATTTTTTCATGATGACAAACTTCAGCAAGGTCCAGATCAAAGTGTCTGCACATTAAACTGTATTCATTTTGGATTGTTACAATTTTAGGAAAATTATTTTCTTTTGCAATATTAGAAAATTGTATTGTGCCCCATGCTGTTTCATTTGATAAACCAATTGTTCTAATTTTACCTTCCTTAACAAATTTATCTAATTCACTTAAAATATTATACATTTCATCTAATTCTTTTTCTTGGCCTGAAGGGTCATAATTCCAATTCTGCCTAAAATGATATGAACCTCTATTAGCCCAATGAAGTTGATAAAGGTCAATATATTCAGTTTTTAATCTTTTTAGACTTCCTTCTAAAGCTGGTCTTAAATTTGAAACTGAAATTGGTTCTCCATTTCTTATTGATTTAAAACCTTTTCCTGTGATTTTAGTAGCTATAAATACTTCAGATCTTCTTTTTATTTTCTGTAGCCAGTTTCCAATTATTCTTTCAGTATCACCTTGCGTTTTGGATGAGATTGGTGTTGTTGGATACATCTCCGCCGTATCTAAAAAGTTTATTCCATGATCTATTGATATTTCAATTTGTCTATTTGCATCTGATTGTGAATTCTGTGATCCCCATGTCATAGTTCCTAAACAGAGCTCACTTACTTTAATTCCACTTTGACCTAATTCATTATATTTCATTAAAATATTTTACCTTGCATAAGTTTTCATTTTATACATTTAATTTAATATGAACAGATTTTCAATTCTCCCTAAGATTATGGTTGCTCCAAATGGAGCAAGAAAAACCAAAAAAGATCATCCAAATCTACCTATCTCTATCTCAGAAATTGTTGAAGAAGCATTTAATTGTTTTCATAAAGGTGCAAATGCAATTCATGCGCATGTAAGAGATAAAAAAGGGAGCCATTCTTTAGATGTTGGGATGTATCAAGAGTTATTAAGTGAATTGGATATTAAAGTTCCTGAATTACCTGTTCAAATTACAACTGAAGCTGTTGGCAAATTTTCTCCTGAAGAGCAATTTGAAGTTGTGAAACTAGTCCGACCTGAAGCGGCCTCAGTAGCCTTAATAGAGATGATGCCAAATATTAAGGAACCCAAGCTAGCACAAAATTTTTATAATTTTGCAATTGAAAATAACATTCAAATTCAGCATATTTTATATTCAGTAGAAGATTTAAAGTTGTTTAAAAAAGCTGTTGAATTAAACGTTATACCAAAAACAAACTTGCAACTTCTTTATGTTCTGGGTAGATATGATAAAAATTTTCAAAGCAAAAAAGAGGATCTGGATTTATTTCTCGATGAGCATAAAAATATAACCTATGAAATTGACTGGGGGATTTGCGCTTTTGGTAGATCTGAAACTGATTGTTTAATCAAATCAAATCTTCACGGTGGGAAAGTCAGAGTTGGATTTGAAAATAATTTTTACAATCAAAATGGAACTGTAGCTTCTTCAAATGCAGAAAGAGTTGCGGAAGTATCAAAACTAATTAATGCCTAGCCTTTGGTTGCTCCCATTGTAAGGCCACTTATAAATTGCTTTTGTAACAAGAAAAATAAGACAACAGGTGGAAGTGCAACTAAAATAGAGCCCACAGCCATAACATTATATTCATTATAGAACCTCCCTTTTATAATTGTTGCCAGACCAGCTGGGGCAAGCATTCCAGATGGTGAAATTGGTGAAAGAATTAGAGACCAGAAAAAGTCGTTCCAAACAAAAGAAAAAATTAGAACAGCTAATGCAGCCATCGCTGGTCTGACAAGTGGCAATACAATTTTATAAAAGATTTCAAACTCTGTAGCTCCATCAACACGAGCGGATTCTAATAATTCATTTGGTATTTGTGAAATAAAGTTTCTCATGAAGAAAACACAGAAACCAGCTTGGAAAGCGCCATGGAATAAGATTATAGCGTATTTTGTATTCCAAATACCAATATCTTGTGTTAGCCTTAAAACTGGTATCATTAACACTTGATATGGTATAAAATTTCCCCCCACAAAAATTGCAAAAATAATTATCATTCCTCTAAAACGAAATTTAGACAAAGCATATCCTGCCATGGTCGCAAGTGATATTGAGATGACTGTCACAGGAATTACAACCATAAATGAATTTAAAATTGAGGCCATGAAAGGCTCATTCGTTAAGGTTCGTTTAAATGCAGTTAAAGTAAAAGGATCTGGAAGAACAAATCCCCTACCACCAGCATTCAGTTGATCTGCGGTCTTAAATGCAGCAAGTGTTATTATCATCAGCGGAATTAACCAAAGAAGCAAAACTAGTGCAACTGAAGAGTAATATATAACCCTATTTGTTTTAGTAGCTTTTTCAATTGGTACTGGGAACATAAACTACCTTAAATTTTCATCTTGATAATACATTCGAATAATAAATGCGATTATAAATATCAACATAAACATAAACAATAAAACCGAAATACTTGATCCGTATCCATAGTCTTGATCAAATAATGTTTTTTGGAACATATACCTAGACATTACATCTGAAGCTCCTCGTCCAGGACCACCTTCTGTCATTATTTGGGTCATATCAAATGAGTCAGTTCGCAAAGCTCCAATTATAGTTACAACAAGCGCAACAAATGTAGAAGGCCACAATTGTGGCAAAACTATATATCTGAAAAGTTTCCAACCAGAAGCACCATCCATTCTAGCAGCTTCAATTTGTTCAGAATTAACTGAGGTTAGGCCAGCTAAGTAAATGATAAGACAATAACCAATTTGTCTGTACCATGCTGCAGCTATAATACCGTAAGTAGCTTTATCTTTATCACCAATTATTCCATCTTTCCAACCAAGATATTCATATATTGGAGAGAGCAAACCGCCGTTTGGATCATAGAAAAATTGAAATACAAAACCAATTACAGCTGCTGAAATAACGAAAGGAAAAAATATTAGTGATTTACTTAGTTTAACAAACCATCCTATCTGATTCAAAAACAATGCTAATCCCAAACCTATTGGGATTGCCAAGGGAAAAAATATTAACCATTTAATTGTATTTAAAATTATTTTTGTTTCAATTGAAAGTCTTGGCCATTTAGTTTTTTTACCATCAGTCAAAGTGCTTATTAAGCCTATTCCTTGATCTAATACTGGTACTCCAATCATATTATCTCCGGGATCAAAAACCCTTTGCCAATATTTTTTAATTTTATTTAAATCTTTTGGTGTTTTTTTAAAAAATCTCTCATAGTTTTCGAAACCAACATATTTCATATCAGGAATTTTTCTACAAAATTCATTTTCTTGAAGAGATTTTATATCCCTGCCATCTGCGCATTTAAATTGTGTTCCATTCCAGTCATGAAAACTTATGTGAACACTTCCAATAATTGGATAAATCACCATTATTGTAAAATATATCAAAGCTGGAGCAAGAAATAACCAGGGAGTAAGATTTAACTTTATTTTCATCAGATTAAAAAAAGGAGCTTTAAAAAAGCCCCTTTTGTTTTTAATTATTTATCCGCCAAAAATTCTTGAACGCTCTTCTTCTATTTCCTCAAGAATTTCCATCATACTTTCAGGCTCTAGCATAAAATCAACCATAAGTTGCATTGCTGCTTTTGCCATTTCAGGTGTAGTGTCTCTATCAAAAAATTGTGCAGTTTTTGATTTTGAAAGCATCTCGGCCCCAGCCTTTTGAAAACGATCTGATGGAGCTGCCGAACCAGAATGAGGTGAAAGTTGGCCAAGAACATTATTCATTGCTGTTAAATTTTCAGGTTGTGCATAAAAAGCCATGAATTTTTTACCATTTTCAACATTTTGTGCATTAGCCGGCATAAAAATGATTTCCGTTGGCGCATCTTCACCTAACTCCATGTTTGGATCGATTGGTGGAAATTGATAAAAATCAAGTTGCTCTTGAGTTTCCTCTGGTAAATTAGCAACTATAAAATTCCCAATAAGGTAGGATGCAGCTTCACCATTTATTAAAGGAGCTTGCGCTTCTTGCCAGCTATAATTTTGGTGATCATCCATAAAACAACCAGCATCAATTGCCCTTGCCCAATTTTTAAATGTATTGACAACGCCTTCGTCAGTATATTTGGTTTTACCAAGCATTAGATCAATATGGTAATCAAGACCATTTGTTCTAAGATTAATATAATCAAACCAACCTGCAGCTGTCCATAAATATTTGGTTCCAATTGCAACTGAAGCAATTCCATTAGCTTTTAGCTTTTTACAGTTATCTAAAAACTCATCATATGTTTTTGGAATTGAAATACCATTCGCATCATAGATATCTTTTCTGTAGTAAACACCCCATTGATAATATGAGAAAGGAACAGCATATTGTTTACCATTAAACGTAACCGAAGGCATTGTTGACGACATAGAATTGCCCCATCCTTCACTAGCCCAAACATCAGAAACATCTGCGAAAAGACCATCTGCAACAAAACCCGCCATTCTGTTTCCAGCAAACCATGTGGCAACATCAGGTCCTTTGTCAGCAGCCAATATAGTTCTAATTGCAGTTTTAAATGCTTCATGTTCTGTTGTGTTTAATACAACTTCTATATCAGGATTAGCAGCTTGGAACTTTGCTACAATATCCTCCATTGCTTGTCTTGGCGCAGCGTCTGAAGCATTTGACGCTATCACTAACTTACCACCAGCAAAAGCTGAATTAATTATCATTCCTAAAGCAAAAAATGATAATATTAATAATTTTATAATTTTCATAATTCCTCCAAATATTTAAATTATTTCAATTAACAAAACAAAGAACCGAAAAAGTTTCAAGTTGTTTATTCAATATTTTAAGTTAAAGATTTAAATATTAAATAAACTATTACTAATTAGATAAAATGAAAAATTATTATGTTTAGCCTAAATGACAAAATAGCAATAGTTACAGGGGCATCAAGAGGAATTGGCAAAGCTATAGCAATTCAATTATCAGAAGCTGGGGCAAAAGTGATCATATCATCAAGAAAATATGAGGAATGTGAAAAAGTTGCCAATGAAATAAAAAGCAAAGGTTATAAAGCTGAAGTGATTCCCTGCCATGTAGGCAGAAAAGAGGAAATAAGAAATTTAGTAAAAGAAACTATCAACAAGTATAATGGCATTGATATTTTAGTAAGTAATGCAGGAACAAATCCTGCATTCGGGCCATTAGAAAAGCTCAATGATAATGCCTTTGATAAAGTTTTAGATGTTAATCTCAAATCATCTATCTGGTTGGTGAATGAAGCTAGCCCTTATTTAAAACAAAACAAAGAAAGTTCAATTATAATTATGTCGAGTATTTCTGCTCTAATTGGAACAAAGGATATTGGTGCATACGGAATTTCAAAAGCTGCAGAGGTTTCTTTAGTAAAAAATTTAGCAGTGGAGTTAGGCCCTTATGGAATAAGGGTGAACGCTATCGCACCAGGATTAATAAAAACAGAATTCTCACGTGCTTTATGGTCTGATAAAGACAAATTAAAAAAACAAAATGAAAATACACCACTTCAAAGAATTGGCTACCCTGAGGATATATCTGGCATTGTTCATTTCTTAGCTAGTGAAGCATCATCTTTTATTACGGGGCAGTTAATCGTTGCTGACGGTGGCGAAACAATTACGTCAACTTTAACATAATTAAAAAATTGATAAATTTAACCATTCGCAAATAATTGCAGGTTTTTTAATATTTTTTATTTCAATTGTTAAATCATGCGTAAATAAGATTTCATTTGGGTTCCGTCTTGTAATTTCTTTCAGTTGGAAAACACCTCTAATCATATCATTTGATTTTACTGGATTCACAAATCTTAATTTATTAAATCCATAATTTATGCCCATTTTCTCTCCTTCAATTTCACCTATTACATCTACAAATAATTTTGTAGAGAGTGATAAAATTAAAAAACCGTGAGCGATTGTTGAACCAAAGGGTGTTTCTTTTAAGGCTCTCTCTGGGTCAACGTGAATAAATTGATTATCCATTGTTAAATTGGCAAAGTTGTTGATTAAATTCTGGTTAATATTTATCCATTCAGATTGTCCGATAGTAGTACCAATTTTACTCTTAAAATTATCAAATAATTTATCAATACTTTCCATAATATAATTGACCCTTATTCTTTCGTATGTATCATTTGTTATTCATTTTAATTCAATTAATGTATAAGTAATTTAATGACTAGTATATATCTTGTAAGACATGGGCAAGCTTCTTTTGGCAAAAAAGATTATGATAACTTATCAGAAATTGGTGAGAAGCAAAGTTTTCTGCTTGGTGAACATTTTAAGAAACTAAAGTTAAATTTTGATAAAATGTATGTTGGAACTCTCAAAAGACAAATACAAACTTCTGAGCAAATTTTAAAAAATTATGAAAACAAAATTAATATTGAAAGAACACAGTTACTAAATGAATACGATGTTAAGTCAATTTTAACTGGATTTGTGAATGGAAGAGAACTCTCATATGAGGAGCTTCATAATAAAAAAACTCATTTTAATCTTCTTAGAAATTCAGTTATGGCCTGGTCACAAAATAAATTCACTTACCCTGTTAATGAAACATGGGATCAGTTTGAGAAAAGAGCAGAAACTTTTTTGAATTTATTTAAAGAAACCAGAAAAAATAACATCTTGGTTATTTCATCAGGTGGAACAATCTCTATGATGCTCAGGTTATTACTAAATCTACCATCTGATCAATTTGCTAATTTTCATTTTCAAATTTACAATTCTAGTTACTCAAAAATAAAAATTAATGAAAATGGAATGGCGCTTTCGCTTTTTAACTGTATTAATCACCTAGAGATGGAGCTTAATTCAGATATCATAACTTATGTCTAATTTTTCTTTCAATTAAATTTGAATAGTTTATTTCTAACTTAATTGAACAAAAAGGGAGTAAAGAATGCCACTAAATATGAATAGTGAAGTTTTTATAACTTGCGCAGTAACAGGATCTGGAAGCACTCAAGATAGAAGTGAGCATGTTCCAAGAAGCCCAGAACAAATTGCAAATTCTGCAATTGAGGCTGCAAAGGCTGGGGCAGCTGTAGTGCATTGCCATGTAAGAGATCCTGAAACAGGGGTTCCATCTAGAAAGGTTGAATACTACAGAGAGGTTACTGAACGCATTAGAGAAGCTGACACAGATGTGGTGTTAAACCTTACTGCAGGAATGGGTGGAGACATGGTCTTTGGTTCTACTGAATCACCATTACCGTATTCTCAAAATGGTACTGATATGGCTGGTGCTTCTGAAAGAGTAAAGCACTTAGAGGAATGTCTACCTGAGATTTGTACCCTAGATTGTGGAACGATGAATTTTGCTGAAGCAGATTACGTAATGACTAATACTCCTGGTATGTTGAGAGCAATGGCAAAAAAAATGACTGATTTGGGAGTAAGGCCTGAGATAGAAGCCTTTGATACAGGGCATCTTTGGTTTGCAAAGCAACTTGTCAAAGAAGGATTAATTGAAGATCCAGTTATGGTCCAACTCTGTATGAATGTTCCTTGGGGTGCTCCTGATGATTTGAATACCCTTTTAGCAATGGTAAATAATGTTCCAAGTAACTGGACATTTTCAGCGTTTTCTCTTGGGCGTCATCAAATGCCTTATGTTGCGGCAGCTGTTCTATCTGGGGGCAATGTTCGAGTAGGATTGGAAGATAATATTTTTCTAGAAAAAGGAGTTCTGGCTACCAATGCTCAGCTCGTTGAGAGAGCATGTAAAATAATTACTAATCTTGGGGCAAAAATCATTGGACCCAGTGAGGTTAGAGAAAAACTTAAATTAACAAAGAGGGCGCCAAAATGAAGGTAGCAATTATAGGTGGGGGTGTTATTGGTGGTGGTTGGGCTTCTAGATTTTTACTCAATGGTTATGATGTAAAGGTCTATGATCCAGATAAGGAAGCCAAGAGAAAACTGGATGCTATGTTGAAGAATGCAAAACGAAGCCTTCCATCATTATATGACTTCGCATTGCCTGAAGAAGGTAAATTAGCTTTTTGTAGCACAATAGAAGAAACTGTTCAGGGAGTTAAATGGATACAAGAAAGTGTTCCTGAAAGATTAGATATTAAACAGAATGTTTATAAAGAAATTCAAAAATTTTGTGATAGTAATGTAATTATAGCGTCTTCAACTTCGGGATTTAAGCCATCAGAATTAAACGAGGGCTCGAATAACCCAAAGCAAATACTTGTTTGCCATCCTTTTAACCCTGTTTACCTTCTTCCTTTAGTTGAAGTTGTTCCATCATTATTAACAGATAAAAATATCTCAAGTGACTGTTGTAAAATTTTAAAAGACATAGGAATGAAACCACTTCTTGTTAGAAAAGAAATTGACGCACATATAGCTGACAGGTTGATTGAGGCTATTTGGAGGGAGGCGCTTTGGCTCGTCCATGATAATATAGCTACAACTGAGGAAGTAGATGATGCTATGAAATACGCCATGGGTTTAAGATATGCATTAATGGGAGTATTTGAGCATATGAGATTAGCTGGAGGTGAACAGGGAATGCATCATTTTTTAAAGCAGTTTGGTCCTTGTTTAAAATGGCCATGGACTAAATTGATGGATGTTCCTGACCTCACGGATGAGTTTGTTACGAAAATTGCAACACAATCTGATAATCAAGCAAAGGGCAGATCAATTCAGGAACTTGAAATGAGCCGAGATGATACTCTCGTTGGAATAATCCGAGCATTAAGGGCAACTGAGAGAGCTGCTGGAAAAACTATTAATGAACACAATGATGATTTAAATATTGATCTTTGTCATGATGCTGAGTTGTATTTGACTGTAAAACGACAAATACCTCAGACATGGACAGATGTTAATGGCCATATGAATGAGACAAATTATTTAGAAGTTTGCAGTCAGGCTACTGATAAGTTTATGGAAATGATGGGAATGGATGTTGACTACATAAAAACAAAAAAAGAGAGTTATTTCACAGTTGAGACGCATATACGCCATCTAAATGAAGCCAAAGAGGGGATGTTAATAATAGCAAAAACGCAAGTTTTAGAAGCATCTGGAAAAAAACTTAGACTTTTTCATATGTTAGAAACAGATGGTGGGATTTTAGTTGCAACAGGGGAGCATATGCTTTTGCATGTAAGCCTTAAAACAAGAGCTTCATGTTTACCAAGTAAAAAAATAGCTGAAAATTTAGATCAACTTTATAAAAAGCATTCAAAATTATCATTACCTGAAGGAGTTGGGCGTTCAGTTGGACACAAAGGTTAAATGTCTCGTAATGTTTTAATTACTGCGGGTGGCTCTGGCATAGGCAAGGCTATGGCTAAGGCTTTTGATTTTAATGGAGATAATGTTTGGATAGCTGACAGTAATAAAGAGCAACTCAATAATTGCCCAAAAAAATGGAAGAAATCGCACACTGATGTACGTGATGAAAGTGCAGTAAAAAAACTTTTTAAATATATAGAAAATGACTGGGGAACCATTGATGTTCTTTGCGCAAATGCTGGTATAAAAGGCCCAACTGCTTTAATTGAGGATATTAGTTTAACCGAATGGAAAGAATGCATCGAAGTTAATATTGATGGTATTTTTTTATTTTGTAAACTGACTGTTCCTTTAATGAAAAAACAGAAATCAGGCTCAATAATAATTACTTCATCTACAGCAGGAATTTTTGGATTTAGTCACCGCTCACCATATGTTACTTCAAAATGGGGTGTAATTGGCCTAATGAAATCTTTAGCTATCGAGTTAGGTCCCTTCAATGTTAAAGTAAATGCAATTTGTCCAGGGTCGGTTGAGGGCGAGAGATTGGAAAGAGTAATTGAAGCAGAAGTTAAGTCAAAAGGCATGACGAGAGATAAAATTTATCAAGCTTATACCAAAGGAACTTCAATGAAAAAGTTAATTCATCCAAACGATATTGCTGACATGGCATTATTTTTATCGAGTTCAAAGTCAAGGCTTGTAAGTGGCCAGGTCATTGCTGTTGATGGTAATACAGAGGTGCCAGATCCAAAATTCTAACTTCTAACATATATATTTACTTTTCTTCTGATTTTGATAAGTTATTTTCTTAAATAAAAGATAAATCCAAAAATTTTATGCATCCAATTTTAAGTACATTAATAAAGAGAATAGGTTTAGGTATTGTTTCTTTATTTTTTGTTAGTTTAATCATCTTCAGCTCTATTCAATTATTGCCAGGTGACTTTGTTGAAGCGCAATTAGGACAGGCGCGAACGGAAGAAACTGTAGCAGCATTTAGAAAAGAACTTGGATTAGATAAGCCATACCACATTCGATATGTGAACTGGGTTACAGCAGCTGTTCAAGGGGACTTAGGTAGTACTTTTTCAGGGCGAAACGCGTCATATGCTAATCAGCCGCAGCAAAGTACTGCTAGAACGGTAACAAGTTTATTAAAGCCAAGATTATATAACACTTTTTTCTTAGCAGCTATGACTGCAATTATAGCTGTTCCTTTGTCTTTATTATTGGGGATAACTGCTGCCCTTTATCGAAACACCTTCTATGATCGCGCTGTAAATGCGTCCGCATTGACTACAATCTCTATGCCTGAATTTTTTGTTGCGTATATATTAATAATTTTTCTGGCCTCCATTTATCAGTTTTTTCCATCACTATCTAATGTAACGTCCTCAACACCGTTTTTAGAACGTGTGTATCTTTCTATCCTACCAGCTTTAACACTTACTTTAGTTACAGTTGCACATATGATGAGAATGACGCGAGCCGCTATAATAAACTTATTATCTTCACCATATATTGAAATGGCTGAGCTTAAAGGGCTATCAAGATCAAAGGTAATTATAAAACATGCATTACCTAATGCATGGGCCCCTATTTCAAACATTATAGCATTTAATTTAGCTTATTTAATTGTAGGGGTTGTTGTTGTTGAAGTTGTTTTTGTTTATCCAGGCGTTGGTCAGTTAATGGTAGATTCAGTTATCAAACGAGATATACCAGTTGTACAAGGATGCGCACTTGTTTTCGCTCTAACTTATATTCTTCTTAACTTATTAGCTGATGTAATTTCTATAATTACCAACCCAAGGTTGTTGTATCCAAAATGAGCAAAGTTGATAATCAATATTCGGCTAAAGATGAGGTCGCTTCAGTATTTATAAAAAGAACTTTCTTGCAGAGAACTTTTATCACTCTCAAAAAAGCTCCATTCACTGCTTGGTTGGGAATGACTATAATTGTATTTTATCTTTTTGTGGCTCTATTTGCCCCTTTAATTGCTCCTTACGGAGAGGCAGAAATATTTAAAACGCCTTATGCACCATGGGATGAGGTTCATATTTTTGGGACGGATCGATTAGGAAGAGATATTTTAAGCCGACTAATTTATGGAGCTAGAAATACCATGGGAATAGCTATTCTCACTACATTGCTAGCATTTTTAATAGGTGGTGGTCTTGGATTGTTGTCAGCTATACTAAGAGGTTGGGTTGATCAACTTCTAGCCCGATTTGTTGATGTTTTAATGGCAATTCCAAGTCTTATTTTTGCTTTGATGCTTTTATCAATTTTTGGATCAACAGCTCTTAATTTGATTATCATTATTGCTGTATTAGACTCAACTAGAGTATTTAGATTATCTAGAGCTGTTGGTATGAACGTAGCAGTTATGGAATACGTTGAAGCTGCAAAACTCAGAGGAGAAAAAATTGGTTGGATAATGGGAAGAGAAATCTTGCCAAATATTTTACCCCCTCTTGTAGCTGAATTTGGTTTGAGATTCTGTTATGTATTCTTGATGATTGCATCACTTTCTTTTTTAGGTGTTGGCATTCAACCTCCAACAGCTGATTGGGGGTCAATGGTTAGAGAAACAGGTGAACTTATTCAATACGCCCAATATGATATAACAGCTGCTTTAACTCCTATTCTTCCAGCGGCTGCAATTGGGATCTTAACTATTGGAGTAAATTTTGTAGTCGACTGGTTTTTATATTTAACAAGTGGTTTAAAAGATGAGCAAAAATAGAGAAAATTCAATTTTGCTTGAAATGAAAAATATTTCAATTGAGGGTTACAGCGATGAGGTATGGCATCCCATTATAAAAGGGGTAGATCTTCAAATTCATCGTGGAGAAATATTAGGGCTGATTGGAGAATCTGGTGCTGGAAAGTCTACTTTAGGATTAGCTGCAATGGGTTTTGTGAGGGCTGGTTGCCGATTTACTGGTGGATCTGTTCTATTTGGTGACCAAGATTTAACAAAAATGAATGAAATTGAAAAAAGAGAATTATGGGGTACAAAATTCTCTTACGTTGCGCAGTCAGCAGCAGCAGCATTTAATCCTGCTCATAGACTCATAAACCAGACTATTGAAGCTTCTATAAGCCATGGAATTTCTAAGACTGAAACCCTTGAACAAGAAGCAATAACGTTATACGAGGAAATGCAACTTCCTAACCCTACAGAAATTGGCGACCGTTTCCCCCATCAAGTTTCTGGTGGGCAGCTGCAAAGAACAATGACTGCAATGGCGATGTCTTCAAAGCCTGATTTAATTATTTTTGATGAACCAACAACTGCCTTAGATGTTACAACCCAAGTTAATGTTTTAGCAACTATTAGAAATATTGTTAAAGAACACAATACTGCTGCTATATATATAACGCATGATTTGGCGGTGGTGGCGCAAATGGCTGATCGTATACAAGTCCTCCGTTACGGGAATACCATTGAAGAATCTGAAACTAACAAAATGCTTAAAACACCTAAAGAAGATTATACAAAATCTTTATGGGCTGTGCGTTCTATAAAGAAGAAAGAAAATAAAAATAAAGAAAAAATATTAACTATCAACAATATTGATGCCTCCTATGGTTCTGGTCCAAAGGTACTTCAAAATGTATCTATTGAAGTACCAAAAGGTGGTACTGTTGCAATTGTTGGTGAATCTGGATCTGGAAAGTCAACAACAGCTCGAGTTGTTACAGGCTTATTACCTCCAGACAAAGGTGAGATAATTTTTCAAGGCCAAAAATTAACACCAAATCTTTCAGATAGATCAAAGGAAGATCTGAGAAAAATACAGATGGTTTACCAATCACCTGACACTTCAATGAACCCTAAACATACCGTTAGGGACATAATTGGCAGGCCTTTAGAATTTTATCATAATATGAAAGGAAAAGAATATACAAATAGAGTTATAGATCTTTTGAAAATGATTGAATTAGATGAAACATTCATTGACAGATTGCCAAGTGAATTATCCGGTGGTCAAAAACAAAGAATTTGTATCGCAAGGGCTTTAGCAGCTGAACCTGACTTAATCATTTGTGATGAAGTAACTTCAGCACTTGATCAGATTGTACAGGAGGGAATACTTAAACTCTTATTAAGACTTCAAAAAGAATTAAGTATCACCTACATTTTTATAACGCATGACATAGCTACTGTAAAAGCGATTTCAGATGAAGTTGTTGTTATGCATAATGGATTAGTTGTAGAGCAAGGAATGAAGAGTGAGATATTTTCTCCGCCACATCCTGATTATACTAAACTTCTTCTTTCTTCAGTGCCCGAAATGGATCCTAATTGGCTTACAAAAATACTATCATCTAAAAAATAATATTTTAAGAAAATTTGATAACCTAAATTAGGACAGTTTGCACTAAACCTTTTCCTTTTATTTCGATAGTTTTCTTCTGGTGTTCGATGTTTTGATTAATTAGTTCGAATGTTTTTTCAGACATATGAATTTTGCTAGGTATACCATAACTTTCTAACCTAGCTGCAGTGTTAATTGTATCTCCCCAAATATCAAATGAAAATTTTGATTTGCCTATAACACCAGACACAGCAGGTCCTGAATTAATTCCAATTCTTAATGTTATAGGCTCACCTTTATGATCTTTATAATTTGAAGCAATTTTTAGAAGTTCTTGTCCAAATTCGAATAAAATAGAAGCATGACTTCTGTTCTCAGAAGTAAGGCCTGACACAACCATGTAGGCATCACCTATTGTCTTTATTTTTTCTACTTCATATTTTTCAGTTAATTCATCAAACTTAGAGAACATATCATCTAAAAATCCAACAATATTTTCTGCTGAAAGTTTTTCTGACATTACAGTAAAATTTACTATATCAGCGAACAAAACTGATATTTCGGGATTGTCTATAGATATAGTCTCATTCGTTTTCTTCAACCTATCAGCAATTGCTTTGGGCATTATGTTATGTAATAGTTGTTCAGACTTATTTCTCTCTTTCTCTAAATAAAGTGAGTACATTCCCATCGGCATTCCCAAAACCAATAAACTTCCAAATATATTACTTAATCCTAAAATATTTTCAGTAATTGATGGTATCTCAAAGATTGGTTTGTTTTCAGAAAAAAATAGATAGAATAAACAATAAACACCTATAAATGATAATGCTAAACTCAATTTAAGCCAAATTTTCAGCGGTACAGCGATTATTAAAATTGCTAAGTTAATATACCAAAGATGGAAGAAAGTCGACCATCCTATTAAAAAATTAAATGCCGTGGCTGAACCTATTCCTGCTACACAAGATATAATTATTCCCCATTGGGCAAAACCTAAAGTATGAAGAAGAAAGCCTAAAGCAATAAAACTAGCAAAAAAAAGCTCTGAAAAAATTATAACATTCCATGCATCAACTGTTGTAATTATTAGTAAATCTCTTCCCAATAATCCGAACCCACCGGCGATAAATCCTAATTGCATGGCAACATAGGCAGGCTTCCAGTTTTCTGGATATCTTGATGTGGGCGAAAAAATTAATTTATTTACAATTTTAATCAATTTTATTTTATCATTTTAATAATCAAATAATAACATTTATACTTATATGACACTATGCAAAAAATTCATGATAAAAATTCAAAAAAACAAACTAATTTAGAAAATTTTACAAATTTCTAAGCACATCAATGAAAAGTTTTGCTCAAAGCTTGGGCTTAGGGGCTGTTTTCTTGATGAGAACATAATAATTGAAATTTCATTAATAGGGTCAATCCAAATTTTTTGGCCATGAATTCCACTAGCATATATTTGTTTATTCTCAAGGCCTGTTTGATACCATTTTGAACGGTATGAGCCATTAGGAAATAGATTTCCCTTTTCTATGCTGGGCCAACTATAATCATTATTATAATCAATAAGTTCTGATATAGTTCTTTCTTTAATAATTTGTTTGTTTTCAAAAGACCCTTTGCATCTTACCATTTCAGCTACTTTTGCTAAATCATCTATAACCATGCAAATACCACCTGCTGTTCTCGGCGATTTTTCATGGTCTAAAGTGATGAATGCATCATATTGGGGGCCACATTTTTGGAATATTTCATTTGAAAAATAATTTCCAAAACTAGTTCCTGCAACTTTTTCAATGATCCATCCTAGAAGGTCTGTATTAGGAGAGCAGTAATGATAATGAGTACCATGTTTCTCTTTGGCTTTAGGCATAAGTTTTAAGAAATCTTTCAATCCTATATTATTATTGGATATTTTTGGATTAAACCCTGTAGCTTCCCTGTATAAATTAAACATTCCAGTTTTATCAAGATACTCTTCTTTAAAATTTGTAGAAATAGTCATGTCTAACAAATTACGAATAGTAGCATTGTCAAAGGCACTATTTTTGACTTCAGGAATATAAAAAGTAATTTCTTGATTAGTATCTATTAATTTATTTTCTACAAGCAATCCGACCGCGAGAGAAGTAAGTGACTTAGAAACAGAAAATAAAATATGTCTATTACTTCTAAGGTTATAATTGCCAAACCATTCAAAAATTTTATTTCCTTTTTTAAAAAGTTGAAAACTATCAGTCAAATTCTTGTCAAAAAAATCAATTATTGTTTGTTTTTCATTGTATTTGTTAGAAAACTCTAATAATGAAATATCTTCGATTTTAGAATCAAACCTTATTTCTTTTGTTCCTTTATAAATAACTTCATAAGGTAGAATATTATCTATTTTGGAAAATGCTATCCGGTTATACGGGTAAGTTCTCCAATTTTCTAAAGATATTTTATCACCTTGTACATTTTTATGTAAATTATTTGTCAATTATCAATTTTCCATCAAAATTTGGTTTCTACTTTATTATATGTCTGAAATTAAACAAAATTAAGGTTTTATTAGCTTTATACCTTGAAAATAGGTTAATAGTATGTATTGATACTCTACATAAGATATTTAGCTGTTAAGTTTTATATTTTGATAAGTTAATTTGCTTATATATTGTCAAATACTAAAGGGAGAAAATAAGTGTATACAATAGAAAAGTTGAAAGGTCTATTTGCTTCAGGCAAAATTGGTAGACGTGACTTTATCCAGGGCGCTGTTGCGCTCGGAGCCACAATATCAGCTGCGACATCAATGTCGTCTTCTGTTATGGCTTCTCCTAAAAAGGGTGGAACGTTAAGACTTGCCATGAGTTCTGGAACAACAACTGACATTCTAGACATGTCTGTGTCTACAGGTGCTACATCTGAATTAGTTCACGGATATGCTATATATAATAATATCGTTGAAGTTGCTGCTGATGGTTCAGTTGTTCCTGAGTTAGCTGAAACAATGGAAACAGATGACGCAAAAACATGGAGATTTAAAGTCCGAAAGGGTGTTGAATGGCATAATGGTAAATCATTAGATGTTAACGACATGATGGCATCAGTAAACTACCACAGAGGAGATGATAGTAAGTCATCTATTAAGGGTCAATTAGCAGAAATTGCAGATGTTAGGGCTGATGGTGATTATTTAGTAATTGAACTAGAAGGTCCAAACTCTGATTTTCCTGTTATGCTGAGTGATTATCACGCACCAGTTCAAATTGGAGACTCTAATGGTAAGCTAAAAGATCCACTCGCTGGAATTGGAACTGCTGGTTACGTTCTTAAAGAATTTAATCCTGGTGTGAGTGCCTCCTTTACAAGAAACCCAAATTATTGGAAAGCTGGTCACGCACATTTTGATGCTGTTGAAACAACAATTGTTAGTGATGCAACTGCTAGGCAGCAAGCTTTAATGACTGACCAAGTTGATTGTATTGATGACGTTTCTGCTCCAACAGCTAACTTGTTGAAGAGAAATGCAAACCTTGAATTGCTTGCCGTAACTGGAACAATGCATAGAGTATTTGCAATGCGTTTAGACACACCTCCATTTGATAATAATGATGTCAGGTTAGCGCTTAAATATGCTGCTCGAAGACAGGAAATGGTTGATAAAGTATTATTAGGTTATGGCCAAATTGGGAATGACCATTCAATTTCACCTACTCAAAAATACTTTAATACAGAATTAGCTCAGAGAGAATTTGATGCTGAAAGAGCAAGGTTTCATTGGAAGAAAACAGGAATTGGTGACAAGCCAGTTGTTGTTCACGCTTCAGGTGCATCACTTGATGGTTCTGTTGATTGTGCATTATTACTCCAGGCTTCGGCGAAAGAGTGTGGCATTAACCTTGAAGTTAAAAAAGAACCTAATGATGGATATTGGTCAAATATTTGGAATAAGCCAGGTGTAGGAATGTGTACTTCATATTGGAGTGGAAGACCAACACCAGACTGGATGTTCTCAACTTGCTGTATAGCTGCATCTGAATGGAATGATATGGCTTGGAGAGATACTCCAGCTGCTGACGCATTTAATGCTCTTGTTACAGCTGCCAAAGGTGAATTAGATGATAAGAAGAGACATGAAATGTATTTTGAATGTCAAAGACTTATGAATGAGGATGGTGGGTATATTACTTGGTCCTATGGCCAAAACTTATCTGCTCATAATAAGAGAATTGCACATCCTGCAACTGTTGGTGGCAACTGGCATCTTGATGGTTGTAAGATTACAGAGCGTTGGTGGTTTGCTTAAACTATCAAATATTAAATTTATAAGAGCGGTATTATATACCGCTCTTTTTTTTAGGTGAGAATTTGAAAATAAATAAACTTGAGACCTTCTCAAATCAATACTTGTCTTTCGTAAAAGCAACGGCAGATACAGGTGATGTTGGTTGGGGCCAAATGTCAACTTATCATGCTGATATAACATCCCAAATATTTCATAGACAAGTAGCACCAAAATCAATTGGTCTTATATTAGAAGAACAACCAAATTTTGCAGATCACTTGCAACTTATAATAGAAAAAGAACACAAATTTCCAGGGTCATATTTATTGAGGGCCATAGCTGGGTTAGATACAGCTTTGTGGGATCTCTATGGAAAGTTGTTAGATAAGCCTGTTGCCAGTCTAATCGGAGGGAAACCAGAGAAAGTAAAAATTTATGGTTCCTCAATGAGGAGAGATATTACACCACAAGAGGAGTCTTTAAGGCTATGTAAATTGAGAGATGAATTAGGTATTTCAGCATTTAAGTTCAGGGTTGGTGCTGAGTGTGGAAGAGACAAAGATGAATGGGAGGGCCGTTCAGAGGATATTGTCAAAGTTCTCTCTCATGATTTAGGTGCGGATGTTCAAAAATTAGTTGATGGCAACAGCTGCTTTAGTCCTGAAAAGGCTATTGCTTTGGGTAAGTATATGCAAGACTATGGTGTTTCTCATTTTGAGGAACCTTGCCCATACTGGGAGCATAATCAAACTAAAGTTGTTAAAGATGCATTAGATATAGATGTTGCAGGTGGAGAACAGGATTGTGATATGTCAACTTGGAAGTCTACCTTGGAAAAGAAAGTAGTTGATATTGTTCAACCAGATGTAATGTATATGGGAGGGCTTTACAGAACATTGGAAGTGGCAAGCATGGCTAACGAA
This sequence comes from uncultured SAR116 cluster alpha proteobacterium, assembly GCA_902612965.1. Lineage (GTDB taxonomy): Bacteria > Pseudomonadota > Alphaproteobacteria > Puniceispirillales. The sequence continues at coordinate 65,197 of CACMFN010000002.1, read as the reverse complement.
ATAGGTCTTCCTTGTACACCACATGCTGCGAATTTATCTTTAGTGACAATTTGCACTAAACATTTGTTGACTGCTATACCTAATGCAGGAAAGTATTTAGAGTTTAGCATAGAAGATGAGACATATTATCCTTGGCAAAAAGATATTTTTAATGGAAACCCATTTGAAGTAATAGATGGTTTCGTTGAAGTTACAACAGATCCAGGTTGGGGAGTAGAAATTAATTTAGAATGGCTTGAAAACTCAGATTATCAGGTAACTGAAATAAACTAATTTACTTTTTTTTTGGGGAATATTTTTCCATTATGAAAAGTTTTGAATATAGGATCAATAGGCGCATAAATATTTCCATAATTAAGTTCGAAATGTTTATGATGTAAATGGTGAAAATGATCTGCAAGCTCTAAAGTTTTTGTCTTAAATAGAACTAATTTATTAAATCCTGCATGACTTTGCGCAGGCCCAACACCAAACCAAATTCCAGTTAATACTACAATAAATGGATCAGCGGGAATAAATGCCCACAAAGCAATCATGCTGAAATATAAAATATGTTCAATTGGATGCATTGATATCCCAGACCAAGGTCCAGTATTAATATTCCTATGATGTAACTGATGTGCAATCTTATAAATGATTGGAATATGAAGAAACCTATGAATGATATAAAAATGAATACCTCCAATAAAAGGCATCAAAATCATACATAAAAATAAATAGATAGGTTGTTCACTCCAAAAATAAACTGTTACTCCCCCAGTTGCCTGCTTCCACAATACATATGCTTCAAAAATTGTCCAGATAGTGCAACCACTAACAATGCTCCAAAACATGTTATCCTTAACTTGGTTTTTAAAAAGAAATTTAGAATTATTCTCTGTTGGCCATTTTGCATAGTATTTATAGTCAAGTGTTTGTTTTTTTCTAATATAAAGCCACCAATGAATTCCACCAGCAAATAAAAATAGAAAGAAAAAGTTTTTTAGCCAGATGAGTGCAATCAATTTAAAATCAAAACTTAGCATTATTTGAGGATTTGCTTGAATAAATAAATATCCAAGGTAAGCCATAGCTAAATATAAAATCCACCATGGAAAGAAAAAGTTATACAGCCAATTTATTGACTGTATAACTGGAGGAGGTATTCTGTATATTGGTGGTATTTTTATTTCATTTTCGGGTGTATACCCTTTATCTTTTATTTTATTATTTTCCAAAAATCTTGATCCTTAAATTACATTTAAGAATATTTGATAATATCTTATTTAAGAAATCAATAAATTTTTAACTGTCTTTTATAAAACAAACTGAATACATTGGTTTACCATCAAAAAGGTCCTTTCTTTCAGGTCCATCCATATATTCAAACTTTTGTGAAGTTATCTTACCATCCATTCTGTAACCTTTTGATGATAGTTTGCTTCTGTGAAATTCTAATGCAGCTGCCTCAAAACTTTCTGCAATAATTGTTATTTTGTTCTCTGACATTATAATTAACCTTCTTTGATTGAAATTAGCTATTCAGCGACATCTGCAATAGTTTCTTCATGGAATTGATCTTCCTCAGTTGAACCTGATAAAGCAGTTGTAGAACACGCGCCCCCCTTAACAGCTAAAGATATAGCATCAAACCATCCAGCGCCAACTTCTCTTTGATGCCTATGAGCAGTATAACCAATATTTTCAGCTAAGAACTCTGCATCTTGAAGTTCGCTATAGGCTGTCATCCCTTTCTTTTTATAGCCATGGGCTAATTCAAACATGCTGTAGTTTAATGTATGAAAACCAGCGAGAGTAATAAATTGAAATTTATATCCCATAGCTCCGAGTTCTTTTTGAAAACGAGCTATGTCATCCTTACTTAAGTTTGCTGTCCAGTTGAAACTTGGACTGCAATTATAAGCTAGTAACTGGTCTGGATATTCTTTTCGTATAGCTTCTGAAAATTTCTTTGCTTGATCTAAGTTTGGTGTAGAAGTTTCCATCCAAATCAAATCTGCATATTCTGCATAAGCCCTTCCTCTAGTCACGCATCGTTCAAAAGAACTTTCAGGAGTCAAAGTATAAAAACCTTCAGCAGTTCTTTCTCCTGTTAAATAGGGTTTGTCTCTGTCATCTACATCTGAAGTAATTAATTTGGCTGATTCTGCGTCTGTTCTTGCAATTATCAAAGTTGGTGTTCCAGAAATATCAGCGGCAAGTCTTGCAGCATTTAAATTTGATATATGTTGTTTGACTGGTATCAGTACTTTCCCACCCATATGACCACATTTTTTTTCAGCGGCTAATTGATCTTCAAAATGCACTCCTGATGCTCCAGCTTCAATATAATTTCTTGTAATTTCGAATGCGTTTAAAACACCACCAAATCCTGCTTCAGCATCAGCTATAATTGGAGCAAACCAATCTCTTTGTGGTGAGCCATTTTCCATGACTTCAATTTCATCAGCTCTAGAAAGCGTTCGATTTATTTTTTTTACAAGTTCAGGGCCAGAATTTGCAGGGTAAATAGATTGATCAGGATACATTCCACCAGCCAAATTATTATCTGCAGCAATTTGCCATCCAGAAAGATAAATTGCTTTAAGTCCTGCACGCACTTGTTGCATCGCCTGGTTACCAGTCAAAGCCCCTAATGTATTTACGTAATCTTCATTATGAAGTAGTGACCATAATTTTTGCGCACCTCTGTGTGCGAGAGTATGTTCAATTTTGACTGAACCTGAGAGCTTTTTGACATCTGCTACTGTGTAATCTCTTTTTTTATTTTTGAATCTACCTAGTTTAGCATTATTAAGCTTTTCAAAATCTTCATTCATTGTTAACTCCATATAAATTAATTAAGTTTTTATATTGTGGAAAAATAAAAATCATTGAAATAAGTGCAAAGTTGTAATAATGTAAAATTTACAAAAAACTATTTTGTAAATATTTACAAATTATAATTTTTACAAATTCACAATATGCAATCTAAATCTGAAAAAATAATATTAGGTCACAAAATTAAGAGGCTAAGGCAAAACTTAAATATAAGTCAGCTTGAGATGGCGCAAGAACTTAATATTTCAGCAAGCTACTTAAACTTAATAGAAAATAATCAGAGGCCTATCACAGTTAACTTACTTTTCAAACTAGGTCAATTATACAGCATTGATTTTAAAGAGTTTACAGAGGATGAAACTGGAAAGCTGAGTGTTGAACTAAATGAAATTTTTTTAGATCCAGTTTTTAAATCAGTTGATATTACAAAAAGAGATATTAAAAATCTAGCACAATCCTCTCCAGTAATTGGAAATGCTATAATAAAGCTTTTTGAAACTTATCTTAAATTAAAAGAGGAAACAAATCATAATGCTGACCCGCAAAGTTTAAAGCTTACACCATTTGAGAGTACAAGAAGTTTTTTAAATAACTCAAAAAATTATTTTCCAACACTAGAGCAAGCATCAATGTCAATTAGGGCAAAATCAAATATAAATGACGCATCAAGTAATTATTTTAACTTATGTAAGTATGTTGAGGATAAATTAAAAATTCAAATTAAAGTTCTGCCTAAGTCAATTATGGAAAACTTATTTAGTAGATATGATCCCCATAGAGGCCGTATACTTATTTCTGAGGCGCTTAACATAGCAAATAGAAGTTTTCAAATTGCGTCACAAATTGCTCTTATTGAGTTTGATGATTTAATAAATGAAATTATTATTAAGTCTGATTTCAAATCATCTGACGAAAAATATCTCCTAAAAATGTCTCTTGCAAACTATTTTGGACTTTCCCTTATTATGCCTTATGATGAATTTAAATCATCAGCAGTTGAGCTTAGATACGACTTAGAAATTCTATCTGCTCGTTTTTCTACAAATATAGAGCATGTTTGCCAACGATTAACTACACTTAATAAAAGAACAAATTTAGGTGTGCCTTTTTTTTATTTTAAATTTGATGAGGCTGGAAACATTCATAGTAGGCTATTTTCAAAAGACATGAATTTTCCAAAAAATCCAGGGGCTAATCCTGATTGGTCTGTTCATCAAATTTTTAAAAATCCAGGAAGCACATTAGTACAAGTGTCTGAACTAGAAGGAGGCAAAAAATTTATTAATATTTCAAAAACTATTAAAAGATCCCTAGTTAATATAAATGAAACCAGCCCACTATTTTCGATAATTTTGGGCTGTGAAATAAGATATATGGAAAATCTTGTTTATGCAGATACTCTGCTTCAAAATAAAGTTCAAAAAGTATCAAAGATACATATTAGTTGTCGCTTATGCGGAATGAATGTGTGTGAACACAAGAAAAATGAAACAGATTTAGCCACTCTTCTCGATCCTAATATAAGATATAACGGTCTATTTGAATTTAATAATTGAAACAGACCGTTACTTTAAAATTTACTAAGGTAATTTAAATTTTACTCTCAAGCCTGTAGTTGTTGCGTCATTATTTGTAAAATTTCCAGTACCATATGCTGTTGTAACCGCTTTATCACCAAAAGAAGACATTGCATAACCAAACGCAACATCAACACTTTCAGTAACGTAATTTACACCAATACTATAAGTGTCAGTTCCATTTGTGGGTGACAACAGACTTGTGCCAGTAGCAGAGCTTCCTTCTTCAGTAGTATATGAAAAACTTCCACTTAATTTTTCACTAAATTTTCTTCCAACGCCAATATTATACTTTTCTCCATCTGTAAATGAGCTAATCGCTCCTATGCCATTTAATTTAACTTGGGCACTTGCATGTTCACCTTGGTGAATAGAGCCAAACATCAGTGTGTTATTAGCAATTCCGGTTTCAAATTCTAAAGTTGTAAAAGAGGGTTGAGAAACTGTTCCTGAACCTACTACAGTTGTGGGCACAACAATATCTATACCTGGAGCCTGAGTTAATAAAACTTTAAGAGCAATCTCTGGCATTTCATAACTAACACCTGCCACATAACCAATGCCACTATCCGGTGTTGTAACTAAGTCACCTTGAGCAGGATTGATGTTCAGTGTTGATCTTTTAATAGTCAATTGTCTTACCCCGGCAACTAAACCAAAACCTGAATTTGATAAGTTATATTTGCCAGTTAAACTCAAAGCCTGTGATCTTAACAAAGCTTTTTGACCTGCGGGCACTCCACCAATTGTAGCTGGATATTGAAGGGTTGAAGCCATAGGTTCGTACATTTCAAAAGCATAAGAAATATTTTCATTATAATCAGATTTAAATGCTGCAGACATTAGGTTGAGTTTTTTTATTATTGATTGGCTGTCTAGCGAAGTGTAAAGATTATCAGTTACAGTTGAAGAAGTTTGCCTAGTTGAAAAATTGACAGTTTTGCCTTCTGAAAACAAAATCATATTATTTTGGCGACTAACTTCTAATCCACCGGCAAAAGAATTGAAAGACACCAAAATAATTAAAGTGCCTATTTTTATAAATAGTGAAATAAATTTACCCATACTAACCTCTCATTTTAGTTGACTGCATATTTAATTTAATTGACTGTATAATAATAATTTAATCCTTATTGTCCAACCAAATTGTTATTGGTCCATCATTTACTAATGAAACTTTCATATCACCTCCAAAAACACCTTTTTTGCAATTTATATTTTGATTTTGAAGTTGCTGTGTAAAGTATTCGTAGAGCTTTTCACCTTGCTCTGGATGAGCCGCATACGAAAATCCAGGCCTGTTGCCCCTAGAAGTGTCCGCAGCTAAAGTGAATTGACTAACAACCAAAGCATCTCCATTAATATCTATAATTGATTTATTCAACTTTCCTGCTTCATCATTAAAAATTCTTATTTTTGAGATTTTTGAAGCCATTTTTGCAGCATCTTCCTCATTATCATCATTCATAGCGCAAACTAAAATCAGGAGTCCCTGCTTTATTTCGGAAATTGTATTATTATCTATTGAAACACTTGCTTGAGTTACTCTTTGAATTAAAGCACGCATTTACTTCTCCTAACATACTATTATAATTTGACAAAATTAGTTTAGCAGATAGCGTCAAGTAAATAAAAGAATTAAAATTATCATAAGAAAGGTACGTAAATGGATTGGGATGAGTATATCAAATGGGGCAAAGAGGCTGTGGTTTGGGGGTCTGAATACAGAAAAAATCTTCGTAATTATCCTGTTAGATCCCAAAATAAACCAGGAGAAACATTTAATTCAATACCATCAAATCCTCCTGAAAATCCAGAATCCATAGAACAAATTTTTGACGATTTTAAAAAAATTATTTTACCTGGTGTAACTCACTGGCAACATCCCAGATTTTTTGCTTACTTCCCTGCAAATGCTGCCCCAGCTTCTGTGTTTGCAGAAATTTTAACAAATACAATGGGTTTACAGTGTATGCTTTGGCAAACTTCTCCATCCGCTACTGAACTAGAAGAAAAAGTTATTGAATGGCTAAGAATTTCTTTAGATATACCTGAAGGGTTTGGGGGCATTATTCAAGACACAGCTTCTTCTGCCACCCTAACAGCTATATTAACAATGAGAGAAAAGGCATTAAACTGGAAAGGTAATAAAGTTGGTTTATCGGGTCAAGGGAAGCTTAGAATTTATGCATCAACTGAAAACCACAGCTCTTTGGATAAAGCAATCTGGTTCTCTGGCATTGGCGAAGATAATTTAGTAAGAGTCCCCGTTTATGGTGCATATAGATCTATGGATCCAGTCGCTTTGTCTGATGCAATACACAATGATAGAAAAAAAGGATTTATTCCCGCTGGAATTGTGGGAGTGACATGTGGCACTTCAACCGGTTCATATGATAACCTAGATGAAATTGGTACAATAGCTAACAATGAAAATTTATATTTTCATGTTGATGCAGCATGGGCTGGCTCAGCGATTATATGTGACGAATATAAATACTTATGGCAAGGAATTGGTAAGGCAGACTCTATTGTATTTAATCCTCACAAGTGGCTAGGTGCTCAGTTTGATTGTTCAGTACATTTTTTAAAAGATATGAATGTTCAGAAAAATACATTATCACTCACACCAGAATATTTAAAGACTTCAGGAGTAGAGGGTATTACGAATTTGTCAGATTATACTATTCCATTAGGAAGACGATTTAGAGCATTAAAATTATGGTTCTTAATTAGATCAGAAGGGTTGTCTGGGATAAGAAAATTAATTCGTGATCACATAAATTGGTCTGAAGAACTTTTCCACAAAATAAAATTATTGAACAATATAGAAGTAATTACTGAACCAGTCTTGGGTCTGTTTACTTTTCGTTTCATAAATCAAAATAGCGAAAATATTAATGAGATTAATGAAAAAATTGTTAAAGAGATTAATGATGAGGGGCTTATCTATCTAACGCCCACAAAAGTTGGAGAAAAATTTGTTATAAGATTTATGGCTGGAACTTTAGAAATGGAGGAAAATGATATTGACGTTGCATACGAATGTATAAAAGAGAAATCTGAAAGAACGTAGTTATAATCTATTGGTTTTCTTTGATAAGGTTTTTGATTTTGGCTATGGCTACATCTGAATGTTCTCTATATGCTATAGTACCTTTTAAATAAAAGTTTTGATTAATTAGAAATATTGTAGATGTGTGGTCAATAGTGTAATCATCGTCTGTAGATACAATTTTCCTGTATATACCCCAAGAATTTGCTAATTTAAGTATTTCATTTTCATCACCTGTGAGGCCTTTAAAGGTTTCATCAAAGTTTGATAAGTACTCCTCTAATTTTTGGACTGTGTCTCTTTTAGGATCAAGTGAAATAAACAACACTTGAATCTGTTCCTTTGATAGTTTTATTTCATCAATCCAAGAAGAAATCTCATATAAGGTTGTTGGACAAACCTCGGGACAATGCGTAAAACCAAAAAATACAATAGTTGGTCTGGAAGAAAGTATCTTTTCAGAAATTTTTTCACCTTTATGTGATGTGAGATTAAATGGAGTGTCAAACTTCAAATCATTTTTTTTTGAAACTTCATCAATTTTAAAATATGTTATTAAGGCTATGATTAATAAAATAGAAGCAGATAAAATTGATACTTTTAAAAATAAATTATTCATTTTTTTTTAGAAATTTACATTAAATAATATAATATAGTATTAATTATAAAGATTAAAATAATTCATTGATGGTAAAAATATGCAGGAAAATTTTTCACGGCGAGAACTAATTGAACCAAGCGAATTGAGAAGGCTAAATGAAAAATCTAACTTTATGGGTTTTTTTCAACTGTTTAGTCATCTTATTGCTATCCTCTTAATAAGTGTTTTACATTACAAATTAATATATTCTTGGTGGTCGCTTGCTTCTGGTTTCGCTTTAGGTGTGTTGATAAATTTTCTTTATGCTGGTCAACACGAATTAAGTCATGGGACTGTATTTAAAACATTTAAGTTGAATGAATTTTTTGGAAGAATAATTGGATTTTTTATGCTCTTTCCAAGAGATTTTGATCAAATTATGCATTTTGCTCATCACAAATGGACACAAGACTGGGAAAAAGATGGTGAATTAGTTAGAGAACCATTTACCATTAAAACATATCTTTTATGGTTTTGGGGTGTAACATATTGGCGTAACAGAATTGTTGGCATATTAAGGAGGGCAAGAGGTGTTGTAATCGAGCCTTACATCAATTCGACTGAATATAAAAAGGTAATTTTAGAATCTAGATTGCATGTTTTTGGTTATCTTATAATTTTTATTTTATCTTTATACTTTAACAGTTGGGCTGCTTTAACTTTTTGGATACTCCCAATGCTAATTACAAAGCCAATTCATCAAATGCAAAATACTATTGAGCATCTCGGTTTAACACACAAAAAAGACATTCTTCAAAACACTCGTTCAACTAGAACAAACTTTTTGATGAAATGGTTATGCTGGCAAATGCCTTACCACACTGCACACCATACTTTTCCATCAGTGCCTTTTTGGAAGTTAAAAGAGCTTAATTCAAAAATAGAAAAAAAATCAGGAAATGTTTACAGTATGGGCTACTTTGAATTTCAAATTGAAGTCATAAAAAGGCTTTGGCAAAAAGATGAAAGTCAATGGCCCATGAACGAAGTATGGGTTGTATCAAGAAAGGACGGCACTGAAGTTAGAGTGCCTGCTGAATAAACTTGCAACAAAAATTAGAAGTTTTCACTTCTTATTGGGCAATGTCGCCTCACGATGATACAGGTAATAAACTGCCTGATGAAAAAATATGTGAGCTAGTCTTTGAAGCTGGTTATAATGGTATGGCTATAGACCTAGGTGCTTCAGATGTTAAAAAAGCATTTGAATTACAACCGCTTATGGAAAAAATTGGCCTTACACCATTAATAGTAGCTTTCCCAAAAACTATTAATTCTCTAAATGACACTATGAAAATGGCTAAAGATTTTGGTTCACCTTTTATTAATGTGATTGGGCAAGTTATGCCAATATCAGTTGATGGTATGATTCCAGTAATAAGAAAGTGGATTGATATGGCTGATAAAATTGGTATCCCTATCCAATTTGAAACACACCGCAATTGCATTACAAATGATCTTTATTCAACACTTCAATTGCTTGATGCAATTCCTGAAATGAGAATGTGTTCAGATCTTTCTCACTATGTTGTAGATAGAGAATTCTGGTATCCACTTTCAGAAAGAGACTTGGGAATGATTTCAAGAATTTTAGATAGGTCAGATAGTTTTCAAGGGCGTGTAGCAAGTAGGCAGCAAATTCAACTACAAATTGACTTTCCACAGCATCAGAAATGGGTTAATCTTTTTAAAGATTGGTGGTATGAAGGCATTGAAAAATGGCGTCTAAGAAATTCAGAAGGAACTTGTTATTTTTTATGTGAATTAGGACCTCCTGAGTATGCGATGACGGATAAAAATGGAAAAGAATTATCCAATCGATGGGAGGAAGCATTAAAAATTAAATTGTGGATTGAAGATATTTGGAAAAAATCTGAGGTTAATTTAAAAAAAAGTGACAAAAGCTTATAACAAAAATAATGAAGTCAGGAACAAAGATCTGAAATGTATAAAATGTGGTGCTGAATTTGTTTGTACTTCAGGTCCACCTGGAAGTTGCTGGTGCCATCACTCGCCTAATTTACTTGAGAGTTGGGATTTAGCTGGTGAATGTGTTTGCCCTGATTGTCTTGCTTTAGGAAAACGAGAAGAAATGCTAGCAAAAAGAGAAGAAAATTTTGCTTTAAGAAGAGCTTCAAATCCTCGCAAAAATTAAAAAAATTATCTTAAAGCTGGATTTATTTAAAATCAATACTATCTCTCTAAAATGAATTTATTTTTAAATCTTATCTTTGGAACAATTATTATGTTTGCTGCCTTACAAACTAATGCAAAAATTTCTGTAGACGAATTTTATGATATTAAATTTAATTCTATCGATGGTAATAAAATTTCTTTGGAAAATTATAGGGATAAAACATTCCTTGTTGTAAACACTGCATCATTTTGCGGCTTTACAAGACAGTTTACTGGATTACAAAATATTTGGAACAAATACAGAAAAGATGGACTTGTAGTTATTGGAGTGCCGTCTAATGACTTTAATCAAGAGGCTAAAACAAATACTGAAGTTAAAAACTTTTGTGAAGTTAACTTTAATGTAGATTTCATAATGACAGAAACAAGTAATGTTAGGGGAGAAAATGCTCATCCTCTATTTAAATATATAGAAAAGAATTTGGGATCACGTAGTTCTCCCAAGTGGAATTTTTATAAATATATTATTGATAAGAACGGTATTCCTGTAAACTTTTTTTCATCAATGACAAAACCTGAAAGTTCCAAGCTTATTAATGCTCTGGAGATAGAGTTATTTGGATAAACTAATTAGTAGTTGATGTTGAAGTAGAATTATTACTACCTCCACTTTCTCCATCCCACACAGAAGCCACAGCCAAGCCTAATGCCAGTGAAAGCCAACTTAAGTTTATAGTTGAAGTTAGACCTAGACCATAAGAGTTTATCACTTGTAGAGTATTTGCCCCACTTTGTGCACTTGCAGCCACCGTTTTTTCTGGTGATGAGATAATTGTTACATTTGATGAGACTGATTGTGCTAACGATGTGTTAGCTTTAAATAAAAATAGTACTAAAAAAATATATTTATATTTGTGGCACATAACGCAAATTTTGAAAATTATTTCTCTATATATAACGGATAAATATTAAAAGAGTAAAATTTTAATTTTGTTATTTAATGGCATTGATCTTGCTCATAGCCTTTAATAATAAAAAGATAAAAGGATCCCCACAATATGTATTCATCTCCAAATCATGCTCAGGCAATATTAGACGTTTTTTCAATAGCTATATCAGATTTAGTTTCAATGGGTTTGACTGAGCAAGAAGCTATTAGTGGGTTACTAGGGCAGGCATCTGTAAGAGTGGATCATCCAGCTATGGAACTAGCCCTTGAATTACACAGGCTATACCATAAAGACTTTTCAAAGGCTAAAATTTAAAATTCCATAAGTGAGTGAGTTTTTATACCCATTTTATTCAAAATTTCTTCACCTTTTAATTCAGGTAGATTTATTATAAACCCCGCACCAACAATATTTTTGTTTTCAAACATATTAATAAGCTTAACAGCTCCTACAGCAGTTCCGCCAGTCGCAAGCAAGTCATCAATTATTAAAATATTTTGATGGTTGTCAAGGGCGTCCTTATGAAGGTGCATTTCAGTTGAACCATATTCTAAATCAAATTTTACTTTAAATGTTTCAGCAGGTAATTTATCAGGCTTACGCATTGGAATAAACGCAGTATTTAATTTATAGGCTATTGCTCCTGCCATAATAAAACCTCTTGCTTCAATGCTTACAATTGCATCAATATTTTTATTTTCCCAAGGTTTTGTCATTTCATCAATTAAGTCATGAAATAAATCTGCTCGTTGCAATAGTGTGGTTATGTCTCTAAATTGAATGCCTTTTATTGGGTAGTCTTTAATTGTTCTAACAAATTCTTTCAAAATAAATCTCTTTTAAGTAATTGAATTAATTTATTAAATTTAAGTTAACTCAATATGGTTAATTTTACCAAGTGCCAATATTTTTCATTGATGACCATGGTTCTTTTATTTCTAATGGATCACCATTTTGCAATAATTCAATAGAAATGCCATCAGGAGATTTAATAAATGCCATGTTGCCATCTCTCGGTGGTCTATTTATTTCTACTCCATAATCCATTAATTTTTGACAATAGTCATAGATATTGTCTACTCTGTAAGCAAGGTGACCAAAATTTCTACCTCCTGTATAGTCCTCTGGGTCCCAATTATAAGTTAATTCTAAAGCTGGTGCCTTTTTGGAATGATAATTATCTTTATCCTCAGGAGCATGTAGAAAATAGTTAGTATATCTTCCTTTTTCACTTTCAACTTTCCTAGCTAGTTCCATCCCCAGGATATCACAATAAAATTTTAGTGACTCTTCTTCATTTGTAATTCGTACCATAGTGTGCAGGTAAAACATTAAATCTCCAATGATCAATTATTCTTTGTTTATTATCTATTCTTTTCCCAAATCAGTAAACCAATTAAAGATAAAATAATTATTAATGCCCCTATAAGTGTTTGAATACTTGGCACTTCAAGAAAAATTACGTAGCCTATAATCAAAACTGGAATTATATGGAAGTATTGAATTGGTGCGAGGAAAGAGGCTTGAGAAAGCTTAAAAGCCCGAATATAAAAATATTGTGCACTTGTTGCTAGTAATCCTGTTGAAATCATGAACAACGTTTCTTTAAAAGAAATGTCTACCCAAAAATAAAGGCAAAAAGGCAGCGATAGAAAAGAAATCCCAAGTGAATACCAGGTCATCAGTTGTATTTCAGAAAAGCTTTTTGATAGATACTTTTGGACAATTGTCGATAAAGCGCCACAACATGTTCCCAATAATGCTATTAAAGCAACTAGCTGAATTGATTGATTTTCTGGTGAAAAAACTAATAAAATTGATAAAAAACCAATTATTAAAACAAGCCATCTACCTTTTGACTGTTTTTCACTTAAAATAAAGTACGCAAAGATACTCATTATACTTGGTCTTAAGTAACCAATTGTGCTTACTTGTGCTAATTGAATATTGGATATTGTAAAAAATTGAATAGATATAGCTAAAAAAGATAACACTACCCTTAATAGATTTACTCCTAGATTAGAAAAAATATTTTTTTGTCTGCCTGTAGAGAATAGTATTGGAATTAGAATAACTGAGCTTGAAATAGAGCGCATAAAAACAATCTGAAATATCGGTAAATCTGCTACGAGTGTCTTTATTAGAATAATATGAACAATCAAAAAAAGTTCATTAAATATCAGCCAGTAAAGGCCGTTAAAATTATTATCCTTTATTGACACAATACAGTTTCTAAATATTTATTTTTTCAGAATGTTTACAAAAATTCTAAAAGCCCCTGGCACCAAATTATCCATTTGATAAAAAAGATTTAGAGCGCAATGTATATGTCTGCCAGATCCGTAATCTGCAGCCAATAAACCTCCAAATAAAGGCTGCTCATTATCATCAGACATCATAAATAATGGCTTATATTTTTCATCCCAACTAGAGGCAAAATATAATCCCCTCTCTTTTATCCAATTATTAAAATCTTTTGAGGAAATTTTGTTAGGAAAGTTTAGTATTGGATGGTTAGAGTCTAAAAAACCAACTTCAGCTGAAGGGTTGGTTACTCGCCACCTTATTGACGGGCTTCCTATTTTTAAAAAATAGGGGCCACTCAGTTTCTCGTTCCAGTTGTCTTGTGGCCTTTGGTATTCAGTTACATAGTTTCCACCATTTTCTATCCATTTATTTATCTTATTAAATACTTTATGAATTGGCCTAGAAGCACCTGCAAAAACACCTGAAACTATTGTATCAAACTTAGAAAAGTCTTCAGAAATAATCTCTTCATCAGAGAGTAGGTGAACATCTGCATCAAGCATTCTTGCCCATTTCCAGGCTTTGTCTGCGTAGCCGTCTATCCAGCCGATTTTGATGCCTTTTAAATCTTGGCTTATTAAATTAAGTATTGATAGTTCACACTTGTCTTCAAGACTTATTTCTCCAGTATGGCTATAACCAAATACAGATGTTCCCAAAATTTTATCATTTTCAGAAGTAATATATAGTTTCTCTACACCTTCACTAATTTGTGATGGTATATGTATTTCAGAATTGAATGGAGTTGTTTCAAAATTATGATTGTCTTCCAATTTAAAAGACGTATTACTACAAACCCAATTGTCTGGGATATTGAGTATTAATTTAGCAGGGCCAGGAGAATATTTTTTAATGAGAAATTTTATTGGTAATTTTGTTAAATCATTACTTTTTTTACCCCCCTTTATTAAATTAATTATTTTATCATTTTCTAAAGACCCAATAATATCTGGGATAATGGCAAAATTATTTTTAGGCATTACATTTGTTGAGAAGGAAGTGTCATTAACATTAAAATTTAGCTTTGCGTGGACACAATTAGGTTCAAGAGCAATTCCATGCCATTCTTGATAAAGATCCTGATAACTCTCTTTCTGATTTATTAATCCTTTATAAAAGTAGTTAATTCTATTAGATGCCAATTTGTTCTCATTTGAAAACTTTAAGTCAGTATTGAAAGGAGCTATAATTTCATGTTCAATATCAGTTATTTTAAAATTTTCATTTTTATGTATTGATAAATTTGCTTCAATATTTCCTCCTGTATAATGAATATCATGAGTAAAATTTAGATCTGGCAATAGAGCTATACAATCAACCATCGCTGATGAGCACTGTTTCTGTTTCAGAATAATTCTATGAGAATGATTCTCGGTAAGTAAAGGTTCTTTTGTGTCTAATAAGTTTTTTAGTTTGCACAAAGAAGAGACTAAGTGCTCAGGTTTGCTAAAGTTTTCAATGGCATCATTAGCAAGTTTATGGCATTCTCGAAGTATCTTTTTTCCATTTACATTTATTGCAAAATTTGAAAGTTCAAGAAAATTCTTTGGTATTAAACCACCTGTGATATCTCCATCAACATATGTACCTTTAAGCAAGTGAAGGGGGACTTCCATTTTGTCTTCATAAGCTAATTTCCCAATATTTTGAGTAGCATGATATGAGCGAGACCACTCACCAATTTGATTATATGTTCCACCATACATGTGATTAAAATTACCAACATCTATAGAATGTGTTGCCTTTGGTGGATCTTCCTCATCGTCATAGGAACCTCCACCCCCACTCCAAGCAGGTAGAAATATCTGAGATATTTTCCAAGGGCTAAAATTGTCATCTGGAAACATCTCTGGATCATTAGATTTATCATATGCTTCAATAGTAGCTCTTGTTATAGATCTGTGGTGTCCATGTTGGCCATTAACATCTAAAAAGGTAGGTATAATTATGTCAGGTTTATAAGCTCTGACCATTCTGATCATTCTTTTAATGGTATAATTTTTATCCCAAAATTCAAATGTTTCCTCTGCTGATTTAGATAAACCAAAGTCAAAAATACTATTATTTCTATTATCAGCAAGCCATCCAATATCAACTCTTAATACTGACATAGCTTTTAGTAATTCATAAGTTCGCAACGCACCTAAATTGTCATCTCTCTCAGGACCAATGCTGTTCTGGCCGCCCTGGCCCCTTACTGCGTTTACATAAGACACGTGATAACCCTCACCAAGAGATAACTTAGCAAGAAGACGACTAGTTTCATCATCAGGATGAGCACCAGTTTGCATAAATGAAACTGTGGATTTTAGTGATTGTAAATTAGCCCACAAAGACCTGTTAAGGTAGCGATGTTCCTGATTTTCAATATCTTGTTTTCGCATAATATAACTTGTAGAAATTCAATATTTGATATTAGTGTAATAGTATTATTAAAATCAATAATTTATGATAAAATAGATTAATTATAAATAATTTATGTAATGGAGGATACATTGAAAAATATAAAATTATTCTTATTTTCTATAATTGGTTCAATTTTTATTTTCAGTAGCATAACTGCAAACGCAGTGGAAATAGAATATTGGCAATACACTTACAAGGCAAGGGTTGAAGCAATTGACAAATTAATTGCGAATTTTGAAAAAGCCAACCCTGACATAACTGTTAAACACACCTCTTTTCCTTACGCTGATTATCGAAAAAAGGTTTCTATTGCCATATCCTCAGGTGATGGACCTGATTTAGTTCAGCTTTACTATGGGTGGCTGAATGACTATAGAGATGGTGGTTTAATACAACCTTTACCAAAAGACACTTTCCCACATGATGAAATAGAAAGTAATTTCTTTAAAATGGTTTCATCTATGAAAGTTGATGGTGATTATTGGGGGTTACCAACTGCTGTTAGATCATTAGCACTATTTTACAACAATGATCTATTTTCTGAAGCAGGTCTCTCTGGACCACCTGAAACATTAGACCAAATGGTTGAATACGCAAAAAAACTTACCAAAACTGATTCTGCTGGAAACTATATTCAAGTAGGCTTTGCGGTAGATACAGATGGTCAAGACCACCATTTTTGGAGAGAAGTTCTAATTAGACATTTTGGAGGTCAACCATATTCTAATGATGGGCAAAAAGTAACCTACAATACTGATGCAGGTGCTGAGGCACTAAAATATCTTACTGATTTTGAAAAAACTCATAAGACCGGCAGTAATGGTTTTATGAATAGAGGTCAGGATGCATTTGCAGCTGGTAAGGCAGGAATGGTTTTGGATGGTTCTTTTAGAATTTCTAAGTTTAACAAAACGGATGGTTTGAACTTTTCAATATCAGAATTGCCAGGTCATAATGGCACCAGATACAACTTCTCATCATTTTGGGCAAACGCATTAAGTACTAAAGCCAAAGGTGAAAAAAAAGAAGCTGCTGCAAAATTTTTAAAATACTTAACTTCGGAAGAAGCGATGCAGGTATGGCTTGATACTGTTGGTGAGTTGCCTGCAAAACCCTCTGTTGCACTTGTAGATGCAAATAAAGGTCACCCTCAGTATGGTCCTTTTATAAGAGGTTTAGATTACGCAACTGCGACTACATTTATCTCAGAAAAACCACAAAGACAATCAGTAATTGATTCATATGATATGGTAGTTTTACAAGGTATGTCTCCAGAAGACGCACTCGCTAAAGTTGCTAAAAAAGAACAAGAATTACTTGATGATTTTTTTGGCAATTAAATTCAATATAGGGGGGGTCTTTTAAAGGCCTTCCCTTTAGTTACATTAATAATTAAAAGTAATGATTAAGAGTTTCTGGGAAAATCTTACAATAAATCAAAAATTAGCTATCACAGCTTGGTTCTTTTTAGCAGTTCCTATAATTTTTTATGTAACAATAAGATTTTACCCTACCTTTGAAGCTTTTTATGTTTCATTTATGAAGTGGAACTTATTAGGTACCCAAAAATATATAGGATTTAAAAACTTCTCTCGCATTTTTGGGGATGAAGATTTTTGGATAGTATTCTGGAATACTATAAAATACGCAATAATAGGTGTGCCAATAAGTCTTTTGATCTCTTTTACAGTTGCATATTATCTAAATGAAATAAGATTTGGTCATCAAACTATAAGAGCATTATATTTCATTCCATTTTTAACAACGGCAGTTGCAATGGCTTGGGTCTGGAGGTGGTTTTACCAGCCAATGCCAATTGGATATTTCAATATAATTCTTTCTTGGTTTGGAATTGAGCAACAACCTTTTTTAAGATCAGTAGAGCAAGGTCTTTATTCAATAATGGCCCCAGCAGTATGGGCTGGACTTGGCTTTCAAATTGTAATTTTTATTGCTGGTCTTCGGGCAATACCAAAAAGTCACTTTGAGGCTGCTGAAATTGATGGAGCAGGTAGGTTTCAAATTTTAAGAGAAATAATTTTACCCGCTCTAAAACCAACAACTGTTTTTCTTGTAATTATTTCTACAATTGGGTTTTTGAGAATTTTTGATCAAGTTTATAATATGTCAGCAGATAGTGCCGGGGGACCTCTAAATTCAACAAAACCTCTAGTCTTAATGATTTATGAGTATGCATTTGATATGTATAAGCTTGGTAGAGCTTCAGCTTTAACAGTTATTTTATTTCTACTATTGTTATTTGTAAGTCTTTTACAATTATGGTTAGCAAGAGATCAGTATGAAAAAAAATGATCAAATAATTGAAAGATTAGAGCATTTAAATCCCTCAAAGATTTTAACATGGACACTTTTATTCATCGGAAGCATAGTTATGGTTACGCCAATAATATTTATGGTAAGTACCTCATTTAAAACTGGCCAAGAAGTATATACTCTCTCATTATTTCCAAAGTCACCAACATTTGAAAACTATATCTTCATTTTAAAGGAGTCCAAATTTTTAATTTGGTTACTAAATTCATTATGGGTTGCATCGTTTAGTACTGCTTCTGTTTTATTTTTTGATAGCCTCGTAGGATATACACTTGCAAAATTTAAATTTCGAGGTAGAGAAATTGTTTTTGTCGCTATTTTAAGCACATTAATGATCCCAACAGAAATGCTTATAATTCCATGGTATATGATGTCACGAGAATTCGGTTGGATTGATACTTATTGGGGCATTGCCTTCCCTGGACTAATGACTGGTTTTGGGACATTTCTAATGAGGCAGTTTTTTTTGACATTGCCAGACGAACTAATAGAAGCTGCTAGAATTGATGGTTGGTCTGAATTTGCCATTTGGTGGAAAATTGCAATGCCTCTTGTTATTCCAGCTTTATCTGCATTAGCAATTTTTCATTTTTTAGGTAATTGGACAGCCTTTCTTTGGCCTTTAATAATAGTTAATGATCCTGATATGTATACTATACCTGTAGGTTTAGCCTCCTTCAACGGTGAATTTCAAATGGATTGGGAAATTGTAATGACTGCTTCATGTTTAGCTACAATTCCAACTTTGTTTGTTTTTATTTTTCTTCAAAAGTATATCATCAAGGGAATAATGCTGGCAGGTTTAAAAGGTTAAAATATGGATAAATATGACAAATTTCCTGCAAAAATTTATGTAGACAGTTTTTTAAAGCCAGACCTTTTTATTTATAAAAACATATTTAGAGACGCTCTTTTTCAGATTAATTATGCTCAGTGTATTATGTTGAATGAGCAAAGCATAATTAATGATGAAGAAGCCAAACTAATTTTCAAAAATCTTTATAAAATTGAACATGAATTTGATTTTGATAACTTAGAATATGACGCAAAGTTTGAAGATCTATTTTTTCTAGTTGAGAAAACTTTAATTGAAAAAATAGGAGTTGATATAGCAGGTAAACTTCATACAGGACGTTCACGCAATGACATGGAACATACCATGTTTAGAATCGAATTAAGAAAGAAATTAATTTCTTTATTAAAGGAGATGATCGCTCTTATAGAACAACTTGTTGCAAGAACTGAAAAAGGCGTTTCAGAAATTATTTTAATGTATACACACGGACAACCAGCTCAAGCTTCAACACTTGCTCATTTTCTCTGTGCAGTGATTGAGTTTTCATTAAGAGACGTTGATCGATTAATATATTCTTTAAATTTAGTAAATATGTCACCAATGGGTGCTGCTGCAATTACAACCACTGGATTTCCATTAAAAAGAGAGCGAATGGCAAATCTGTTAGGATTTGAGAGAATTGTCCAAAACTCTTATGGCGCAATTGCAAGTTGTGATTACATTACTTCGACCTATTCCTCTTTAAAGATTGCTTCAATAAACCTTGGCAGATTTGTTCAAGAATTAGTTACATGGACAGGTTTCGAGGTTAGTCAAATCTACGTCCCAGATGGATTTGTGCAAATATCATCAATTATGCCACAAAAAAGAAATCCTGTTCCATTGGAACATTTAAGATTAAAACTATCATTATGTAATGGAGAATGTGATAAAATCATTAATACTATGCATAATACACCTTTTGCAGATATGAATGACTCCGAGAGGGAAGTTCAATCTGAAGGTCATAAGGCATTTGGTTTTATGTCTACAATAATTCCTCTTTTAGCAGGGTTTGTGGAATCCATTCAAATAAATAAGAATTCAGTTGATAATAGAATAAAGTTGTCAATGGCGACAATTACCGAATTAGCAGATTCATTAGTAAGAGATGAAAATATTAGTTTCCGTCAAGCGCATGAAGTATCCCAACAATTATCAAAGAAACTAATTTCTAAAAATACATCTTTAGATGATATTGACTTTACTATCTTCTCAAAATTATTTGAAAAATTAGTGGGAGCTCCGCTAAAGATGAATGAAAAACGTTTTAAAGAGGTTTGTTCACCTGAACATTTTATCAATGTAAGAAATTTACCTGGTGGTCCCTCAAAACAATCAATTACTAATAGTTTAGAAATTTATAAAAAAGACTTATCAGAATATAAAAATATAATAGTTAAATGTGAAAATTCGATTGATGAAAGCAAAAATAAATTGATTAATTTTTACAAAAATCATTCCTAAAGTTAGAGGCAAATATGGCTAATGTTCAATTTGAAAATCTATTTAAAAATTATGGTGAAGTAAAAGCTGTAGAAGACTTCAATCTAAAAATTGCAGATGGAGAATTTATTGTATTAGTAGGTCCTTCTGGATGTGGAAAATCTACTACACTTAGAATGATAGCTGGGTTAGAAGATATAACTGCTGGTAATATTTACATTGATGATAGCCTAATCAATAAAGTTCATCCTAAAGACCGCGATATAGCAATGGTTTTTCAAAACTATGCATTATATCCACATTTATCAGTTAAAGATAATATTTCATTTGGACTTAGGGCACAAAAGTTACCCAAAATGGAGGTAGAAAATAGAGTTTTAGAGGCTTCGGAAACATTAGGTTTGCAAGGGCTTTTGTCAAGAAGACCAGGAGAACTATCAGGAGGCCAAAAGCAACGTGTAGCTATGGGAAGAGCCATCGTGAGAAATCCTAAGGTTTTTTTATTCGATGAACCATTGTCTAATTTAGATGCCAAACTGAGGCATAAAATGAGAGCTGAAATGAAAAAGCTTCATAAGCAGGTTGGTACAACTACAATTTATGTCACTCATGATCAAATTGAGGCAATGACTTTAGCAGACAGGATTGTTATTATGAAAGATGGAGTAATTGAGCAAGTAGGCACGCCAAACGAAGTATATAAAAAACCAAATAACATTTTTGTTGCAAGTTTTATAGGAACACCTGCTATGAACTTTTTTGAAGGAAAAGTAAAGAGTTGCTCAAAATCATTAACTACAATTACTTTAAAAGATCAAAAAGATATAAAACTTAGCAGTAATATATATGAAAAAGATCAAGATATTATATTTGGGATAAGACCAGAGGACATAAGTGTAAATCTTGATAAAAAAAGTAAAATGAAAGATTCAATTGAATTAGATGCAGAAATTTCAGTTATTGAGCCAATGGGTCACGAAACAGTAGTAATATGTGATAGTAATTATGGAGAACTTACAGGCAAAGTAGAAAGTAGCCATACTCTAAAAGAAAACATGAAAGTCAAACTTATTATAAAAGAGGAAAAGATATATCAATTCGATAAAATATCAGAAAAAAATTTATTATTATAAGCTTATTCTTGATAGGCCGCACAACCTTTTAAAGATACTAAATCATCATTAATAATATGAAGGGGTATATTATTCACATATTCTTGCATTCTGCCATTAATTAAAAAATTTTTTAAAAGTAAGTCATTTGGTAAAATTGGGAAAAGTCTCTCCAAAAGACCCCCACTTAAAAATACTCCACCTCTGGCTCCATATACTAAAGCAATAGAGGCAGAAAATTTACCAAGTAATTCGAATAATATTTTACAAGCATCATATTCAAATCCTTTTTTATTTTTGACAGCATTCAGTACAATTTCTTCTGATGAAAGATTTGATTTGTAATCTTTTAACAAACAAAGTGCTTTAAAAATTAAAGACAGTCCTGGGCCACTAATAAGTCTTTCAGATGAAATTCTTGGATAGTACTCCTGAATAATATTAATTACATCTCGCGAAATTGTATCATTTTCTGTATAAGGAATATGACAATACCCACCTTCCCCTGAAAAAACTACTGACTTATTTTTTAATTTTTGCACACCTGAAACACCTAAACCAGTGCCTAAAGCAATATATGCAAAGTTATTATTCAAAGACTTTCCATAGTTAACAGTTTTGTAAGATTCTTTTTTAATCACAGGTAAATAATTACACGCGGCTTCAGCGTCATTAAAAATTACAACATCATCAATTTTACTGAATTCAGAAATTTCTTTTTTGGAAATTACAAGGTTACTATTTGTTATCTCAATTTTCTCATTTTCAATCGGTCCAGCGGCACATATTCTAATTTGATCAATGTCTTTAAAATCGTTTATATAGTTTGAAATTAATTTTATGGATGAAGTTTCGTTATTATATCTAATTTTAGATATGTTATTTATTTCTAATTCGTTTGATATGCCAATGCGTAAGTGAGTGCCCCCAAAGTCTGCTACTAATTTTTTTAATTGATTATTCATAGGTATTTATACTTTAAAAATATAAATACTTCATAATAAGTTCTCAATTAATATCAATTAAAAAATTTGATACAATTAATGCTGAAAATGATAAAAATAGCGAAATACTAAATGCAAAACCCAAGATTAATGAGAGATTTAATACAATAATTAAAATACTTAAGCTTTGAGAAAGTTTTAAAATAAACATTACTACTAAAAATTTGTTCTTGTTATGTTCTTTTTAAACTAAGAAATATTATTTTGCAATAAAAACTTAAATTATTCTAATTTGATACTTTTGCAGGGCCAGTCAGTTTGATTTCATTGATAGTGGCTTCTTTTTCATAATTATATACGTAAATACCTGCATATTTATTTTCTTTAAATACAAATGAATTTTTTAAATCTTCTACAAATTGATCTGCAACCTTATCAAACGACTTCAACTTAGTTACATCATCAAATTTAATTAAAATGGTTAAATCACCTTCCTGGCTTATTAAGACACTTAAACCATGAAAATTATGTTCATCAATTTTTTGACCTAAATAATCAGAACAAAACGCAGCCGCTACTTTAGCTTCACTTATTCCTGGAAATTTGTACTGGTAAACTTTAGCATACATTATATTTCTCCTAATTTTGAGAGCATATCATTGACCATACTATCAGCTGCGTCTCCTTCAACTTTCATTTTTTGAAGGATCCTAGTTTGAAGCCCCATCTTTTGTTGAGTTTCTCTTCCTTTTTGAGTTAATGTTATGTTGTTTTCCTTAAGAATGCATAAATCTAGATCTATCAAATTTTGTAGCAGTGATGAAGACACTTTTTTGTCACTACATAAACTAATAAAGTATTTGAAATCATCTAAAGATGCACCTGGCGCAACTTCAGAAAATATATTAATAGCATTTTGTATTTTATTTGAAGTTACTTCTCTTTGCTCACTTTGAGTATCCAATTGATGTGCAAGACGGGCAACTAATTTTTGAATTAAAATAATCTGCTGACTGTTTAACTCCTTTTTTTCTGGATGAACTAAACAAAAACTACCCAATGCATAGTTGTCTTTATTGATTATAGGAAAACCTGCATAAGATTTACACATGCCTGATAAAACTGCTGGATGATTGGCCGTCCTATGATCTGAAGAAGTATCTGGAATTAGAGTTGGTTTATTGCTGAGTATGGTGTATGAGCAAATACTTTGTGCCCTATCCATTAATTTATCACCACTTTTTCCAGGAAAATTACAAGATGCAAGTGAGTATTGGCTATCTGCGTCAAATAAAGTTGCAGCAACTGCTGCAAACCCAGTTAATTCTTGTGCCATTTCACTGTAAACAATCATAACATCATGTTGGTCAGTGCCTTTAATTTGTAAACGCTCTACAGCCTCTTGTCTTCGGCTTTCATTATCTGGCATAGGTGCTGGAACAAAGTTCATATTAATCTCCATACTTTATTTTTATATATCTTTTTAAAATATATTTTCAAAAAAATATTATTCACAATATAATTGATGAAACATAGAAACTTATGCCTCCAATTATACCTCCAAAAACGCCACCCCAGATAACAAGCCAGCCAAGGTGCTTATCAATAACGTCTCTTATTATGATTTTTATATCTTGAGGTGATAATTCATTTAATCTGTCATCTATTAATTTTTCAATATTCAATTTAACATCATTTGTTAACTTATTGTCTAAAGATGAAGTTTTGTTTTTTTCAATAATTTTTTTTATTAGACTTTCTAACCTTTTAATTATCGGTTTTCTAAGTGGTTCTAAAGCTTTTCTTCCACCCACCATTGCAAGCATCCCACCTAATTGGGATTTTTCAATTGAATCTGTTAACTCTTCAAATATACTATTATAATTTATGTTTGATGAAATTGATAAAATAGTTTCATTGCCAATTTTACTTGTAAATTTTTGAATATTCTTGTCTGAGAAAAATTCGTTTATTATTAGTTTTTTTATAGCAATCTTAAAAAATTTAAAATTTATTTGTATAATTCCAGAACCGTATATAAAAGGTATTTTTTCAAAAAGCATATGAATTGCAAGCCAATTTGTTATTCCACCAGAAAGGCTGAATAATCCAATCATTAAAATCAAATTACTATCAAAAGGCTCTAAAAATCCAATTACAGTTAATACTAGTGCTACTAAGTTTGTAACTAATGATTTGCTCATGGGAAATATATTACAATTAAATTTCAAAAATAAATATTATTAATTTGAATTTTTACTCACTTATTAGCTAACATTTACTTGACAAATTTAATGTAAAAGATATATTTCGTCCTTTAGTATGTAGTATTTTAAGTATACATTTTGTGAATAGGATATAGAGAAATGTACGCAGTAATTAAAACTGGTGGAAAACAATATAAAGTTGAAAATGAACAGAAAATCCTTGTTGATAGAATTAATGCTGATGAAGGGTCAATTGTTACTTTATCAGATCTTTTAATGGTTGTTGATTCAGGCAAAATCTCACAAGGTAAAGATTTACAAAATATGGCAGTTTCAGCTACAGTTGTAAAGCAAACCCGTGGTCCAAAAATTATTACCTTAAAGCATAGAAGAAGAAAAAACTCTAGAAGAGTTAAAGGACATAAACAAGATCTAACCTTATTAAAAGTTGTAGGTATTGGAGATCCTAAAAAACTTGTAATTAAAGACCAAAAAAAAGCAACTAATAAAAAAGTTGAAAATAAAAACAAAGTTTCTACATCAAGATTATCAGAAGAAAAACAAATTACTAAAAAATCAGTTTCAACAAAAAAAACTGATTCGAAAGCTGTGAAAAAAACATCTACAACTAAGAAAGATGATACACTTAAATCAACAGCAACTAAAACAAGTACAAAGAAAAAATAACTAGGAGTTATCTATGGCACATAAAAAAGCAGGAGGAAGTTCTAGGAATGGTCGTGACTCAGCCGGTAGAAGGCTTGGTGTAAAAAAATTTGGTGGAGAAAAAGTTCTTGCTGGCAACATTATTATAAGACAAAGAGGAACTAAAGTTCATCCAGGTGAAAACGTTGGTATTGGCAAAGATCATACTCTTTTTGCAACATCAGCTGGTGTAATTAAGTTTCGTCAGAAATCTAAAGGCAAAATGTTTGTTAATGTTGTCTCAGAGACAAAAGCAGCTGAATAAAATTAAATTATTTAACCGTTTTGGCGGTTTAAATGAAATTCCTTGATGAAGTTAAAATCTTTTTAAAAAGTGGCAATGGTGGCCCCGGTGCTGTAAGTTTTAGGCGCGAAGCTAACGTTCCTTATGGTGGTCCTGATGGCGGCGATGGAGGCAAAGGCGCTGATATTATTGTTGAATGTGTTGAAGGACTTAACACATTAATTGATTTTAGATATAAACAACATTTTAAAGCTAAAACTGGTCATTCTGGTGCTGGTAGAAATAAAACTGGTCAAAATGGCCAGCCAACGATAATTAAACTCCCTTTAGGAACTCAAATTCTATCTGAAGATAAAGAATTCCTATTAGCTGACTTGGTAAAAATTGGCCAAAAAGAAGTACTTTTGGAAGGTGGAAAAGGCGGAAAAGGAAACGCTTGGTTTAAATCTTCGACACGTCAAAGCCCTAGAATTTCACAGCCCGGGATTCCTGGAGAGGAACAATGGGTTTGGTTTAGATTAAAACTTATTGCTGATGTAGGTTTAGTGGGTTTGCCAAATGCAGGGAAATCTACTTTACTATCAGTTGTTACAGCTGCAAGGCCTAAAATAGCAAGCTATCCATTTACAACTTTATATCCAGGTTTAGGGGTTGCTGAAATAAATGATCATGAGTTTATAATTGCTGATATTCCTGGATTAATAAAAGGAGCTCATACAGGGTCAGGTTTAGGAACTAGATTTTTGGGTCACATAGAAAGATGTAAGGTTCTATTGCATATGATTGATTGCTGTGATGAGGATCCTGTTAAATCATGGAAAATAATCCAAAAAGAGATTAAAGAATACGGAGCTGATCTCAAAGAAAAAGAATGTATCACAGTATTGACTAAGACAGATGCCTTGCTTGATGAATTAAATGATGAAATTGAACATAATTTAAAAAAAGCAGGTGTAACAGAAGTAATTAGAATTTCTTCTATTACGGGAAAAGGTCTAAAAAGTCTCTTAGGAAAAGTATCAAAAATTATAGTTAATTATGACAAATCAGAAACCAATATTTCTCATATACATTGAAATTTTTTATAGCATTGTGTTAATTCTATGTAAGTTCTTAATCAACAATTGTGGTTTATATCAAAAGTAATGAAAAAACAATTTACATTATCTAAGTCAGACACAGCGTGCATAAAAAAATTTTTTTTACCTTATAAAAGAATAATAGTTAAAGTAGGTAGTTCATTACTCATAAATAAAGACTGTCTAAAAATCAGAAATAAATGGCTTAATGCTTTATCTGAAGATATATCATGGCTTCAAAGTTTCAAAAAAGAGATCATAATTGTTTCTTCTGGAGCAATAGCTTTAGGCAGAAGTTCTTTTGGAGCAGAAAATAAAACTTTAAACTTAGAAGAAAATCAGGCAGCAGCTGCAATAGGCCAAATAGAACTTGCATACTCTTGGAAAGCGGCACTTGAAAAATTTAATTTAAAATGTGCTCAAATCTTACTTTCTCCTGATGATACTGAAACAAGAAGAAAACATTTAAATGCAAGAGCGACTATAGCTAAATTAATTGAAGCAAATATAATTCCTGTAATAAATGAAAATGATACAATTACAACAAGCGAAATAAAATTTGGTGATAATGACAGATTGGCTGCTAGGGTAGCGCAAATGTCATCTTCAGATTTGCTGATCTTGTTATCAGATATTGATGGTCTCTATGATAAAAACCCTCATTTGTCAGAAAAGGCAAATCATATTCCCAAAGTAAAGGAAATTAATGATGATATATTGAAAATGGCTGGTTCATCTCATTATAAATTTTCCTCTGGAGGAATGATAACTAAGCTTGAAGCAGCTAAAATTTCTAATCTTTCCGGATGCAAAATGATTATTTGTAATGGAGAGGAAAACCATGCAATTTTAGAATTAGCTAAAAAACGTAAATATACAATTTTTGAAGTAAAAGATACTCCTTTATCAGCGCGTAAAAAATGGATTGCTGCTGGATTGAATTTCTCGGGCAGAGTAACTGTTGATGCGGGTGCATCCAAAGCTTTAAAAAATGGAAGCTCTCTTTTGCCAGCTGGCGTAATTAAGGTTGATGGAAGTTTTGAAAAAGGTGACTTAATTGAGATTTTTAGCCATAATGGAATTAAAATAGCATCTGGATTAACATCATATAACTCTCAAGAAATTGTTACAATTGCTGGGAAAAAAACATATGATATTAAAACCTTACTTGGTTACGTGGGGCGTGATGAATTAATCCACAGAGATGACTTAGTGTTAGGGAAATAAAAATTTTAGAATATTTTCAAATGATAAAAAAAATTTTAAAAAAAATAGGTAAGAATTCAATAATCTCACAAAAAGAAATAGCCTCAGCAGCACATGAAAGAAGAAACGCTGTGCTTAAATTGTCTTCAGAAATAATAAGCAAAAATACTAATAAAATTATTGAAGCAAATAAAGAAGACTTACTCTTAGCAAATAAAGCTGGATTGAAAGAATCATACATTGACCGACTACTTTTAGATTTAAAAAGGATTTCCGCAATATCTGAAAGCTTAATCAGTATTAGTACATTACCTGATCCTCTATCTAGTAAAATTACAAAATGGGAAAGACCAAATGGATTAGTTATTTCTAAGCAACCGACACCACTTGGTGTCTTAGGTATTATTTATGAGTCTAGGCCAAACGTAACAGTTGATGCTGCAGCTCTTTGTATAAAATCTGGAAATTCAGTTATTTTAAGGTGTGGCTCAGATAGTTATAACTCTTGTTATATTTTATCTGAACTTATCAGAGATGCCTTACAGCAATGCAATCTTTCAAAAGACATAATTCAACTGATTCCATCTAAAGATCGAGATGCTGTAGATTATATGTTGAAGATGTCAAATGTTATTGATGTTATTATTCCTAGAGGTGGTAAATCATTGGTTGAAAAGGTTCAAAAAAACGCAAGAGTTCCTGTATTTTCACACCTTGAAGGTATATGCCATATTTATGTCGACCAGTTTGCTGAATTAGAAAAGTCATGTTCTGTAGTTATTAATGGTAAAATGAGAAGAACTGGGATCTGTGGCGCTACAGAAACATTATTAGTTAATGAACACATTGCAAAAAAATTCCTTCCTAAAATTTGCTCTGAACTTAATGAAAAAGGGTGTGAAATTGTAGGTGATGAGGTAACTAAATCAATAGTTCCTTACATTGATCCTGCTATTGAAGAAGATTGGTCAACTGAATATTTAGCTCCAAAAATATCAATCAAGGTTGTTGGGGATGTTTATGATGCTATAGAACATATTCAAACATTTGGAACGCAACATACAGACGCAATAATGACAGAAAATGAAGAAATAGCCAAAGTTTTTACAAATGCAGTTGATAGTGCGATAGTTTTAGTAAACGCTTCAACACAATTTGCTGATGGCGGTGAATTTGGACTAGGTGCAGAAATAGGGATTTCAACAGGCAAATTGCATGCAAGAGGTCCTGTAGGCGCTGCACAGTTGACAAGTTTTAAATACGTTGTTCACGGTAATGGCCAGATCAGACCTTAGTAAAATAAGAATATTATCAAAATACATCTATAATAATAAGGGTTTAAAAATTGGTTTGATGGGGGGTTCGTTCAATCCGCCGCATAATGGACATCTGAAAATAGCAAAATTAGCACTTAAAAACCTTAACTTAGATGAGGTGTGGTGGCTGGTATCTACAAAAAACCCCTTAAAAACTTCTAAAGGTCTAATGTCACTTTCACAAAGGGTAGAACTTACAAAAAAAATTGCAAATCATCCAAAATTTAAAGTTTTAAATTTAGAAAATAATCTTAAAACTAAAAATAGCTATGATTTGTTAAAAAAAATATTACCACGTTTATCTAATATGAAATTAATTTGGATAATGGGTTCTGATAACTTATTGAATTTCAGTAAATGGTATAAAGCAAAAAAAATATCAAACTTGATTCCTTTTGCAGTTTTTAACAGAAGGGGCAGCCCACTTAGATCAATTAACTCAAAGGGAGCATATGTTTTGGGCAAACGAATAAATTCTAGTAGGTTAAAGTTGCTTTCAATTTCAGAACCACCTATTTGGGGATATTTTCATAATGTTAATATCAATATTTCTTCAACTATAATCAGAGGATCAAAAGAATAGAATTTTTATTAATGATGTACTATATTTAAATTAAGGAGTTTGTTTACTATTAATAAAAAGAAAAAATCATTAAATATTCACTCATTATTAGTTTCTGAATTAGATAAACTTAAAGCTAACAATATTGTCCTTATTGATCTAAAAGATAAAAGCCCATTAGCTGATTTTATGATAATTGCAGGTGGCAATTCATCAAGACATGTTAACTCAATGGCACAAAAATCAGTTGAGTTTTTAAAAGACAATAAAGTAAAAAATATTTCTATAGAGGGGATGAAAAATTCTGATTGGGTTTTAATTGATGCTGGCGATGTTGTTTTGCATTTATTCCAACATGAAACAAGAGAATTTTATAATTTAGAAAAAATGTGGACTCAAAAAGGTGAGGCTGAAACTATTTTGATAGGAAGTGAAAATTAATTTATCAAAATGAAGTACAATATTTATGCAATTGGAAATATGAGACGTTCTCCAGAAGCAGAAATTTTTTTAAAATATTCCAAAAGAATTAAAAATATAGAATTTTTTGAGTACGTTTCGAATTTTGACGAAAAAAACAAAAAAATAAATGATGAATCAAAAAAACTATTATCCATGATAAAAAATAATGGAAAAAAAATTTTGCTTGATGAGAAAGGAACAATATTATCTTCTTTTGAATTTTCAAAATTGATTTCAGATTGGAGAAACCATGGTAATAATATAATAAATTTTTTAATTGGTGGAGCTGATGGCGTTAATGAAAACATTAGTAAAAATGTTGATTTAACTATAAGTTTATCAAACATGACTTTTCCACACATGCTTGCTCGTATTGTTCTTGTTGAGCAAATATATAGGTCTGAAACCATTATAAATAATCATCCTTATCACAAAATATAAAGACTTAGAATTTAATCAAAAATAGAAATATGAAACCAATAACATTTTGTATACTTGATGGGTGGGGAATCTCAGAAAAATCACTAAAAAATGCAGTAAAGCATGCAAAAACTCCCAACTTTAGTCATTTAGAAAAAAATTTTCCTTCAACGCAAATTTTAGCATCAGGCAATGAAGTTGGATTGCCAAAAGGTCAAGTTGGAAATTCTGAAGTAGGACATATGAATATAGGATGCGGAAGAGTTATTAAACAAGATTTACTTAGGATCGATGAAGCTTTTCAGTCAAGTTTTCTTGACAAAAATAATCTGATAGACGACTTTGCAAGCAAAGTGAAAATAAATAAAGGTGTTGCACATATTATTGCTCTGATAAGTGATGGCGGAGTTCATTCCAAAGATGAACATATACTCAAAATTTCACAATCATTAGCAAAAAGAAATATTAAAGTTTTGATTCATGCATTTACTGATGGTCGTGATACTTTACCTAATTCAGCTTTAGATAATCTTGTTAGTTTCAATGACAAGCTTCCAAATGGTGTGAAAATAGCTTCTGTAATGGGTAGATACTACCCAATGGACAGAGATAACAGATGGGAAAGAACTTTTATCGCTTGGGAAACGTTAATGCTAGGAAAGGCCAAACATTGTTATAAAAATGTTAAATTACTTATTCAAGAAGCCTATAGTAGAGGGGAAACAGATGAATTTATTTCTCCTTCACTAGTTGAAGAAGACAAAATTAAAAAATTTGAAGGCATGAATAATGGTGATGGCTTATTAATAGGCAATTTCAGATCAGATAGAGTTCGGCAAATTATTTCAACATTGATAGATAAAGATTTTAAAAAATTTAAAAGAGAAAAATTTGTTAATTTTTCTGCCTGTGTAGGAATGGTGCCTTATTCAGATAAAATTGATAAGATTTTGCCAAGTCTTTTCCCAAAACATAAAATAAAAAATTCTTTAGGAGAGTTAGTATCTAATTCAGGTTTAAGACAATTAAGAATTGCTGAAACAGAAAAATATCCACATGTAACTTTTTTCTTCAATGGTGGTAATGAGACGGCCTTTCAGGGTGAAAAAAGAATATTAATACCGTCTCCAAAGGTTGCAACATATGATTTACGTCCTGAAATGAGCGCTAATGAAATAAAAAACTCAATTATTGAAAACATTAATTCGAAGCAATTTGATATTATAATTGCTAATTTTGCAAATCCAGACATGGTAGGCCATTCAGGTAATTATGAAGCAACTATAAAGGCAGTAGAGTTCGTTGACAGATGTATAGGTTCAATCTTAAAAGCTGTAAATAATAATAATGGTATTTTAATTTTGACATCTGATCATGGAAACAGTGAAGTTATGTGGGATGAAAAACAATCCTCAAAGCACACAGCTCATACATATAACCCTGTACCTTTTATTTTAGTAAATGGAGAACCCAATATAAAATTAAGAAATGGAAAATTATCAGATATTGCACCAACAATTTTAGATTTATTAAAAATAAATAAACCAAAAGAAATAGAGGGTAAAAGTTTGATTATTTCATAATTAAATATAATATTAGTATGTTAAGTCTGAATAAAAAACATTAAATGGAGAATTACTTGTTTGTTTCAAAAAAAATTATTTCAATTTCATTGATTTCAGCTTTTTTTCTTTTAGCTGTTGGTTATTTTTCTCCATTCAATCTAAGTGTTGAGGCTAAAAATTCAGAAACCTACAGACAATTAACTTTATTTGGAGATGTTTTTCAGAGAGTGCGAGAAGCTTATGTTGAGGAGGTTCCTGATAAGAAATTAATTAAATCAGCTATAAATGGAATGTTGGCGAATTTAGATCCTCATTCTTCATTTATGGATGATGAAGACTTTGAAGACATGCAAGTTCAAACCAAAGGAGCTTTTGGTGGTCTTGGTATCGAAGTTACAATGGAGGATGGATTTGTTAAGGTCGTTTCACCTATAGATGATACTCCTGCAGATAAAGCTAATATTCAGCCAGGTGATTTAATAATTGGGATAGATGATGAAGGCGTTTATGGCTTGACCCTAGATGAAGCTGTAGAAAAATTGAGAGGAGAAATTGGCGAACCAGTTGTCATAACAATTAGAAGAGGGAATATAGACCCCTTCGAAGTAAAAATAATTAGAGACGAAATTAAAATATCATCTGTTAAAAGTGAAATTTTTGATAATATTGGTTATATAAGATTAACAACTTTTAGTCAGCAAACAACACCTGGTCTTGTAAAAGAAGTTCAAAATTTTAAAAAAGAATTAGGTGATAAGTTCCAAGGGATTGTTTTAGATTTAAGAAATAATCCAGGTGGTTTATTATCTGAGGCTATTTCTGTGTCAGATTCTTTCTTGGAATTAGGTGAAATTGTATCTACTAGAGGAAGGGACGGCAAAGACTCAACTCATCATTATTCTCGACCAGGTGATATTATTAACGGTTTGCCATTGGTTGTTTTGATTAACAGCGGTTCAGCTTCAGCCTCTGAAATTGTTGCTGGCGCACTTAAGGATCACAAAAGAGCAGTTATTCTTGGAACAAGATCTTTTGGAAAGGGTTCTGTCCAAACTGTTATTCCTCTACCTGGACATGGAGCTATGAGATTAACTACTGCAAGATATTACACACCATCAGGTATTTCTATACAAGCAAAAGGAATTTCACCTGATATAGAGGTCGAAGTGGCAAAGATAGAGCCAATAGATTTTGGGATAGTTAGAGAAGAAGATATCAGAGGAGCCCTAGACAAAAAACAAGAAGACGATAAAGCTAATAAAAATGCTGATAATGAAGATAATATATCTGAAACCTTAAGTAATGATAATGAAACATCACTTGGTGACAACTTAGACGTTTCAGAGAAAAGGCAAGATGAAATAGATTTTCAATTATCAAGGGCACTAGACTTGATTAGAGGAGCATCTGTTTTTAATAGTCTAAAAAAATAAAATTTATTATGCATCAATCAAAGCCTTATCGAAAATGTGTTGGATTAGTTGTAATAAATAAGGATAATAAAATTTTTGTTGGGAAAAGAATTGACTCTAATTTGAATGCTTGGCAAATGCCCCAAGGTGGTATTGAACCAGGAGAAAATCCTCTTGTAGCTGGCTTAAGAGAATTGGAAGAAGAAATTGGAACAAAAAATGTTGAGTATTTGGATGAAATTAATTCGTGGCTGAATTATGACATTCCATCAAATCTTTCAGAAAAACTCTGGAACGGAAAATACAGAGGCCAAACTCAAAAGTGGTTGGCTTATAGGTTTCTTGGAAAAAATGATGAAATAAATATTAAAACTAAAAATCCAGAATTTACTGATTGGAAATGGGAAAGCCATAAGAATTTACCCAGTTTAGCAGTTCCGTTTAAAAGAGATATATATTTAAAAGTAATTGCAGGTTTCAAAAAATATATTAGCTAAAAATTAAATTAATTTTTAACTTGTTCTAAAACAAATTCAAGCCATTTAAGCTCATCATTATTTGCTTTTTCTTCTATAGGGTTTTCAAAACTATTTTCTTTGTCTTTATGAAATTGATATTTTTTTTCAATTTCATTTTTATCTAAGCTTTTAACAATTTCAGCCCTTTCAACTAAAATAGAGCATCCTTGAGGTGTAACATCTGCAATACCACCATCAATTATGATTTCATTTGATGCATCATTATTTTCATATACTGTAACAATGCCTCTATCAAGTGTAGATAATGTATGTGCATGCAATGGAAGAACGCCAAAATGACCTTCGCTACCTGGCACAATCACCATCTCAACTTCTTCATTGATCATGGTTTGAGTGGGTGTAATAACCTCTAATTTAGTTTTATTTTCCATTTATAAATATTTACCAATAAACTAAGCTGCAGAAGCTTCAAGTTTTGCACCTTTCTCAACAGCTTCTTCAATTGTCCCTACCATATAAAATGCGGCCTCTGGTAGATGATCATATTCTCCATTAACAATACCTTTAAACCCTTTTATTGTATCTGCTAAGGATACAAGCTTTCCAGGTGAGCCTGTAAATACTTCAGCAACATGAAAAGGTTGTGATAAAAATCTTTCAATTTTTCTTGCTCGTGCAACTGTCAACTTATCTTCTTCAGATAACTCATCCATACCTAAAATTGCAATAATGTCCTGTAAGGCCTTGTATTGTTGTAAAATAGATTGAACAGATCTAGCTGTTTCATAATGCTCCTCACCAACAACTCTTGGGTCCAGCATTCTTGATGTTGAATCTAGAGGGTCAACAGCAGGGTAAATACCTTTCTCAGAAATCTGCCTTGATAAAACAGTTGTAGCATCCAGGTGAGCAAAAGATGTTGCTGGGGCAGGGTCTGTTAAATCATCAGCTGGAACATATATTGCCTGCACTGAAGTAATAGATCCCTTTGTAGTCGTTGTTATCCTTTCTTGCAAAGCGCCCATATCTGTAGATAGTGTAGGCTGATATCCAACAGCTGATGGAATTCTACCTAACAATGCAGATACTTCAGAGCCTGCTTGTGTGAATCTAAATATATTATCAACAAAAAATAAAACATCTTGTCCTTCTTCATCTCTAAAATATTCAGCTAATGTTAATCCTGTTAATCCTACTCTTGCTCTTGCACCAGGTGGTTCATTCATTTGTCCATATACAAGTGCAGCTTTTGATCCTGGCCCATCTGGAATAATTACGCTGGATTCAATCATCTCGTTGTAAAGATCATTTCCTTCCCTAGTTCTCTCTCCAACTCCAGCGAAAACTGAATATCCACCATGAGCTTTGGCCACGTTGTTTATAAGTTCCATAATAAGAACAGTTTTTCCTACTCCGGCACCTCCAAATAAGCCGATTTTTCCTCCTTTTGCATATGGTGCAAGCAAATCAACGACTTTAATGCCAGTTTCTAGAATTTCAGACTCGGTAGCTTGCTCTACAAATTCTGGTGCTGGCCTATGAATAGGATAAGATTTCTTACTCTTAATGGGCTTCTTTTCATCAATAGCATCACCAACTACATTTATTATTCTACCTAATGTTTCTGGGCCTACAGGAACAGTTATTGGAGCTCCTGTATCAATAGCATCCATATTCCTCACTAAACCTTCAGTAGCATCCATAGCAATACATCTGACTGTATTTTCTCCTAAGTGCTGCGCGACCTCAAGTACGAGCCTAGTTCCATTATTATCTACTTCAAGAGCATTTAATATCGGAGGAAGATTTTCATCAAATTTAACGTCTACTACAGCTCCAATGACCTGAGTAATTTTTCCAGATTTATTTTTTGCCATTGTATAATTTCCTTCTCTATAAAATAAAAATATTAAACCGCTTCAGCACCGGATATAATTTCAATCAATTCTTTTGTTATGAAAGCCTGACGGGTTCTGTTATACTCTAATGTAAGTCTATCTATCAACTCCCCAGCATTCCTTGTTGCATTGTCCATTGCAGTCATTCTAGCTGCTAATTCACCTGCTGAACTATCTAATAATGCACTATAAATTTGTGTTGATAAATTTCTTGGTAGCAAGTGATCTAAAATCATTTCTTCTTCTGGCTCATACTCATATGTACTTTCTTCATCATTATCTGGAGTCTCTGTATTAACGTCAGCTGGTATGAGTTGTTTTTTAGTTACAACTTGGGAGATCACTGACCTAAAACGATTATAATACATTTCCACACAGTCAATTTTGTCATCTTCAAACAATGAAATAATTTGTAAAGTTATTGGAGATATTTTTGAAAATGATAAATTATCACCCTGTATCCCCGTAAATGAGCCAATTATTCGATCTCCCATTTCTCGTTTTAAGACTGTGCCAACTTTTCTGCCAACTAATATTAACTTAACTTCTTTATTATCTTTTTCGAGGTCATTAACTCTTTTTCTTATTTCTTTAGATATATTGTTGTTAAAACCACCACAAAGGCCTCTATCTGCAGAAATTGCTACTAGTAAAACTCTATTATTTTCTTTATTGCCAAACAATAATTTTGGACCGCTCTCAGAATTAACTTTTGATGCAAGTGTAGATACTATGCTGCTCATTTTAGTAGCATATGGCCTTCCAGACTCGGCTTTTTCTTGAGCTCGCTTTAATTTTGCAGACGCAACCATTTTCATAGCAGAAGTTATTTTCTGCGTCGATTTAACAGTATTTATTCTAATCTTTAAATCTTTTAAAGAAGGCATTAAACAACAATTCCTATTTACTCAAAAGTTTTTATGAATTCTTCAATCGCTTTTTTTAACTTTTCCTCAGTTTTATCAGAGAGAGATTGTTCATCTCTTATTGATTTTAATATATCTTTATAACTTCCTTTAATTAGGTTCATTAGATCATTTTCAAATCTAGATATTTTATTTACATCAATAGCATCTAAATATCCATTAACTCCAGCATAAATAGAAACTACCTGTTCTTCCATTGGAAGCGGGCTATATTGTGGTTGTTTAAGTAACTCTACTAATCTAGATCCACGTGCTAATAATTGTTGAGTTGAAGCGTCCATATCTGATGCAAACTGTGCAAATGCTGCCATCTCTCTATATTGAGCTAATTCAAGTTTAATTGATCCAGCAACTTTTTTCATCGCTTTTGTTTGTGCGGCTGATCCTACTCTACTAACAGACAAGCCAACATTTACAGCGGGTCTTATTCCTCTATAAAATAACTCAGATTCTAGAAAAATTTGCCCATCTGTTATTGAAATAACATTGGTTGGAATAAATGCTGACAAATCACCAGCTTGTGTTTCAATAATTGGAAGAGCAGTTAAAGAGCCAGATCCTAATTTATCATTAACTTTTGCAGCTCTTTCAAGTAACCTTGAATGAAGATAAAAAACATCCCCTGGAAAAGCTTCTCTACCAGGAGGCCTTCTTAAAAGTAATGACATTTGTCTGTAAGCAACAGCTTGTTTAGATAGATCATCATATACAACAACAGCGTGCATACCATTATCTCTAAAGTATTCACCCATTGCTGCAGCTGTGTAAGGAGCTAAAAATTGCATTGGAGCTGATTCAGATGCTGTAGAAGCAACAACAATAGAATATTCCATAGCTCCATATTCTTCTAATGTTTTTACTATTTGTGCTACAGAAGAACGCTTTTGGCCAACAGCAACATATATACAAAATAATTTTTTGCTATCGTCTTTCTCAGCTGCATCATTAGTTTCTTTTTGATTAATAAATGTGTCAATGGCGATCGCGGTTTTTCCAATTTGCCTGTCACCAATTATGAGCTCTCTTTGCCCTCTTCCAATGGGAACAAGAGAATCAATAGCCTTAAGCCCTGTCATCATGGGTTCGTGGACTGATTTTCTAGGCATAATACCCGGTGCTTTTACTTCAACTCTTGATCGTTTTGCACTTTTGGCAATAGGCCCCTTTCCATCAATAGGATTGCCTAGGCCATCAACAACTCTCCCTAACAATTCTTTTCCTACAGGCACATCAACAATAGATTTTGTTCTTTTTACAGTATCTCCTTCTTTGATAGCTCTGTCGTCACCAAATATAACAACTCCAACATTGTCAGATTCCAAATTTAGTGCCATTCCCCTAATGCCGCCTTCGAATTCTACCATTTCACCAAGTTGAACTTTATCAAGGCCGTAAACTCTTGCGATTCCATCGCCAATACTTAATACCCTTCCAGTTTCTGAAACAGAAGCTTCACTTCCATAATCGGCAATTTGTTCTTTTAAAATTTTTGAAATTTCGGCAGCACTAATATCCATGGTTTAGACACCCTTCATAGTCATTTTTAATGAATTAAGTTTAGTTTTAATTGAACTATCAATCATTGTTGAACCTACTTGTAGAACTAAGCCTCCAATTAGAGATTTATCAACATTAGTTTTTAGTTCAATTTTTTCAGAATTTGTTAATTTTTTAACTTCTTTAATCAATGTGTTATTAATTTCATTAGAAATAGGTAAAGCTGTAGTTAATTCTGCTTTTATCTCACCTCTTTCTATAGAAAGTTTATTCAAAAATTGGTCTATTATATCTTCAATAAAATTCATTCTTCCATTTAAAGCAATTGTTCCCATGAATTTAACAATAAGAGAATGTGACTTTAATTTTTTCAAAATTTTTTCAATCACCTTAGCTTTATTTTCTCTTGAAATTACATGAGACTTGATCAGCTCATTTAAATTACTATTTTTTGTAATCAAACTTTTAAGATTTAAGACATCTTTTTCGATATTTTTTAATGATTTTGACTCTAAAGAAAGTTCATAAAGAGCCTTAGCATATCTTTGACTAATTTCAGAATTACTTTTCAAAATAAATACCAAATATTAATTGATTTAAGGTTTACTATTTTTGGTTGTGGTGTTAGCACAAGGAACGAATTGTTGCAAGTATATGATTAACTAATATACATTAATTGAACATTTTTTTGTTAGTATTTCAAAAATAATAATTTCATAGGAAAGAATAAGGATCAATATCAACTTTAAGTTTAATTGTATAGGGTATCTTAATCTTATAAACCCAATCTTTTATGACTTTTTGTATATTTACTTCTTTTGAAGATTTTATGAGAAACCTATACCTATACTTTCCTCTAAGATAATACATTGGCGCAGGTGCGGGTCCAAGAATCATAACATTTTGAAAATTTGGTGATTTTTTCTTCAAATTAATAGAAAATGCCTCAAGTTCTCTTTGATTTTTAGATGATATTATTATAGCAGCTAACTTTCCAAATGGTGGTAAATTGATTTCTTTTCGATGTTTAGACTCAATTTTTAAAAATTCATCTCTATTGTTTTTACTTAATGCTTCAATAACCTGATTTTTAGGATCATAAGTTTGGATAACTACTAAGCCTTTTTTATTTTCTCTTCCTGCGCGTCCAGATACTTGGTGCAGAACTTGAAATGCTTTTTCAGATGCTCTTAAATCTCCCCCTGAAAGGCTCATATCAGCATCTATTACACCTACGAGTGTTAAATTTTTAAAATTATGTCCTTTTGAAATTATTTGAGTGCCAATTATTAAATCAATTTTTCCATTTCTAATTCTTTTTAGAAAACCATTCATAATTTTAGAGCTTTGGATTGTGTCAGATGATAAAATCTCAATACTAATATCTGGAAAATAATCAAGTATCTCTTCTTCAAGGCGTTCAACGCCTGGACCACAAGAAATAAAAGTTTCTTTTTCTGAACACTCATCACAAATCTCAGGTAATTTTTGCTGAATACCGCATTGATGACAAATTAATAAATTATTTTTTTTATGTTCTACTAGCCAGCTTTGGCAATTTTTGCATCCTAATCGGTAACCGCAAGAACTACAAAGTTTTAAAGGTGCGTATCCTCTTCTGTTTAAAAACAATAGTGTTAAATTTCTATTTACTAAATTTTTTGAAATTTCATCTTTAAGGGTAGGTGATATCCATTTATTGTATGGTAAATTAACTCCTTTCATGTCAATTAATTTTACTCTTGGCAACTCAGCATCGCCTATTCGTTCTGGTAATTCAATATGAGTAAATTTTTTTGTTTGGATGTTTTGCCAAGTTTCCAAAGAAGGAGTAGCTGTTGATAAAATTACTGGAATATTCTCAATTTTTGCTCTTATTATACCCATATCTCTTGCATTATATAAAACACCTTCCTCTTGTTTAAATGAATGATCATGCTCCTCATCAATAACAATTAAACCCAGCGTTCTATATGGAAGAAACAATGCAGATCTTGCTCCTACAATAACATTTACTTTACCTCTTATTATCTGGTCCCATGTTTCTCTTCTTACTTTTTTGGATAAATTAGAATGCCAAACCAATGGGGTAATTCCAAAACTATTTTTAAATCTCATTGACCATTCAGAGGATAAATAAATTTCAGGCAATAATACCAATGCTTGCTTTCCCTGTTTAAGTGTTTCAGCTATTATTTCAAAATAAACCTCTGTTTTTCCTGACCCAGTCAAACCATCTAATAAAACTGCATCAAATTTATTATTGTTTTTAATTCTATTGATTTTCTCAACAGCGTTTCTTTGGCTACTATTAAGTACTATGTTGCTATTTCTTAAAACTTTGAATTCAGGCAGACTTATATCTGAAGATACTTCCATTGAATTAATTATATTTAGTTTTTCAAGTTCTGAAATTGTGCGTTTAGATGCTCCAGTTTGATCAATGAGTTCTTTTGTCAAAATTGGTTTTGTTTGGCTAAGTGTATTAATTATTTGTTTTCTTTTCTTAGTGAGTTTGAAATTTGGAAACAATTTTTTTAGTTTTGGAATATCAGGATTAGTATTGATGATCCACCCAATCGGCTTATTTTCTTTCTCAATAATGTCAATATTACTAAATACAAGTTTGAGCACACTTCCTTTACTTGTGAAATTCCATTCTGCTACCCAGTTAATAAAGCGCATTAGATATCCTGACAAAATGTATCCATCAAAAACTTTAATTATTTGTTTAATTTGAATGTCTTTTCTGTCTTCTTGAAGCTTTTCAATAACGCCCCAAGCTGATTTCTTGCCAAATGGAACTTTTACTATTTGGCCTGCTTCAAGTTTTTGTATTTTATGGCAAGCGTAATCGAATGTTGATTGAGGGACACTTTTATTAAGAGAAACAATGACACTGTATATAAATTGATTGCTCAAGATTTTTATATTTCATTAGAAAATTATGTTATTAGCTCTAAATATATATTAAAATCTCAAATACTAAAATTAAAACTAGTTATAATTAAACTTGAAATAGATTATGACTGTTTAATTTGTTAAAATCATAATTAATAGAGTTTAACAGAGGAATATAATAAATGAAAATTTTTCTCGATAGCGCTGATATAAATGAAATTAAAGAGTTATGTAAAACTAATTTAATCGATGGTATTACGACAAATCCATCATTGATAGCAAAATCAGGGGGCAATATACTTGATGTAATTAAAGAAATTTGCGGTTTAGTCAGTGGGCCTGTAAGTGCTGAAGTTACAGCGATCAATCATAAAGACATGATGATGGAAGCAGAAAAGCTACTAAATTTAGCTGAAAATGTAACAATTAAGGTTCCATTAACTTCAGATGGGCTTTTAACTTGCAAAGAACTTTCCAAAAATAATGTTAGTGTAAATGTTACACTATGCTTTTCATCTTCACAAGCTATTCTTGCAGCAAAAGCTGGAGCAACATTTATTTCACCATTTGTTGGGCGATTGGATGATATAGGTCAGAATGGATTAGACTTAATTTATGACATTGTTGAAATTTATAACAATTATAATTACAAAACACAGGTTTTGGTTGCTTCGATTAGAGGTGTAAATCACGTTATTGAGTCTGCTAAGATTGGAGCAGATGTTGTAACTATTCCAACAAAGACTTTTAAAGAAATGTTTAATCATCCATTAACTGACAAGGGTTTGAAAGCTTTTTTATCAGATTGGCAGGATACAGGACAATCAATTTTATAATATTATAGATGTCAAAAAACTTCAAATTTGCTTTTTCAAAATGGCTTGAATGGCTTCAAAATGAAAAAAGAATAAGCATTAATACTTTTGATGCATATGAAAGAGATTTAACTAAATGGTCAGAATTTACTTCAAATTCAAATAATCCAAAAAAGAAAGATTTTAGATCCTACATGGGTTATCTTTTAGAAAAGAAAAATTCAAGAGCGAGTATCGCAAGAAAAATATCAAGCATTAGAAACTTTTATAAATTTGCTTCACAAAGGAATTTTTTATCTTGTGATGACATCGATCTTATTAAGTCTCCAAAATTACCACAATCACTCCCTAGGTCAATTTCCAATGAACAGGCCAGCACTTTAATTGATTCAATTGGCAATGGCAGACCAGACTGGGAAGCTGCGAGAGACAAAGCACTTATTTTTTTGATGTATGGGGCTGGATTAAGAATTAGTGAGGCACTTTCTATAAAAAAAAATCAATGTCCATTAGGTGATTGGCTTCGTGTTGAAGGTAAAGGAGGAAAATTTAGAGATGTTCCTATTTTAAAAATTGTAAGACAAACAATTGATAGTTATCTTTCATTGATACCTAAAGAATTTGAAAATGATGAATATTTATTTGTCGGGCGAAGAGGAGGCAAGTTAAGTCCTAGAATAATTCAGAGGCTAATAAAAAATTTACGAATTAAACTCAATTTACCAGAGCACGCAACCCCGCATTCCTTAAGGCATGCATTTGCCACTCAGTTATTAGCTGGTGGTGGTGACCTTAGGTCTATACAAGATTTGCTTGGGCATTCAAGTTTATCAACTACACAAAGGTATACTTCAGTTGAAGTTTCTGGACTTATAGAGGTTCACAAAAATACTCATCCGCGTTCTTGAAGCGAAATTTATATATGAATTGCGCCGGTTCCAGCTGCTAAGGCAGCTTCTTTTACTGCTTC
The DNA here is from genome assembly GCA_902612965.1 of uncultured SAR116 cluster alpha proteobacterium. Taxonomy (GTDB): domain Bacteria; phylum Pseudomonadota; class Alphaproteobacteria; order Puniceispirillales. The sequence goes on along the minus strand of CACMFN010000002.1, from coordinate 21,971 downwards.
ATTTAAAGTTGGGTGACCATGACATGTTCTAGCTATATCTTCAGCACTTCCTCCAAATGACATAGCTGTAGCTACTTCATGGACCAGATTACCCGCTTCGTGCCCAATTATGTGTACACCTAAAACTTTATCAGAATTTTTATCACTTAAAATTTTAACAAAACCATCTGTATGATTTATTGCTCTAGCTCTGCTATTGGCACTAAAAGGGAAAACTCCTTTATTATAGTTTATTTGACTTTCTTTTAATTCATCTTCTGTTTTGCCTAAAGTAGCTACTTCAGGTGAGGTATATACAATGCCAGGTACGAGGTCATAATTTACATGACCTGCGACACCATTCATTATCTCAACGGCTGCAATTCCGTCTTCTTCAGCTTTATGAGCTAGCATTGGTCCTGGAATCACATCACCAATTGCATAAATATTACTAACATTTGTTTCAAAATTATTATTGACTAAAATTTCACCTTTTTGAGAAAGTTTAATGCCTAATGTATCTAATCCAAGGTTTTGTGTGTTGGGTATCCTTCCTGTTGCAATCAAAACAACATCTGCTTCAAAAGAAAGATTTTCTTTTGTTGAATTATCGTTAGCAGAAAGATACACTGAACCTTTGTCAACTCTTGCATCTTTAATTGCTGTATTTAATTTAAAATCAATACCTTGTTTCTGCAAAATTAACTTAAATTTTTTTGCAACTTCACTATCCATTCCTGGTAAAATTCTATCCAAATATTCAATAACTGTTACTTGAGATCCTAATCTTCGCCAGACCGTTCCCATCTCAAGGCCAATATATCCTCCACCTACAACAATTAGTCTTTTTGGAACTTTTTTAAGCTCTAAAGCCCCTGTTGATGAAACAATATTTTTCTCATCAATTTTAATATTATTTAAAGGAGCTACAACACTACCTGTTGCAATCAAAATTTTATTACTTTTAATAACTTCTTCTTTTCCATTCTTAGTTACAATAATTTCAGTGGGGGATGAAATATATCCATTGCCTTCAAAGGAAGAAATTTTATTTTTTTTAAACAAAAATTCTATTCCTTTAGTTAAATCTGAAACAATATTATCCTTATTTTCCATCATCTTTGGGATATTAAGTTTTACAGAAGACAAATTAATCCCAAAATCATCTAATTGAGCAGAATTGATACTTTCATATTTTTCAGATGAGTTTAATAATGCCTTTGATGGGATACAACCAATATTAAGGCATGTACCTCCAAGTGACTTACGTTCTTCAATAACAGCTACTTTCATCCCCAATTGAGACGCTCTTATAGCCGCAACATATCCACCGGGTCCTGCCCCAATAACAGTAAGATCAAAATTATTCATAGTTATAAGTCTCCAATAATATTAAATGCCTAATATCAATCTTCTAGGATCTTCAATAATTTCTTTAATTTTAACCAAAAATGAAACAGCTTCTCTGCCATCAATAATTCTATGGTCATAACTAAAGGCTAAATACATCATTGGCCGGATTTTAATATCATCACCAACTGCAATCGGTCGTTTCTGAATTTTATGCATTCCTAAAATTCCAGATTGAGGTGGGTTTAAAATCGGAGTTGACATTAGGGATCCATAAACTCCGCCATTTGATATTGTAAATGTTCCACCGCTTAACTCATCCATCCCAATTTTGCCCTCTCGAGCTCTTAAACCCATATCACTTATGGCTTTCTCTATTTCAGCAAGACTTTTATTTTGAGCATTTTTTATAACTGGAACTACAAGCCCTTGAGGCGTTCCAACTGCAACTCCAATATTATTATATTTTTTATAAATAATATCATCTCCATTAATTTCTGCATTGACTGCAGGATAGGAGTTTAATGCTGAGATTGATGCTTTAACAAACATTCCCATAAATCCTAGTCTGACCTTATGCTCCTTTTCAAAATGGTCTTTATACTCAGATCTAAGTGACATAACAGAAGTCATGTCTACTTCATTAAAAGTAGTTAGCATGGCGGCAGTGTTTTGAGCCTCTTTAAGTCGTTTAGCAACAACTTTTCTAAGTCGTGACATTGGAACTCTCTCTTCTAGTTCATTGTTGCTAACAGTTTTATTGACCAACTCGGAGCTATCTTGATCGCTTAATTTATTTAAAGCATCACCTTTCGTAATTAATCCGTCTTTACCTGAAGGTTTTATTTCTGAGGGATTTAAATTATTTTCAGTAACAATTCTTTGAACCGCAGGTGAGAGATGTTCATTTTTACTCTTATTTGTTTTTTCTGTGTCATCTAAAGCTGTTTCTTCTTTATTTTTTTGTAAAGAGGTTTTTTTTGTTGGGCTTTCATTATTGCTCTCGGATATAATTCCTAAAAGAGCTCCAACTTCAACACTTTCTCCTTCTTTTGCTGAAATTTCTTTTAATACTCCAGAAATTGGTGATGGTACTTCTAATGTTACTTTTTCAGTTTCTAATTCTACAAGTGGCTCATCAGAATTTATACTTTCTCCAGGAGATTTCATCCATTTAGCAATAGTTGCTTCTACAACCGATTCTCCTAAAGTAGGAACTAATAACTCAACTGTCATATCAATTTTACTCCGTCCATTAATATTTATTCTGCTGCTGAAGCAGTATTAATCTTCTCAAGGCCTAACGCTTGATTAACTAATAGTTTTTGCTCTTTTAAATGTCTCGACATAGTGCCTGTTGCAGGTGATGCAGCTTCAGGTCGCCCAACATAAACAGGTCGCTTATACTTACAATTACAGTCAATTAAAACTTTTTCCAGTCTTCTATCAATGAAACTCCAAGAACCCATATTTTCTGGCTCTTCTTGACACCATATAATTTCTGCCTGGGGACTCTTGGATATGAAATATTGTAATGATTTTATTGGAAATGGATAAATTTGTTCAAGTCTGAGAATTTTAATATTGAAAAGTTTATTTTTTTCTCTTGCTTCAAATAGATCATAGAATACTTTTCCTGAGCAAATTACGAGTCTTTTAACATCTTTATCCTTTATGCTTTTATTTTTATCATCCATTACACGATGGAAAGACTTTTCCTCCAGCATATCATCAAGATTTGATACACACAGTTTATTTCTTAATAAAGATTTTGGTGTCATTATTATTAGAGGTTTTCTAAAGTCTCTACATAATTGCCTTCTTAAAACATGGAAATAATTTGCAGGAGTTGAGCAATTTACAACTTGTATATTATCTTCAGCACAAAGTCGTAAATATCTCTCTAATCTTGCTGAGGAGTGTTCTGGACCTTGCCCCTCATAGCCATGAGGTAATAACATAACTAATCCGCTCATCCTTAACCATTTAGCTTCTCCTGATGATATAAACTGATCAACTATTACTTGAGCACCATTAGCAAAATCACCAAATTGAGCTTCCCACATAACAAGTGCATTCGGCTCTGCTTGACTAAAGCCATATTCAAAACCCAAAACTCCAGCTTCAGATAATGGCGAGTCAATAACTTCAAAAGAGCCTTGATTTTTATTAATATTTGATAATGGTATGTATCTTTCTTCAGTATTTTGGTCAATAAATACAGCATGACGTTGGCTAAATGTACCTCGACCACAATCTTGTCCTGACAAACGAACAGGATTTCCTTCTAATAATAGTGTACCGAAAGCAAGTTGTTCAGCAGTTGACCAGTCTATATTAGTTCCGTCTTTGAGAGCTTTTTTTCTATTATCTAGTACTCTTTGTAATTTCTTATGAATTTCAAAATCTCTTGGAACGGAAGTCAGGATTTCTCCAATTTTTTTTATCTTGTCAATAGTAACGCCAGTAATTCCACGTCTTTCTTCTAACCCAGGTGCTTTCTTTAGACCAGTCCACTTGCCTTCAAGCCAATCAGCCTTATTAGGTAAATAATTACTTCCAGCTTGAAATTCTTCTTCTAAAAATTGGTTCCTATTATCGTAAACTTTTTTTGCCTGTTCTTCAGTAATCTTTTTTTCTTTAATTAGCTTATCTGCGTATATTTTAGTTACAAAAGGATGATCAGCGATTTTCCTATACATAATAGGCTGGGTAAATAATGGTTCATCACCTTCATTATGACCATATCTTCTATATCCAATAATATCTATAACAGCATCTGCTGCAAACTTTTGACGGAATTCAGTTGCAATTCTTGAGACATGAACAACAGATTCTGGATCATCTGCATTTACATGAAAGATTGGTGCCATTACAATTTTTGCAACATCTGTGCAATAAGGTGATGATCTTGAATAGGCTGGTGAAGTAGTAAATCCAATTTGATTATTAATAATCAAATGAAGTGTTCCACCAGTTTTATAACTTCTTAATTCTGCAAAATCAAAAGTTTCTGCAAGTATTCCTTGACCAGCAAATGCAGCATCTCCATGAATAAGCAGTCCTAAAACCTTGTTTCTAAGTTTATCATTTCTTTGGTTTTGTTTGGCTCTTACTCTCCCTATAACGACTGGGTTTACAACTTCAAGATGTGAAGGGTTAGCATTTAAAGTAAAATGTACATTGACACCATCAAATTCTCTGTCTGATGATGAGCCCATATGATATTTTACATCACCAGAACCGCCAGTTTCTTCTGGATTAGAAGGATTTCCCATAAACTCTGAAATGATGGCTCGAAAAGGCTTTTGAAGAATATTATTTAATACATTTAATCTACCTCTATGTGCCATTCCAATTACTATCTCTTCTAACCCTAGTTGTGACCCTCTTTTGGCTATCTGTTCTATAGCTGGAATAACTGACTCACTGCCATCTAAACCAAATCTTTTTGTACCAGAGTATTTTTTGTTTAAAAATCTTTCAAAACTTTCTGCATCAACAAGACGTTCGTAAATAGCTTCTTTTCCTTTGTCAGTAAAATCAGTTTGATTTCTTATATTTTCAATTCTTTGCTGTATCCAGGATTTTTGTTCTGGGTCTTGTATGTGAAGATATTCAACTCCTATAGATCCACAATATGTGTCTTTTAATGTTGAAAGAATTTTTCTTAAAGAAGCTGTTTCAAGTCCAAGAACATTGTCAATAAAAATAGGTCTGTCATAATCATTTTTTGTAAAACCATAAAATTCAGGATTAAGCTCTGGATGTTCTTCTTTTTTTTCTAAATTTAAAGGATCAGTTTTGGCTTCTAAATGACCCCGTGCCCTGAATGCACGTATCATCATCACAGCTCTTAACGAGTCTATAGAAGCTTTTCTAATCTCTTCAGATGAAAGTGATGAGTTTTTATTTTTAAGGTTTTCTAACTTTTCTTCAAATGTTTTGCCCTTTGCCCAAGAAGGTATGTCATTTGAAGACCCAGTGTTTTGCATATCAGAAAACCAGTCATTCCAATTAGCATCAACATTCTTTGGGTTTTCCAGCCATTTTTCATACAAATCAGCAATGTATGTAGAGTTAAGACCGTTTAAAATAGTAGCATCTAAAAATACTTCATCCATATAAAATGCCTTTACTTTTTAAAAATTCTTCATGGCTTCAATAATAGCTTCACCAAGCATACCAGGGCTATCAGTTACATTAATTCCCGCGCATCTCATTGCATCAATTTTGGCTTCTGCACCTCCGCTTTTGCCTGAGACTATAGCGCCAGCATGTCCCATTCTTCTTCCTGGAGGAGCAGTTCTACCCGCTATGAAACCCGCAACTGGTTTTTTAATTTTTGAAGATTTCAAAAATTCTGAAGCTTCTTCTTCAGCAGTTCCTCCAATTTCACCAATCATAATAATAGCATCAGTTTCTTCATCTGAGAGAAATAGATCTAAACAATCAATAAAATTAGTTCCGTTTAAAGGGTCGCCACCAATTCCAACACATGTGGATTGCCCAAGACCAGCAGCTGTGGTTTGTCCAACGGCCTCGTATGTTAATGTACCTGACCTTGATACAATTCCAATTTTACCTTTTTTGTGTATATGACCAGGCATAATACCAATTTTACATTCATTGGGTGTAATAATACCCGGGCAATTAGGTCCAATTAGTCTTGAACCAGAATATTTTAATGCATTTTTAACTTTCACCATATCAAGAACAGGAATTCCCTCAGTGATACAAACAATTAAATCAATTTTAGCGTCAATTGCTTCTAAAATTGAATCGGCTGCAAACGCGGGAGGAACATAAATTACAGACGCATTAGCTGAGGTCACGTCAATTGCTTCATCTAAAGTATCAAAAACCGGTAAATTTAGGTGGTTTTGACCTCCTTTTCCAGGTGTAACTCCACCAGCCATTTTTGTACCATATTCAATAGCTTGTTGGCAGTGAAACGTTCCCTGGCTTCCTGTAAAACCTTGGCAAATTACCTTTGTATTTTTATCCACTAAAATTGCCATCAAGAATTTTCCTTTACAGAAGATACAATTTTTCTAGCAGCATCAGAAAGATTGTCAGCAGGAATAATATCTAACCCGCTATCTTCCATAATTTTTTTTCCTTCTTCTACCTTTGTTCCTTCTAATCTAACTACAAGTGGTATTTTAATTTCAAGCTCGTGTGCTGCAGCAACAACTCCTTCGGCAATAATATCACACCTCATTATTCCACCAAAAATATTTACTAAAACACCTTTCACATTTTCATCTGAAAGAATTATTTTAAACGCTTCAGTCACCTTCTCTTTCGTCGCACCTCCTCCTACATCTAGAAAATTAGCAGGTGAACCCCCTTCAAGTTGAATAATATCCATCGTTGCCATTGCAAGACCTGCTCCGTTAACCATACATCCAATATTTCCATCTAATTTAATGTATGACAAATCATACTCTGATGCTCTATGTTCAAGTGGATCTTCTTCACTAGGATCTCTCATTTCAGTGATTTTAGAATGACGAAAAAGTGCGTTATCATCAAATGACATTTTGGCATCAAGTGCAATTAGCTCATCTTTTGTATTAATTACTAAAGGATTTATCTCAATAAGCGATGCGTCATTTTCAACAAAAGTATTATAAATGTTTTTTAGAAACAACGTGGCTGGCCTTATTGATTTTCCTGAAATATTTAAAGCCGAGGCCAATCTTCTACCATGAAAATCCTGAAACCCAGTAGATGGGGTAATTCCAAGCTTTAAAATCTTTTCGGGTGTTTCTTCGGCGACTTTTTCAATATCCATCCCCCCTTCTGTAGAGGCAATAAATGTAATACAACCTGAGTTCCTATCGACTAAAACAGACAGGTACAATTCTTTTTTAATATCGCAACCTTCTTCAATATATAACCTTTTTACTTCTTTGCCTTGAGCACCAGTTTGTGGTGTAACAAGAATCTTTCCAAGTATTTCCTGTGCTGCATTTTTTACTTCATCAAGACTATTAACAACCTTAACTCCACCTGCTTTCCCTCTTCCTCCAGCATGTATTTGAGCTTTTACAACCCAAATTGGGCCACCAAGTTTTTTTGCAACAGTTAAAGCTTCGTTTACAGAGAAGGCTGGCATTCCTCTAGCAACATTTACTTTATTTAAATTTAAAAGTTCTTTTGCTTGATGCTCATGAATGTTCATTGTCTATTCCATTTTAGAAGCGATAGAGTTCAATTTTCTAACTGCTTCAACTGAGTTATCAAACATTGTTTTCTCTTCATCATTTAATTTGATCTCAATAACTTTTTCAATACCATTTTTACCAATGATAGCTGGAACACCAACAAATATGCCATCCAATCCGTATTCTCCATTACACCACGCAGCACATGGTAGAAGCCTTCGTTGATCTTTTAAAAAAGACTCTGCCATTTCAATAGCTGAGGAGGCTGGAGCATAAAATGCAGAACCTGTTTTCAATAGGCCAACTATTTCAGCTCCACCATCACGAGTTCTTTGAACTATTGAGTCAATTTTTTCCTGTGTTGTCCAACCCATTTCAATCAAATCAGGAACTGGAATACCAGCAACTGTTGAATACCTTATTAAAGGGACCATACTATCACCATGACCTCCTAATACAAATGCTGAAACATCCCTAACAGAAACATTGAATTCTTCAGCCAAAAAATATCTAAATCGAGCACTATCCAGTACCCCAGCCATACCAACGATTTTATTTGTTTTTAATCCCGCAGCTCTTTGCAAAACACCAACCATGGCATCAAGTGGGTTTGTAATACAAATAACAAAAGCATTAGGGCAATTATCGGCTATACCTTTACCAACTTGTTTCATTACATTGGTATTTGTTTCTATGAGGTCATCTCGACTCATGCCTGGTTTTCTTGGTACACCTGCCGTCACAATAACAACATCAGAGCCATTTAAGACTGAATAGTCATTCCCTCCAGTAAGTTTTGCATCAAATTTCTCAACTGGTGATGCTTGGACTATATCAAGAGCTTTTCCTGAGGGTATGCCTTCAGCAATATCAAAAAGAGCAACATCACCAAGCTCCTTTATTCCTGATAATAATGCAAGTGTCCCACCAATATTCCCAGATCCTACAAGTGCAATTTTATTTCTAGCCATTAGTTATTCTTTCATGAAATTGTCTATAAGTTTTTAGCTTAAAAATTCCTTTACTACAACAGCTTGGCTAATATTATGTAATTAATATTCAGCTTTATCTTGGGGTTGTTGTTAATTCTCTAAGCCTAGACTTTGTTCTTTCAAATTCAAAGCGCCAGTCACTTCCAGTGTAGATATCATCAATTGGTTTTTCAGCAGTGCAGATCATAAAGCACTTTGCTTCATACAAAGCGTCAACTAGCCACATAAACCTTCTTGATTCGTTTCTATTATAGTCGTTCAGGACGGGTATTTTATTTATTAATAAGCCTCTATATCGAGAAGCAACTTCTATGTAATCACGTGCGGCAAGTTTTTGCTCACAAAGGTCACTAAAATCAACAAATGCCACTCCGGATGCTGCAGATGGAATAAAGATTTGTCTTCCAGAACTTGGTATATTATCAGTTTTTGGACTCATCTCGCCAGTTAATTTAAAAAAGTCTTCCTTTAAAATCTTTGAGTTTTTATTTGAAAGTGGGTTAAACCATCCTTTCATACCTTTTCTAGCAGACAACCTAAAATCTTCAGACCCTTTAATTTCTAAAATTTCGCAGTTTTTGTTTAAATCATCTATAAATGGTAAAACTCTCTCTCTATGTAATCCCTTTTCATAAAGTTTTTCAGGTGGCCGGTTTGAAGTAGCAACAATCGTTACTCCTCTCTTCCATAAACCTTTAAAAAGCCTATTTAAAACCATTGCATCTGCTATATCTCTTAATTCCATCTCGTCGAAGCATAACAGCTTTGCCTTTTGTGAGATTAATTTTGCTGCATGATCAGGAACATTGCTAATTTTATCATTTTTTCTAATATCATGAATTAAATCATGAGTTTCAGCCATAAAGTTATGAAAGTGAGTTCTTTTTTTATTATGGATATTAACGTTTGCAAAAAATAAATCCATTAACATGGATTTTCCTCTTCCTACACCTCCCCAAATGTAAACCCCTTTTCTTTTTTCAATCTTTTCTCTTCTTACAAAATTAGATAATCGACTTAAAAAACTATTTTCTTTTTTTAATGATAATTCTTTTGATAGTTCACTCAACTTTTCGATTGTTGTTTTCTGATAAGGATCATTGTTTAATTTACCATCTTCAACAAGTGATTTATATTGATTAATAAGAGATAATTTACTCAATCTTATTATGCCAATCTTTTTGGCGCAGGGCTCTTATCGATATTTTCCATCATTTGATTAACTAATTTTTTGTAAAGCATTGATCTAACTGATGAATAATTTTTATTATCATAAAGGTTAAATGTTTCATTTGGGTCATTTTCTAAATCATATAATTCACCAAATTCTTGGTCCTTATATAAAGTAAATCTGTATCTTTTTGAAATAAGCGATCTTACAAATGCTGGTTTATCAAAACCAAAACGAACAATATTATCATGAAATTCAATCATCAGATCTTCTCTGAAAGATATCTTTCTCTCTATACTTTGCAAAAAATCCACTCCCTGAATGCCCCAGTATGGTTTAACATTGGCTCTGCTTAAAATAGTAGGAGCAATATCTATAGTAGATAAAAGAGAATCTGAACTTTTTGATGATCTATTTTGTGGGTCTGACCAAATAAAAGGAACATTGGTTATAGATTTAAATGGTAAAGCGCCCTTAAGCATTAAAGAAAAATCGCCCATATAGTCACCATGATCAGAAGTAAAAATAATAGTCGTATTCTCGTATAAATTTCTTTTCTTAAGAGTGCTGATTACAGAACCTACAGCATCATCTATCATTGTTATCATTCCTGAAGTTAAGGCCATACTTTCTTGAATATGCCTTTTTTCTGCAAGAAAAACTGAAGTTTTGCTAACTGGATCCTTTCCATCTAGAAAATCTTTATAAACTTTTTGCATGGGGGGTATAGGGTTTTTGTGTGAGCTGTAGTCTAATGGGACTTCAAAATCGTCAGGGTTATACATATCCCAGTATTTTCCGGGTGGTGTGAAAGGATGGTGAGGATCTGGAAAAGAAACGAATGAAATAAATGGCTTATCATTGTTTAATGCATTAAAATATTCATTAGCCTTTTTTTCAACAAAAGCTGTCGGATAAAATTCTTCTGGAACTGCTGTCCTATAACCTTGTCTACAAGAGTAATTATGAGCTAATTCATTTTCAGGGCCAAAGAATTTCTCCCAGTCTGCAAAGTTGCTTTGGAGCCATTGAAAATAATGTCCTTTGCAGTTGTTGCCATGGGCAGTTACTAAGTCAACATGTTCAAAACCATAGTATGGTTTTGGGATATCAAAATATCCAGGCTTTTGATAATTCGTTCTATCCTCATAGGTGTAACTATTAGAGTCATTTATCCACGATTCTTTAATAGGACCTAGATCATCATCTTTTACCCAAGGGTGTGGTGGACCCGGATCAAATCCCTGTAGATGTATCTTGCCAAAGCTAGATGTTTTATATCCGGATCTTCTTAGTACTTCAACAAATGTAGTTGCGTTTTTGTTAAGATGGTTTCCGTTATACCTTAAACCATGAACAGATGGATATCTTCCAGTCATTAATGAAGCACGGTTTGGCATACAAACTGGACTTGCAACATAGAACTTAGAGAAATTAGTACCCTCTGATGCTATTTGGTCTATATTTGGTGTTTTAATTATTTTGTGACCATTACAACCTAAATAATCAAATCTAAGCTGGTCAGCCATAAAAATTACAAAATTTGGCTTATTCATAAACCTCACATAACTCTTTAAAATAATTTTATTTTGCAAAGATATAGATTACAAGTATTTGTTAATAATAAATTTTAAAGGATTGTAAATGTCTGAAAATAAGGTTGTGCTCTTAGGCACCAAAGGTGGGCCAAGAATGGAAAAGGGATTAAGTTGGTCTACATGCTCAGTGATTGAAGTAGAGGGTCATCCATATATTGTTGATTGTGGACTCGGCGTTACAAGGCAGTTTGTTGAAGCAGGCTATTCATTAAGTCAAGTAGACAATATTTTTTTAACTCACCATCATTCAGATCATAATCTAGAGTTTGGACCTCTGGTGCATACTTTATGGACTTCTGGAACTTCAGACAAAGTTGATGTTTACGGTCCTGAAGGAACCAAAAATCTTCTTAGTGGTTTTCTTAAATCCTTAGAAATAGACATACAAGTAAGAATAGAAGATGAGAAACAAAGAGATTTAGAAACTATAATTTATGTGAAAGAGATAAGTGAAGGTGTAATTATGCAAGATGAAAGAGTTAAAGTCTCTGCACTAAAAGTAGTTCATGGACTTCTTGAAAATTGTTTTGCATTTAAATTTGAAACTGAAAATAAAAAAGTCGTATTTTCGGGAGATACAATTTTTTTTCCTCCACTGATTGATTTTGCTAAAGATGCAGACGTTTTGGTTCATGAAGTAATGCTTAAAAGAGGTATAGAGGTTTTGGCCGAGAGGCTCAAAAAAGTTAAACCAAATTTAATTGAACACTTAATGATCAGTCATACTACTGCCGAGGATGCTGCTAAAATAGCAAAAGAGGCAAATGTAAAACATTTAGTCTTTAATCATTATGTCCCCCATATTCCTGGAGAATTTCCAATTTCTGAATTTTCTGAAGCAGCATCTAAAGTTTGGGACGGTAAAATAACAGCAGGCTATGATTTATGTGAAATTGATTTTTAGGAGACTAAGAATTGTCAAATGAATTTAAGCTGAATTTTAATTCTGAAATAGGTAATAATAAGGAGAGTATTTTATTTATTCACCCATTAGGTGCTGACAATTCAATATTTGATTATGTTATTACTAAATTAAAAAATAAATTTAATTGTTTCTCTGTAGATATAAGAGGACACGGAAAGTCCCCTATAACTGAACCTGGATTTAGCATTAGAGAAATGGCAAAAGATATATCTTATACTTTTAATTTTAATAAGCCAGTTAATGTAATGGGTGTTTCAATTGGAGGTATGATTGCTATGAACTTAGCAATTTATGAACTTATACCTATTGATAATTTAATTCTTTCAGATACAGGGCATAAGATTGGAGATTTTGACTTATGGCAGCAACGTATAGACTTAGTCAATTCTGGAGGGCTAGAAAAAATTGTTGATATGGCATTAGAAAGATGGTTCCCCAAAAATTTTAGAGATAAAGCTTCAGATGTGATTGAAGACTGTAAAAAACTGCAATTAAAAACATCAATGAAAGGATACATTGGGGCTTGCCAAGCAATTCAGAATGAAGACTTAACAAGCAAATTATCGTTAATAAATCAAAAGACACTCGTTGTAAACGGCTCTGAGGATATTTCTACACCCCCAAAACTAGGAAAAGAATTAGCTAATCGTATATCCGGAGCATCTTTCAAAGAACTCATAGGAATAGGCCATGTCCCACCTCTTCAGGATCCAGATTTGACTGCTAAAATAATTCAAGATTTTATATTGAGATAAATGAAAAATTCAAAAAAAAAATTATCTCCTGACGATGCAGAATTAAGAAAATCAGTTAAGCCAGTAATTTGCTATCCTGCAGATTCTCTTAAATCACCAAATATGAATGATTATTTAATAGCTAGGAAAAATTTAAAAAAAATTGATCAAATAATTATTCCTCCTAGAGACGCTAAATGCTTTAGAGTTCCCAAATCACATTTTTTTCGAATCTACTGTCAAAATGGACCACAAGTTGGGGATTTAAACTTATGGAATGAACATAATTTAAATGAAAAGTTCTATTCTGGAAAAACAAGAGCTTTATATGGTACTCACCTTTCAACTAATGATCAACTTTGGTCGAGTCTCCCATATTTGAGGCCTATGGCAACCATTACGCATGATACATTAGACTGGTATGGTTTTGATGATGACGGTGGATCTGTGCATGATGTAATAGGTACACGATGTGACCCGTATACCGAGAAAATATTGTCTAATAAAGAATATCATTTTTGTTGCCATTCAAACTTGATAAGAGCTTTATCTAATTATAAAAATATTTCATATAAAGAAGCTGAAACTTATATTCATGACGTTTTAAATGTTTTTATGTGTACAGGTTTTACGAAGGATACTCACCAGTATTTCATGAAGGCAAGTCCAGCAAGAATAGGAGATTATATAGAGTTTTTCTCTGAGATTGATTTGCTTGCAGGGTTATCTGCTTGTCCAGGAGGTGATTGTTCTTTATCTCATTCATCAGATAACGCAGTGTGTTATTCTCTCAAAGTAGAGATTTATGAATGTCTTAAGAATGATTTGATAAATTGGAGGGAACCAGAAACCTCAAATTACAGTGGTGATCATAAAAATTAATAAGCTTAATATTCTACTTTGTAAAATATTTAAAGGTAATTTAATGACAAAAGATAAAAAAAATAGCAACTTTAATCAAGGCATGAAAACCAGAAGAGAAGTGCTTGGAAATATGCATGTAGATAGGGCAATTAAAAATACCAATCAAATTGATAAAAGATTTCAAGATTTTATAACAGAGAGTGCTTGGGGAACTTTATGGTCTAATGAAAAGCTATCAAAAAGAGATAGAAGTCTTATTACAATTTCACTTTTAGCAGCTTTAGGCCATGATGAAGAATTAGAAATGCATTTTAATGCATCAAAAAACACAGGTGCAACATTCGATGAAATTTCTGAAGCGTTAATGCATGTAGCAGTCTATGCGGGTGTTCCTGCTTCAAATAATGCTCTTAAGATTTTAAAAAGAGTGTTTAAAGAAAGTAATTAATTTTATGTCTATAAATCCTTGGAACAGAAGAGACTGGTCAAATCACCCGAAGTTAATATATCCTGATTACAAATCTACTAAATTCAGAAACCCAAAAAATAAACTTATTAAAATTGAAAATTTTAAGGACATTCCATCACCAAAATTTTCAAAAGATTGTATGAGGCCCATTGATGCAGATTTAACAAAAAATGCAAAAAAAGATCATGACCCTATTGGTGAAAGAATTATAATAATTGGAAAAGTAATGGATGAATTTGGACGAGCTGTACCTGACTGCCTTTTAGAAATTTGGCAAGCAAATTCTGCTGGTAGATATATACACAGAGAAGAAATACATGATGCTCCGTTAGATCCAAATTTTCTTGGTGCTGGTATGACTTTAACAGATAAAAATGGTGATTATAAGTTTACAACAATTAGGCCTGGTTCCTATCCTTGGGGAAATCACCATAATGCATGGAGACCAGCTCATATTCATTTTTCAATTTATGGTAGGTCTTTTGTAGACAGACTAGTTACTCAAATGTACTTTGAGGGAGATCCACTGTTCAAATATGATCCAATCTTTAACTCTGTACCAGATAAAAAAGCCCAAGATAGGTTGATAGCAAAATTTTCAATTGAGGAAACCATACCTGAATTTGCGCATGCTTACATTTTTAATATAATTCTGCGTGGACGTAACGCTACGCCAATGGAAATTTAAACTATGAAAAAAAATACATTCCTTCAAACTTCATCTCAAACGGTTGGCCCTTTTTTCGCTTACGGGTTAGCAGCACAACAATACCAATATGATTTTCCTAGTTTAGTTTCTGGAGACTTAAGGAAGAAAGACTTATTAGGTCAAAAAATTAATGTTAAAGGACAGGTAATTGATGGAAATGACATTCCAATCCATGATGCTTTAGTTGAAATTTGGCAAGCAGACCCAAATGGTAATTATGATACTAATCCAAATGGTAAATTTTTTGGTTTTGGAAGAATGGGTACAGGCAGTGGAGATTTTGTTGGTTTCAATTTTAAAACTTATAAACCTGGGATAACAGCACCTAATAGTGCTCCTCATATTAATATTACTGTCTTTGCAAGAGGCATGCTTAATCATTTATTTTCAAGGATTTATTTTTCTGATGAAGAAGAAGAAAATAAAAAAGATTTATTGCTAAATGAAATTGATACCTCTTTAAGGTCTCGTTTAATTGCTGAAAAAGAAAATGAAACTGAATATCGTTTTGATATATATTTACAAGGTGACAAAGAGACAGTTTTTTTTGATTTTTGATTTAGTTAGGAAATAAAATGGCAGAATTTATATCACTTAAAGAAGGAGTTAGTAAAACTCTTAAAAAAGGCGATACAGTTTGTTTTGAAGGCTTTACTCATCTAATTCCCCATGCATCTGCACATGAAGTAGTTAGGCAAAAAATTGATAATTTGACTATAATAAGAATGACACCTGATGTCATTTATGACCAATTAATTGGTATGGGATTAGTAAAAAAAATGATTTTTTCATATGCAGGCAATCCTGGTGTAGGGTTGCTTAGAAGGTTTCGTGACTCAGTAGAGAAAGGGTGGCCAAATAAAATTGAAATTGAAGAACATTCTCACTCTGCTATGGCTCATGCTTATGAGGCAGGTGCTGCTGGTTTACCATGTGCAATTTTCAGAGGCTATATGGGAGCAGACCTCAAAAAAGTTAATAGCAATATAAAAAAAATTGAATGCCCTTTTACTGGTGAAGAATTAACTGCAGTGCCATCTTTGAAACCAGATGTTGCATTCATTCATGCTCAAAAGGCTGATAAAAAAGGAAATGTTTTAATTGAAGGAATATTAGGAGTCCAAAAAGAAGCCGTTTTAGCATCAAAAAAATCATTGGTTACTGTAGAAGAAATAGTTGATACTTTAGATTGTCATCCAAATGCAACTGTTCTACCTGATTGGACAATTTCTTTTATAAGTCATGTCCCTGGTGGAGCACACCCCTCATATGCAAGGGGCTACTACAAAAGGGATAATGCTTGTTACATTGAATGGGATAAAATAGCTTCTAATAGGGAAAAGTTTAGAGAATGGATGGAAGAAAATGTTTTAAAAGTTGATGCTGACGTTTTTAAAAGTAGAGTAGAAAATTTAAGAGAAGATAGATATGAATAGAGAGTATAATTCAGATGAAATGATGACAATAGCAGCATCAAGAGCACTCTCAAATAGTGATGTTTGTTTTGTTGGTATTGGTGCACCATCAGCAGCTTGCAACATTGCAAGGATGACACATGCTCCAGATATTACTCTTATTTACGAGAGTGGAACTATTGGAACAGCACCTAATATATTACCATTGTCCATAGGTGATGGAGAGCTATGTGAAACTGCTATTACAACTGTAGCAGTACCTGAAATGTTTCGATACTGGTTGCAAGGTGGAAGAATAACGATTGGTTTTTTAGGGGCCGCCCAATTAGATAAATTTGGTAATATTAATACAACAGTTATTGGAGATTATGGTAATCCTAAAACACGTCTTCCAGGAGGAGGCGGTGCGCCAGAAATTGCTTCTTCTGCAAATCAAATTTACATTACTATGAAGCAATCTTTAAGAGGAATGGTTGAGAAAATTGACTTTTTTACAAGCTTTGGTCATGGTCAAGGCAATGAAAATCGAAAAGATATTAATATCTCTACTTTGGGTCCAAGCTTATTAATAACGGATTTAGCTATGTGGAAGCCTGATCCAGTTACAAAAGAGTTCACTGTTTTTTCTATTCATGAAGGTGTTTCTAAGGACATGATTCAAGATAGCTGTGGGTGGAATGTTAAATACTCCAAAGATTTAAAAATTACAAAGTCACCAACAGAAATTGAGTTGAAAACCCTCAGAGAATTAAAAGAAAGAACGAAAAAAGCAAACTCATCACAAGACAACAGATTATGATGGATGCATTTATTTGTGATGCGATTAGAACACCAATAGGTAGATTTGGAGGAGCATTATCTTCAATAAGACCAGATGATTTAGCTGCTCTTTCAATAAAAGAGTTAAAGGAAAGAAACACAAGTATTGACTGGTCAATGGTTGACGAAGTAATTTTTGGATGCGCCAATCAATCAGGAGAAGATAACAGAAACATTGCAAGGATGTCATTGTTACTTGCAGGACTGCCTCAAACAGTTCCTGGGATAACAATTAATAGACTTTGTGCATCAGGGCTAGAGGCTGTTACATATGCTTCAAGAATGATTAAATCTAATGAAGCTCACCTAATTATAGCAGGTGGTGTTGAAAGTATGAGCCGTGCCCCATTTGTTATTCCCAAGTCAACCACTCCATTTTCAAGAAATGCTGAGATATATGATACAACAATTGGTTGGAGGTTTATAAATCCAATTATGCATCAGATGTATGGTGTTGATTCAATGCCAGAGACAGCTGAAAATGTTGCAGAAAGATGGAATGTAAGCCGTGAAGATCAAGATAAGTTTGCTTATTGGTCACAAAAAAAAGCAGCAGAAGCAATTTCCAAAGGAAGATTCGATATAGAAATTTTCAAGGTAAAGATTATTCAAAAAAAGGAAGAAATCTTTTTAGGTAGAGATGAACATCCACGTTCTGATACACTGCTAGAAAAATTAAGTACCTTGCCAACACCATTTAGGAATAATGGTTCTGTTACAGCTGGAAATGCGAGTGGTGTTAATGATGGTTCTGCAGCCTTAATAATTGCATCAGAAAAAGCTATTAAAGAATATAATTTAACCCCAAAAGCTAGGATATTAAGCTCAGCCGCAACTGGTGTTGAACCAAGTGTTATGGGAATTGGACCAGTTTCAGCAACAAAAAAAGTTCTTTCACTTTCAAATATCAATTTAGCCAATATAAATATTATTGAGCTTAATGAAGCATTTGCATCTCAAGCTTTAGCAACAATGAGAGATCTATCATTGTCAGATGATGATGAAAGAGTAAACATTAATGGTGGGGCAATTGCTTTAGGCCATCCACTTGGTATGTCTGGTGCAAGATTAGTGCTTACAGCAACTGAACAATTACACCAAAGTAAAAATAATAAGTTAGCACTTTGCACAATGTGTGTTGGAGTTGGTCAGGGCAGTGCGATTATTTTAGAAAAATTATAAAATTGATTATAATGGTTCTATTCCAAGATTTTTTCTGAATCGATTTTTTAGTTCAACACCATCTAATATTGGAAGCTTTCTAGGAGGGTTCTGAGACTTAATTTTTATATTTGCAAAAATCGGTCCTTTTACTGGAGGTAGGATTTCTATTAAGTTTTCTAGATCACTATTTGAGACTATATCAAAAGAAAATTCAAATTTAGAAGCTTTCGCTATTCTACACAAATTTATTCCGTATGAAGTATGGCTTTTTTGCATGCCAGTTTCTCCAAAATGGCCATTATCTAACACTACAATTGCTAAATTATTCGGTTTTTGGACACCAATAGATGCTAAGGAACCTAGCCCCATTAATTGTTCACCATCTCCAGTTATAACTATGACGGGTGTATCTGGTATTGCCATTGCTAATCCGAGGCCAATCATTGCTGTGCCTCCCATTCCACCCCATAGGTAAAAATTTGAATGGCTGTCTCCTGCATCAAATACATCATATGTTGGTGAGCCAAGTCCTGTTATAATCTTCGCATTACCTTTATGATCAATAATTTTTTTAACTACATTTCTTCTTTCTAGCAGGGTATTATCGTCTACCATTTCTTTTTTCCTATTAAACGTTGAGATAATAATATAGCTATTTGTTGGTCACTTGAAAAAGCTCCATATAAAGCAGCGTCTACCAATGGACAAACATCTGACGGATGGGTAGCACGGTGAACAATTATGCCCATAGCTTCAAGAGTTTTTTTAGTAGCTTGGCCCATGGGTATTTGCCATGAATTAAATTCACCAAATTCACCTCTCATTGTAATTAAAGTTACAAATGGAAAATTACAATTCGACAATATTGAGAGCATGTTTATACAGTTTCCAACTCCGCTGCTTTGCATTAGCAAAACTGACTTCTTATTGCCTAACCAAGAACCGCTTGCAAATGCAACTCCTTCTTCTTCAGAAGTTAAAACAACTGGTTTCAATAACTTGTTTTTTTCTGCTAATGCAATTAATTTAGCGTGACCAGCATCCGGTACATAAGGTAAAAAATCAATCTTATGATCTAAAAGTAGAGAAAATAATTTTTCCTCCCAATTATTTTGAATATCATCAACTTTCATTTTTAAGTTATATAACCTAAATAAAATATTTTTTAATTAAAAGATTCTAAACATATGATTAATTATTATTTTTGTTATAATATCAATTAGTAATAATAACTTTATATATAAATTTATTTTTGATTATCATTAAATTCAAGACTACTTATGATTAGTACTTTTTTAGATAAAAAATGATTACTGGTATAAAAAGAAAAAATAAAAGACGAGGTTCACAACAAATTATTGAGCAACTTGATCCTGTGATTTCAAAAGGAATGGAGGGCGGAAAATATAAGCCTTTAACTGAAACTGATATTAAAAAAATTCACTCAACAGCTCTTGATGTATTACAAAATTTAGGAGTTGGAAATCCATTACCTGAACTTTTAGAAGCTGCATTAAGACAAGGTTGCTCAGTTAATAAGAATGGCCGCTTGTGTTTTCCTAAGTCTTTAGTAGAAGATGTGATTTCGAGAGCAGGGAGAGATTTTGTTCTATATGGTCGTGACCCAAAACACGATATAGATCTTTCAGGTAATAAAGTTAATCTTTTTGGAGCTGGTGAAGCTGTTTCAGTTCTTGATTTGGGAGCTTCTAAGTATCGACCTTCTACTATCAATGATGTTTACGATGTTGCAAGGATGGTAGACTATCTAGATAATATACATAGTTACTCTAGGTTTGTAGTACCTACAGAGTTAAGCGAAGATTTGTATGTTGCAGATATTAATACTGCTTATGCAAGCATTGCTGGAACAAAAAAACACACTGCTCTTACTTTCTCTGATGGAAAGCATGTTAAGCCTACACTTGAAATGTTAGATATTATAGTAGGTGGAGAAGGTCAATTTGTAAAAAGACCTTTTTGTCATGGTGGAGGCTGCACTATTGTTTCACCTCTACAGTACGGGACAGATAATTGTGAAGTTGCTATTGCATCATTACAATTAAATGCCCCTATATGGGTTGTTATAGCCCCTCAGTCAGGGGCTACCGCTCCTGCAGCTCTAGCTGGTTGTTTGGTTCAATCTCTTGCAGAAACTTTAGCTAGCTTATTGTTAATAGATCTTATCAAACCTGGGCACCCAGTAATATTTGGACCTTGGCCATTTGTTACTGATTTACGAACAGGAGCTTTTTCTGGAGGTGGTGGTGAAGAGGCGATAATGAGCGCAGCTTCTGCCCAAATTACTAACCATTATGGGCTTGTTAGCTCAGTTGGTGCAGGTATGACAGATGCTAAAAGTCCAGATGCGCAAGCTGGTTATGAAAAGGGTATTTCAATTGTTATGGCAGCATTGGCAGGTTGTAATAATGTGTCTGAATCCTCTGGAATGATGGCAAGTTTAATGGGCTGCTCTTATGAATCCCTTGTCATTGATAATGAAATGCTTGGAATGGTAATGAGGGCTGTGAGAGGAATTGAAGTTAATGATGACACGCTTTCTTACAGTGAAATAGAAAAAACTATTCAAGGAGAGGGCCATTTTTTAAGATCCCCTCAAACCCTATCACTTATGAAAACTGAGTATCTATATCCCAATTTGGCCGATCGTTCTAGACAGGAAGAATGGGAAAGTGAAGGTTCTCCAGATATGAGAAAAAGAGCTGAAAATTATGCTAGAAAAATTTTAAATTCACATTATCCAGTTTATATTGATGAAAAAACTG
This sequence comes from uncultured SAR116 cluster alpha proteobacterium, assembly GCA_902612965.1. Lineage (GTDB taxonomy): Bacteria > Pseudomonadota > Alphaproteobacteria > Puniceispirillales. The sequence continues at coordinate 823 of CACMFN010000002.1, read as the reverse complement.
ACCAAAAAATACGCGACAAATTTCCAATTAAACTTTCTAAAGATATAATAAAACCGAATTCAAATAGGTTCTAAATACTATCTTCTCTCAACCATAAGTTTTTTAATTTCGCCAATTGCCTTTGCCGGATTTAATCCTTTTGGACAAGTTTTAGAGCAATTCATAATAGTGTGGCATCTATAAAGTTTGAACGGGTCTTCAAGAGCATCAAGACGTTCTCCTGTACTTTCATCACGACTATCAGCTATCCATCTGTACGCTTGCAAAAGAACCGCTGGACCTAAGTATTGATCACCGTTCCACCAATAAGATGGACAAGATGTAGAGCAAGAAAAACATAGTACACATTCCCATGCTCCGTCGAGAACAGCTCTTTCTTCTTTAGACTGTCGTCGTTCACCTTCTGTAGGTGGTGTATCAGATTTAAGCCAAGGTTCTATTGAACTCAGCTGGGCATATGCCTTCGTTAAGTCTGGGACTAAATCTTTAACAACACTCATATGAGGTAAAGGAAAAACAACAACATCTCCTTTAATGTCTTCAATGCTTTTAAGACAAGCTAAGGTATTTGTTCCGTCAATATTCATAGAACATGAACCACAAATACCTTCCCTACAAGATCTTCTAAAAGTAAGAGACCCATCAACTTCATTTTTAATTTTTATTAAAGCGTCTAAAACCATAGGGCCACATTCGTCTTTGTCTATAGTAAATGTATCCACTCTTGGGTTCTTGTCATCATCAGGTGACCATCTATAAATTTTAAAAACTTTTTTTTCACCAGCTGATGTAGGCTCAGGGTGTGTATCACCTTCAACAATTT
>CACMFN010000001.1:130000-321314 GCA_902612965.1 uncultured SAR116 cluster alpha proteobacterium | reverse complement strand
AAGACAGTATATTGGATTATTTGATTTTTGCATCTCCTAAAAATATAATAAACAATGTCTGGGTTAAAGGAAAATGTTTAGTTAAAGATAGTAAACACATCAATTCAGAAAAAATAAAATATATGTATAAAACAAGTTTAAGTAGGATTATTAGCAGGCTTTAATAGATAGCGTTCAATAGAACTTAAATTTGCAGTTTGAAAACTTAAGTAGATCATTTTTAATATTCAATTTTAATTTATATTTAAATTTAATTTTATCTTAATAAATTAGTATATAATCAGAGAGATTGTTCCAAGATTTTTTTTAAAGTATTACTCTCTAAATCAGCTTTTTTTGATGACAGCTTAAAGAAAACTTTATCTATCAGGAAAGAAAAATGGTTGTTGATCTTTCATTGATTTAGAAAAAACTATTAAGCTTAAAATTAAGATTAGTCATTAGTTCAAAAAAACTAATGACTAATCTTTGGGAGGAAAATTTAATGAAAACTTTTTTGTCTTCGTGATTTTTCTAACTGTGTTTTATTAAATTTAAATGAATAAAATATTACTAAAATATTAAATATTCAAATTTTTAACCACTTAATCTATCGCAATACTCATTTATTAAAATTTCAAAAGCCTTTTACAAAGTTGTAACATTAGTTATTTAATAAAAAAGTATTTAATTATTACTATAGTTGGTTTCTTATGTATTCACTTGAAGTTAGAAATATCAAGATGAAATATGATAACTTCACTGCTTTATCTGATGTTTCTTTAAAAGTTAAAAAAGGTGAATTTGTAACACTGCTTGGTCCATCAGGTTGCGGCAAAACGACCCTTTTGAAAATAATATCTGGTTTTATAACACCATCAAATGGAAATGTTTTTATAAATAATGAAGATGTTACTAAAACTCCACCAGAGACAAGGGATACTGCTATGTGTTTCCAATCATATGCATTATTTCCACATCTTTCTGTCTTACAGAATTTGAGTTTTGGACTAATTCAAAGAAAGGTAGATACAAAAAAAAGAAGTCAAATTCTTGAAGAAGTTGTTGCTCAGTTGGAATTAACAACTGAACTTGAAAAATTACCAAATCAACTATCTGGTGGACAACAGCAAAGAGTAGCATTAGGGAGAGCACTTGTGATGAGGCCAGAAGTAATTTTGTTTGATGAACCTTTATCAAATTTAGATGCTCTATTGAGAGAGTCTGTAAGAATAGAAATAAAAAGAATAGTAAAGCTTTTTAATTTAACGGCAATCTATGTAACACACGATCAACATGAAGCTCTATCTTTGTCTGACAGAATAGCTCTTTTGCATGAAGGTAGTATTATACAAATTGACGATTCTGAAACAATTTACACCAGCCCAAAAAATAAATTTGTTGCTAACTTTTTAGGAAGCTCAAATATAATTTCGGCTAAGTTAATTAAAAAAGGCAATAAAAAAAATGAATGGATTTTTCAAAGTGAAATTGGCAAATTAGTCGTTTATTCAGAAGAAGTTTCTGTCAAACCTGATGTTCATATTTCATGGCGATCAGAAAAAGTAACATTTAATAAATCCTCAGACAACAAAATAAAAGGAAAAATAGAAAATATATTCTTTTTAGGAAGTCACTATGAGGTTTTTGTGAAAGTAAATAAAGAAATTGTTAAAATAAATGTAAGTAACAAGCATTTACTAAATAAAGAAATAACTTTCTTTTTAGATAAAAGAGATTTGAAAATTTTAGAGGATTGAGTTTGAAAGCTTTGAATTATCTAAAAATTATAGCCCTTTTATTGCCAGGCTTTGGACTAATTTTATTTTTTTTGGGTATGATTTTATATGTAGCAATATTTCAGTCTTTTGGTTTGTTTAATTTGTCCGGAGAGGACAATTTCACTCTGCAATACTGGGAGAAACTATTTAATAGAAAAGTATTTTATCGTTCAGTAAATTATTCACTCTATGTAGGAGTTATTAGCTCTATTATATCTGTTGCATTAGCTTACCCTATAGCACTTTGGCTAAGGAAACCATTTTATGGTTCTATAATCATTAATTCTATTCTAAAAGCACCACTTCTAGTTCACGGTCTCGTTGCTGCTTTTTTATTTGTGAATTTAGTTGCCTATCACGGAATTATTAATCAAATATTTATTTTTATTGGTTTATGGGATGAACCGATAAGAATGCAAAATGATAAAAATGCAATTGGGGTATTAATTTTACAAGTATGGAAAAATCTTCCATTTGCTCTTTTAATATTACTTGGATCAATTCAAAGTATTGGTGATGATGTAATTGATGCGGCAAGGGATTTAGGCGCAAATTCATTTGCAAGATTGAAAAAAATAATTGCACCTCTTACCATTTCATCGATGCAGGCAGCACTGATTATAATTTTTATAGGAGCGTTAGCTGATTTTTCATTCCAATCAATAGCCGGCCCAACAAACAAATATTCTTTGTCTCAGCTAATGCTTTATTACAAAAATAATGGCCGCTGGCATGAGGCAGCAGGGGTTGGAGTAACCATAATGATTATTTCATTTTTAGGAGCAATATTTATTTCATATTTAACTAAATTTATTTTTTTTGGTCGCAAAATAAATGAATTTAAATAAGGTATTGATTTTATTAATTTTGATTATAAGTTTTATATGGCTCGTTGTACCTTTTACGATGGCAATCTTATGGTCATTGGTTGATCCTTCAGAACCATGGACTGTTGATAAAATATTTCCTCCTGTTATGTCTTTTTATAGATGGAATTACATGTGGGAAAATTCAAATTTGAAAGAAGCTCTTCTTAATTCTTACATTTTAGCCCCTACAACAGCATTATTTTGTCTAATATTGTCAATCCCAACCTCTTATGCATTTGGAAGATTAAATTTTTACGGTAAAGAAATCGCTAAATTATTAACTCTACTTCCAATCGTTTTGCCTCCGTTTGTAACTTCAATTTATTTTTCCTCAATACTATTTGAGATTGGATTTCAATATTGGAAATTTGGTAATGTTTTAATTGCGCATGTAGTTTTATTTATTCCTTTTTCTATAAGAATTATGACAGTATGCTTTGAACAGGTTAAGCAGGATGTAATAGATGCAGCCAGAGACTTATCTGCGTCAAAAATTGAAGTTTTTAAAACAGCATACTTTCCATCATTAAAATCTGGAGTTTTTGCAAGTATATTAATTGTTTTTATTCTATCCATAGAAGAATTTGCGATTGCATTTATTATTGGCGCACCAGATTTTATTACAATACCAACAATTTTATACTCAGCTTTGGGACAAGACTTTGTTAGGCCAAATGCCGCTGTTATTTCATTAATTTTAGTTTTTCCAAATGTAATATTAATGATTTTTTTGGAGAGAGTTTTAAGGTCTGCTAACCCAGCACTAATTTCAGGTAAATAATTTTTATTCTGTAAAAAAATTGTAACTAAGTTGATTTAAGAATAATTAAAATTTAACTTAAGGGAATTTAAAATGTATAGAAAAATATTGGCTGTGTTTTCTCTATTAAGTGTAATGCTTTATAGTGGATTTACATTTGGCGGAAGCCACAATTGGGATGAAGTTCTTGCTGAAGCAAAAAAGGAAGGCAAAGTAAATTGGTTTCAATGGTATTTAGTTGATGCTTTAGCTGAATTTATAAAGCCTTTTGAAGAAGAATACGGTATCGATGTTGTAATTACTCAAGGAAAACATACAGTAAATATCGATAAAGCAGTAGCTGAAATGGGTAGGTCAAAGGGTGATATTGATGTTTTATCTCTTGGCTTTGATAAAATACCAGATTTAAATATGCCTGGTATGTTTATAAAACTTTCTGATGAATTACCTAAAGACTCTAGAACAACTAATCTTGCTGGCGTGGATGCTAAAGATTACGCTTATGCTTGGTGGGGAAACCAAAGCGGATTTGCTTATGACCCTGAAAAAGTCGATGAAAGTAAACTTCCTCAAACACCAGAGGAAATAGCCCAGTTTTGGGAAGCTAATCCAGGTAAATTTGGTTTCAATTATGAAAATGGTGGTTCAGGACCTTCGTTTTTTCAGAATATTTTGAGGGTAATGGGGTCTGCTGATTTTACAAGTGGTGAGTCTTCACCTGAAAAAATTTCTAAGCTTAAGCCAGGTATTGATTACTTTAATAAATATGCGGATAAGTATATTATAACTGCTGGAAACGCTGATAGCATTCAAAGAATTTCTGATAAAGAAATCTGGATGGCTCCGGCATGGGAAGATCACTTGGCAGGTCTCCAAAAAAGAGGTGAAGTCAGAAAAGAGATTAAGATGTATATTCCTAGTATGGGTATGAATGGCGGAGGTAACGGAGTTGCCATTCCTAAGAATGCTCCTAATCCTCATGCTGCATTAGTCTTTGCTAATTGGCTTCTTTCTGCTGAGACACAAACAGGGTTCAATCGTGATTTTGGTGCTGCTCCTCTTCATCCTGAAGCTGATGATAGTTCTGCATTAATATCCAATTCACAAAGAGCTTACAGGCAAAATTGGGCTAGCAATCCATTTTCAAAAGACTTGACGGATCATTTTATTGAAGAAGTAATGATGAATAGATAAGAAATGATATAATTAGGCGATTTAATTTCAAATCGCCTAATTTTTTATGATAGTCAAAAATAAAATTATTGGTCATAGGGGTGCATCAATGTTTGCACCTGAAAATTCTGCTTCTTCTTTGGAGGTTGCATACTCACAGGGGCTTGAATGGATCGAAACAGATGTCCAAATTACTTTAGACAATAAATTAGTAATCTTTCACGATGAAAAACTCGAAAGAACTAGTAATGGTGAAGGGTTTCTAGCGCTTAAAAAATTGTCTGAATTAAAAGAATTAGATATTGGAAACTGGTTTTCAGAAGAATTTACTGGTGAGAAAATTTTAACTTTTGTTGAATTTTTAAATCTTATCAAAAAATATGAATTCTATCTTCAACTCGAAATAAAGCATATGCATGGTAAAGAAACTGAAATAGTTGATGAAATTGTCAATCAAATACAACCATATTTAGACTATTTTAAAGATAAACTTTTCGTAAGCAGTTTCTCTGAAAAATGTTTGAGACTATTTTCAAAAAAACTTCCTCAAATTCCTTTAGCTTTAGCACTATCATTTGTCCCTAAAAACCCTGATCTCTTGGCTAATGAGGTTGGTGTTGATATATTGCATTTTGGTGATGAATTTGTTGATGATCATTCTTTAGGAAAATTAAAAAACTCAAAAACTGAATTTGCTGTTGCTACTGTTAATGACAAGAAAAGAGCTGAGTTTTTATTAAATAATGGTGTGCAAACAATACTTACAGATAACCCTAAAATTTTAAAATAAAAATAGGCCAAATTATGCATGAATGTTTTTTGAAAGATGGAGGCAAAATTCTTGTTGTAAAGGCCAATAATAAAGTTACTCGATTTCATTCTATTTGGTTAAGAGATAATTCTCGAGATGAAACTACCTTATCTCCTCAAAACCAACAAAAACTAATTACTCTTAATGACATTCCTAAAAGTTTAAAGATTTCCTCATTAAATTTAGATGGAAATGAGATTGAATTGGTGTTTCAGCCAGAAAATAAGAAAGTGTCATTTGATGTCCATTGGTTGTTAGAAAATAATTATGATTATAAATTAGTAAATATAAAGAAGGGTTGGGTAAATGATAAAATAGTTCTTTGGGATAGTGATATGTCTAGCACTTTACCTAGTATCAATTTTGATAAATTTATTCAAAGTGATTTTGATTTATGGAAATGGCTAGATAAATTTTTAAAGTATGGCTTTGGAAAAATTATTGATGGCCCTGAGAAACAAGATACTCTTTTTGAAATAGTTAAGCGATTTGGCTACGTTAGGGAGACAAATTACGGAAGAAAGTTTGAAGTTCGAAGTATAAAAAACCCTTCAAATCTAGCCTACACTAGTAAAGGACTTGAAGCGCATACTGATAACCCGTACAGAGACCCAGTACCTTCACTACAAATCTTATATTCTATTGAAAATTCAGCTACTGGTGGGGAGAGCGTTGTTGTAGATGGCTTTAACGCAGCTCTTAAATTGAAAGATGAAAACTTGGAAATGTTTAATGTCTTGTCAACTTATAATGTTTCTTTTCAATTCTCTGGAGAAGAAGATCTTTTCTTAAAAGCAGATAAGCCAATGTTGGAACTTGCACCAAATGGTGAGTTAAAAACTATAAGGTTTAACAATAGATCAACTATTATAAAAAATAATATACCATTTGATACAATGGAATTATTCTATGATGCATATAGAAATTTTGGGGAAATAATGAGCGATAAAAGTATGCAATTTTGTTTCTCTCTACAACCTGGGGAATGCTTTATTGTTGATAATACAAGGGTATTGCATGCAAGAAATGAATATATGAATGATGGCAATAGATGGCTTCAAGGATGTTATTCTGATAAAGATGGATTATTATCTAAATATGAAGTTTTAAATTTAAAATATCAAAATAAGTGCTAAAAAATGTTAAGCAATGAGTTAACAAAAGAAAATATTATTCCATTTATAAAGGACATTTTTGATAGACGAGGTTCAGAAGAATATTTAGGGGAAAATGTAACAATAGCTGAGCATATGCTCCAGGCAGCAACTTTAGCTGAGAAAAAAGGATATAGTGAAACTATAATAGTTGCGGCTTTGCTTCATGATATAGGTCATTTCACAAGCGAGTTTGGATCTTTTGAAATGAATGACAAAATTGATAGATTTCATGAAGATGCTGGAGCAAAAATACTTGAAAAGTTTTTCCCAACCTTAGTTACTGATTGTGTAAAATTTCATGTTGCTGCAAAGAGGTATTTATGTGCAACAGATGCCAGTTATTACAACAAGCTATCTAACGCATCAATTCACTCATTAAAGCTACAAGGTGGGTTAATGTCTGATGAAGAAGTAAGTAAATTCCAAAAAAATAAAAATTTAAATGATATTATTAAAGTCAGGTATCTAGATGATGAGGGGAAGATACAAAATATGGAAACGCCCGACTTTGATTATTTTATTCCAATTATAAAAAAAGTATTAAAGGCGTAGGTATTTAATTATTACTATAGTTGGTTTCTTATGTATTCACTTGAAGTTAAAAATATCAATATTAAAACCACAACATATTTGATGTTTCCCCAAAAGCTTCCAACTAGGGGTGCTTATATAGTTGATAAAGAGGATATATTCAGTCTCTTTCCATTACCAGAAGATTTTTTGAGGATGTTATCACAGGTAATGAGTTTAGTGGAGGGATTAATGTTATGAAACCAACACTCCTCATAATATGCATATTAGCATTTGTTCTAACTTTTTGGGGGCATTGGGTGGGGGGTATCTAGCTGAAAATCAATTCAATGGTAGGCATTATTGATACAGCTTTTTTGGCTATAAGATTGGTCATTAAAGAAATTTAATATATTTGCAATAAAAATTTAACAAAACTGAATCATTCAACTCCTAAAAGAATGGCATTTTAATACTTAGTTTATTATGTCATTTATTAGAGCAAGATCAGTTTTTATTTCAGATACACATCTTGGAACATATGGATCACAAGCAGAAAAGATTATAGAACTTTTAGATTCTATATCAGTTGAAAAATTATATTTAGTTGGTGATATAATTGATGGCTGGCAATTACAATCAAAATGGTATTGGCCTGAAACACACTCATTTGTTCTAGAAAAAATTATAAAAATCTCTGAAAATGGAACTAAGGTATTTTATATTTCTGGTAACCATGATGATTTTTTAAGAAAAATAGGAAATTTTAAATTAGGTGGAATAATTTTTTGTAAAGAGGTCACTCATATCACTCCTGATAATAAAAAATTTCTTGTTATACATGGAGATAAATACGATCAAGTTATAGCAAAAGCCCCTTGGGTTGCGTATATATTTGATGAACTCTATAATTTTTTTCAATTTGTAAATCGAAAACTAAATATTTTTCTTAAGTTTTTTGGTTTCAAATATTTTTCAGTAATTGACATTCTTAAAGCAAATATAAAATCAGTAAGTAATTTTATCTGTCATTTTGAATTTGAAGTTTTGAAAGACATAAAGGAAAGAAAATTTGATGGTATTATTTGCGGTCATATACATCATGCCCAAAACAAAAAGATTAGAGGAATACAATATATGAATTGTGGTGACTGGGTTGATTCTTGTACTGCTTTAATAGAAGACCTAAATGGTCAAATTAAGATACTTGATTGGAAAAATCAAAAAATTAAAAATACACATTTCACTTTTATTGAAACTATGGGGGTTTAATGAAAGTTTTAATTATTAGTGATGCCTGGGATAGTCAAGTTAACGGTGTTGTAAAAACTTTACGCAATCTCAAAAATGAACTTTCGAAGATGGACATAAAAGTTAAGATAGTTGGTCCTTCAAATTTTATTGGTGTCCCTTTAATAGGTTATAAAGAAATTAAATTAGCATTATTTCCTAGAAGAAAACTATTAAGGATTATTAAAAATTTTAATCCAGATAGTCTTCATATAGCAACAGAAGGTCCATTAGGTCTATCAGCAAGAAGAATTGCAATTAAGTATAAAATGAGATTTACAACAAGTTACCATACAAATTTTCCTGATTATGTAGCAGCCCGAATACCAATTCCTAAAAACTTAGTATATAAAGGATTAAAGTGGTTTCATAGAAAATCTCATAAAGTAATGATACCCACTCCATCACTAGAGATTGAACTATTATCAAATGGATTTAAAAACCTATCAATTTGGACAAGAGGAGTTGATACTAGTTTATTTAATCCCCAAAAAAGATTTTCAGATAAATGTCCAACAAAGTCCTCATATTACAGATTTAAAAAACCAATACTTCTATACGTAGGTAGAGTTTCTATAGAAAAAAATATACCTAATTTTTTAGATTTGGATATCGAGGGAACAAAGGTTGTAATTGGCGAGGGACCTGAATTAAAAAATTTAATGAAAAAATATCCAGAAACAATTTTTTTAGGTGCTCAATTTGGAGAAGCTTTAGCTAAGTTTTACGCAGATGCTGATGTTTTTGTGTTTCCATCTAAAACAGATACTTTCGGTTTAGTAATAGTTGAAGCATTGGCTAGCGGACTTCCAGTTGCCGCATACCCTACTACAGGCCCAATAGACATTATTGATCATGATGTGAATGGTTTTTTAGACGAGGATTTAAAAAATGCTATTTTGAAATGTTTAATTTTAAAGAATGATAAATTTCAAGAAACTTTAAAAATGTATTCATGGAAGGTTTCTGCAAAACAATTTATGAATAATATGGTTACTATTCATTGATAACATCATATGAATACTAATTTCAAACCTGTAACTGAAAATTTTCAATCATATGCTCAGATATGTTATCTAAGCAATAATAATTATCATAATACTAATTCATTAAGTGAAGAGAAATTCAATATTATTGAAAAAGTTAATCTTGATTTTTCTTCCAGAAATGAAATTTTTCATTATCACAATTGTAATAACAAAAATGATTTACTAATAAAAAAACTAGAATTTTTCTATGCTTCTGTTCTAAATCTAATTGCAATTAAAATTAAAGGATACCTTTTTGAGTCAGTCAAATATCGTTATGTTGGAGTAAGTAGGCTTCTCTTTATTTGTAATAATTTTAAAATTTGTGAAATTAATTTTCAAAATTTAATTAAAAAAAATAATTGTTCAACTATTGATCTTATTCTCCAAAAACATCGTGAAAAATTGATGAATTCATACGAAAATTACTTAGTAAGTTTCCCAAAAAATATTTTAAAATCAATTAACTCCTCAAATGATTAAAGATACAAAATTTTATCAAGTAATTTTCAATGTTTCTGAAGTTTTATATAAATATAATTTTAGAATTAACACTATACCAAAAGACAAATGGAATAAATTATTGCATTACAGTAAAGTTAACAAGATTGATATAACAATATGGACAAAATTAAGGATTGAAAAATTTGAATAGAAATTACACCTCAATTTATGGCATATCAAATTTTATCTTAAGTTTTACCTTCAAAATTCATGAGTGATCAATTTTATCTAACATCTTATGACTTGTCTAATCTATTTGAAATTGGTTTCGATAAAAAATATGTTTTTTTTGTAAGTTCTTGCCCTGGCATCCCCATCGACAATTTAGATAAAAGTTTGAAAACAATTAAAGATTTAGGAGTAAAAAAGATTTATAATTTTTTAACTAAAGAGGAACTAGAGAAACTTAAATTACAAATTTATTCTAAAAAAATAAAAAACAGTAAATTAGAATATACAATATTTCCTATCCAAGATAGATCGGTTCCAGATGCAAATAAAAGGGTATTATTTTCAAATATAATTAATGAAATGTTTCTTTTAATCAATAAAGAGAAGTTTTTATTAATCCATTGTCACGCTGGCTTGGGACGATCAGGTCTTGTAAGTGCTATATTATTAAAAAAATTTGGTTTAGACAGTCAACAAGCGATAAAATTAATTCGTACGAAAAGGCCAGGCAGTATTGAAACTGAAGAACAGGAAAAGTTTATTAATGAATATAATTTTAAATAAGCTTACCAAAATTTCCACCATGGTTTTTCATTATTATTTTCTTTATTTTTTAATATTGCACTTTTTTTATTTTCTTTAGATTTGATAGAAAATCTATCTTTCACGCCTGCGTTTATAACTTTATAACCTTTTTCCATTAGAGTTTTAGCTTTGAAATTTTCGCCTTTAGAACATGCAGTTAATCCATCAATCATTAGTTTATTTGCTTCCTCTATAGCTTCAGGCGTTGACCTTTGAATTTCAACTCTAATTCTTCCCCTAAGCATAATAATATCCATATCGTCGCATTTATCCATTAGAGATTTAAAAACTTCTTCTGTACTTTCTGGATTTATGTTCCCTGCTTGCATATTTTGAGAGTTGACATCAATAGAAATAATTAAATTGATTATTAAAATCAAATAAACAGCTTTAGGCATTTTTAATCCTCCACAATTAATTTATGTCTTTCTATGAATTAATTATAAAATTTCTCAACCAAGATGAAAATAAATCCATTAACATTACCGTTATTAAAACTAATGCTGCAACATATGCTACATTTTCAAAATCTACACCTGTTCGCATATAACTTAAAAAGAGCATTCCTATTCCACCTGAACCCATTGCACCAATAATAATAGCGCTTCTGGTATTAGATTCTAAAGTATATAAAGTCTGAGAAATAAAAACAGGCATTATTTGAGGCAAAATACCATATCTTTGTTTTTGAAGAGTTGATGCTCCAGTTGATGCAACACCCTCTTGCTGATTAGGATCTGTATTTTCTATAGCCTCAGACATTAATTTTCCGAGTGTTCCTATTTCAGTTAATGCTATAGCAAAAATACCTGTAAATAATCCTGGGCCAAAAGCTCTCAGCAAAAGTAGACTCCAAATCAAAGTATCAACTGCTCTTAAAAAATCGAAAAACCTTTTTACAATAATTCTAATGATTTTAAATGGATTAATATTTGAAGCTGCTAAGAAAGATAGAAATAGTCCAATTATTGAAGCAATTAATGTTCCAATAAGTGCCATCATTATGGTCTCTAAAAGAGCAAAAAAGACTGGACCATGAAACCAAATACTATTATTTAAAAATTCCTGTAAAATAAAATAATTATTTCCTAATTCAGGAGTAATTCTATCAGATGAAAAAGATATTTTTATTATATCATTAAAGCTTAAATCTCTAAGCAAACTATCAAAATCAAAAAAGAAATATCTCCATCCAACTTGGTACCTATGTACAACCACCTTTGATTTATAAATTTGAATTCTTTCAAAAAGATTTGGCCTAACTTCAATCTTGTTTTCTGTTACCCTTATCCATTTTGGAATTTCTTTTTGATCTGATAATATAGCTGGTTTCCCATAATTATTTATACCTAGTCTTAATTTTCCTACAACATCCGAATATCCTTCAAGTTCTATAAAATTTTTATAAAAATTAACCTTTCTTCCAGAAGTAAATACCATTGTGTTGAAGTTGCCATCATTATTATATATTAAGAAATCTGGTTGAGGATCATAAGTCATTTTTTTTGATCCTTCAAAACGAACACTAATTTTTGAAGTATTATCCCAACGCATAATAATATGGTCTTTATTTGCGTAAGTATCCAAGAGCATTAAACTTACTCTATCTGAGAACCATCGAGATCCTATGTCAAATAAACCAAATTGGTAACTCGTTACAAAACAATAAATAAATAAAATTAAAAATCCTATTGAAACTCTTCTGTAATTTCTCTTAGTTGAAGCATCTACTTTTTTTTGTACCTCTAAAAACTCTTTAGATACTTCAAAATCCTGATTTTGGAAATGACTCATATTTTAAGTCCAATTACTCTGTGTCTTACTAAACTAGATAGTCTGTCAATGATAACAATAGTTACGATTATCAAAACCATTATTGCACTTACATGATCTCCAAATCTCCATGCTATTGATAATTTTAAAGCCTGGCCAATTCCTCCCGCTCCTACGAAACCTAATATAGTGGACGATCTTACATTAATTTCTAATCTCAACATCGTATATGATACAAAATGAGGAAAAACCTGAGGAAAAACGCCATAAATAATTTTCTGTGGCCAAGATGACCCTAAAGAAGTTAAACCCTCAATTGGTCCCTCATCAATGTTTTCTATTACTTCTGAAAAAAGTTTTCCAAGAACGCCTATTGTGTGAATTGCAATAGCAAAAAATGCAGGTAAAATTGATTGGCCCATTAAATACAATAATAAAGTAGCAATAATAATTTCAGGAAAAGATCTCAAAATATCCAATATTCTTCTTGTAAATTGAATAATAAATTTATTTTTTATGAGATTACGACTGGCAAGTAAACTCATGATAACAGCTCCAAAAAAACCGACTAGAGTGGCAAATAAAGCCATATTAACTGTTGATAAAAGAGTAGGAAAATACTTGAGCAATAGTGGATACCACCCCCAACCTCTCTCAAATGCGTCACTAATTATATCTAATGGAAAATCAAAAACTTTTGTTATACCTCTACTAAAACTTCCAGCATTACGCTCATTTGCAACATCTACTCCAAGAATAATGATGAACACTATTGATAGTATGAAAATTATTGTGTAGAAGGCTCTTGTTTTAGCTTGTCTCTTGATATTCCTTTCTATCTCATCAAAACTGGATTTTGAAATGAGTGTCATTTAATTTCTTTCAAAGAGGTAAAAATAGAGGCTTGAAAAACAAGCCTCTATAAAGTTTAGTTATTTTGCAGCTTCTAACTGAGCCTTTTTAACTGCAACTATTGCATCATAAAAAGAACTATCAACTGGAATCCACCCTTTAACTTCACCGTTAGTATGGTTCTCACTACACTCTTTATCATTTTCATGTATCCATTTTTGCATACCTAGTAAAGCTACTGAACCACCAGTTGGAAATGTAGATGGAACTGTGTGAGGGCCGTTAGGAATAAGTGCAGATGACCAAATTTGAACAATATCATCCATATTTAGCACACCTTTTCTGACCATTGTGTTTAATTGCCCACTAGTATAGCCTTCACTCCATTCACCAACACCTGATACCCAAGTTACGCCTGCATCATAATCTCCATTTAAAACTCCTAAAACAGTTGCCTCATGACTTCCACTAAATGATACTTGCCCAAAATGTTGATCGATAGGCTTGCCAAGCTCTTCTGGAAGAACCACTGATGGAACTAGTGTACCTGAAGTTGAGTCAGGGTCACCAAAAGCAAAGTGTTTACCAGCCATATCAGCTACAGAACTAATATCAGAATCTTTTCTAGCTATCATCACCGAGTAATAACCAATATCACCTGTTGGTTGAACTCTAGTCATTATTGGAGCAGCCCAACCTGGTTTTTCTATTTCTACACTTGAATAAGCTGATGAACCAAACCAAATCATATCAAGATTACCACCCAAGAAAGCTTCAATTGCACCTGCGTTATCATTGAATGTGAATTGCTTTGCAGGAACTCCTAATGCCGCTTCATAATATGGTATCATACATTCATTTCTCGCAAGAGTTTCTGCTGCGGGTTCATCTGGTAGGTAACCAATTCTGAATTCAGGTTGAACTTGGCTTAGATCAAATTTTGGTCCGGTGTATTCTTTTGCTAAAACCGAAAAAGATGAAATTGTTAAACCTATAATTCCTACAAAATATATAATTTTCTTTAACATTTATATCTCCTATTTTAAGTTTTACCATATCTAAAAAAGACATGATTATTGGGTTATCCCAATGAGGTAGATGTTACTGAAGAATTGAAATCATCATCTTCATCAGCTCCATAAATATGTTTAGTTTTTGATTGAGTTAACTTTAAAGGGGCATCATCAAATACGATTTTGCCTGCTTTCATACCAATTATTCTGTCACAGTATTTTTTTGCAGTATCTAAAGTGTGAAGGTTACAAACAACGGTAATTTTTTCTTGAGTATGAATATTTCTTAATGCCTCCATCACAAGTTTTGCATTTAAAGGGTCTAATGAAGCAATAGGCTCATCAGCTAAAATCATTTTTGGAGATTGCATTAGTGCTCTACATATAGCTACTCTTTGTTGCTGGCCTCCTGATAGAGTTTCGGCTCTTTGAAGGGCAGTTTCGACAATTCCAAATCTATCAAGTATTTTGAGTGCTTTATTTCTTTCTTCTTGGGTAAAAATTGATAATAATGATCTAATAAGAGGTTGTTGATTAAGCCCACCAAGTAATACATTAGTAAGTACATTAAGCCTTGGCACAAGATTGAATTGTTGAAAGATCATCGCGCATTCTTTTTGCCATTTTCTTTTTCCTTTTCCTTTAAGATTTCTAATATTAATTCCAGAATGAATAATTTCGCCAGATGTAGCGTCAAGTAATCTATTTATCATTCTTAATAGGCTTGACTTTCCTGCTCCTGATCTTCCTATGATGCCAATCATTTGAGGCTTAGTAATTGAAAAGTTAGCTTCTGAAACAGCTATTAATGAACCAAAATTTTTCGTTAAATTAACAATTTCTAACATAAATAATCCTTGTGTCGTGGATTCTTATAGAAATTTGTTTAATTAAATATTAAATATTTATTACTTTTTCATTAAGGAAATATTTAGAAATTATTACAATTTTAGAATAAGTAAGATTGATTTAAATGTGAGGGTTAAATTCAGAATTGAAAAAAATTT
This sequence comes from uncultured SAR116 cluster alpha proteobacterium, assembly GCA_902612965.1. GTDB lineage: Bacteria > Pseudomonadota > Alphaproteobacteria > Puniceispirillales. The sequence goes on along the minus strand of CACMFN010000001.1, from coordinate 306,051 downwards.
TAATAAATTGTCTTATAATTTTACAATAAGTTTTTTATCTAAATAAAAAGAAAGTACTTTTAATTTTTCATAAACATGATCTATTAATAATGTTTTTGTATTTTCATTAAAAGTTACTTTTAAATATTCTTCAGATAAATTAATTTTTATGTTATTGAGCAAATCAGGAAGACCTGCACAGGCTGCCATAGCAAATCTCAATGACAAACCAATAATTAATGATGTGAATTTATCTTCAATTGATAGAATTGATTTGAATTTGAAAGGAAATTTTACAAGATCAATAGGCCTGTTGTATCTATGGAAAAGTGTTTTGGCTAGCCAAGCACGTTCTCGATGAGTAAGTGAATTTGTTGGCAACATTAGTATCTTCTCGGCAGCAATTACATTTCTAAAACTGGTGTGCTCATTCCATGCTATATCCGCCATTAAGCATGATGCTTTTAATAGTCTGCTTAATTCATCTTTATTACCTATACTTAAAATTGGTAAGAGTAATTTTTCTAAAGAAGTAGCAAGGCCCTTAAACCTCACTGACTGCTTTGCTATTTCTTCACAAGTTGAAATAAGAGGATCATGTTTGATACTCCGGATTGATAAATTTTCTAAAACAACGCCTTCTCTGACACTTGTCCCACAAACAAAAATATTTTTTGATTTTGTTTCTTTAAGAATTACTCTCATTATCTTTGCTGCATTACTCATTGTGGCTTTTCTTGATTGAGGAAGCCCCTGCACATCTCCATTTAATTTAATTATCTTATTTAATATTCTATGAGCTTTTTTCGCTGAAATATTTAGACCATGTAAAATATCCAAAGGATATTTATTTTTATGTTTAAAGACTAAACCCAGGGCTCGAAAACTACCGCCAACACCGTAAAAAAATTGATCTTGCGATCCATTTTCCCAATTTAATTTTTTAATAATTTTTTTGAATTTTTTTTCATCTATTTCAATTAAATGCCCGTAGTTTAAGCTAATGGTTTCTATTTTCTTACCATTTTGAACTTTAATAAGCTCAAGGCTGCCACCTCCTAAATCTGCGATAATGCCATTTGCAAATGGAATATTAGATACCAAACCTCTTGCAACTAAATTTGCTTCCTCTTCACCACTTAAAATTCGAATTTTAGTATTTAAAATTTCTTCTGCGGGATTTATGAATGCATCTGAATTTTCTGCTTGTCTCAAAGCAGCAGTTCCAATTACTAAAACTTTTTCTAATCCAGCCTCATTAATAATATTTGAAAAACGCATAATTGTTTCGAGAGACTGTTCAATTCTCTTTTTTTTGAGTTTTTTTGTTTTTTGAACACCATCCCCCAACCTGCACGTAATTCTTTCATTAAACAGCGGATATGGATAACGACCATAGCTATCAAATATAACAAACCTTAATGAGTTTGACCCAATGTCGATAACAGCAACTTTACCGTGATCTTCAATTAAATTTAACAAAATTTACTTTCATGGGATATTAATAAAATTTTGGGACGTAAAGCTCATCTGGAAGAGTTTGTCTCTCGTAGTCTGGATTGAAAACTCGTTCTGGAAGTTCTACTTTTTTATGTTCAACATCTGTATATGGAATTTTTGATAAAATATGAGTTATGCAATTTAAACGTTCCCTTTTTTTATCATTCCCTTCAACAATATACCATGGCGCCTCTTTGGTATTTGTCCTTTTGAACATCACTTCTTTGGCTTTAGTATATTTTTCCCAGTGGATGCGGGCCATTAAATCTACGTCAGATAATTTCCATTGCTTTAAAGGATCATTTGCACGCATTAAAAATCTTAACTGCTGTTCCTCATCAGAAATAGAAAACCAGTACTTTAATAAAATTATTCCTGAACGGATCAGCATCCTCTCAAAGTCAGGGACATCTTGATAAAATTGTTCAACCTGATCTTTTGTTGCAAACCCCATTACTTTTTCAACGCCTGCCCTATTATACCAAGATCTATCAAATAGAACTATCTCTCCACCTGCCGGCAAGTGAGGAACGTATCTTTGAAAGTACCATTGGGTCTGTTCTCTTTCTGATGGAGGAGGCAGTGCAACAACTCTTGCAACTCTAGGATTTAACCTTTGGGTAATTCTTTTAATTACACCACCTTTTCCAGCACTATCCCTACCTTCACATAATATTAGAATTTTCGCACCAGTATTTTCAACCCAATTTTGTAACTTAATTAGCTCACCTTGAAGTTTAAGTAGGTTCTTAAAATAAACTTTGTTTTCAAGGGTTTTAGGTTTTTTACCGCGGTAAATTTTCTTTATATATTCCCGCGTTTCTTGACTTAAGATTGGCTCATTAAACTCTGCTTCAAACATTTCATCCAAAGTTTCATTGAGTTCAGCTTCTATCCATTCATCGGCATTTTCAAATTTGCCCATTTTGCTTCCCTAATTTTATAATCACATCAATCTTAATTTCACTTTAGCAAAATATCTTTTGGTTTAGTAGTCGTAACTATCTTTAAATCAGAAAAGTTTATAAATGACGAAGTGTTTTTTTGTAAAATTAAATGACATAATCCTGCCGTTGGAAATAAAAAAGAATTTAAATGATCTACAGAATTCACAAAATCATAAAGACCTGGATTATGCCCTATTAAAATAATATTATTATTTTTAATTAAAAAATTATTTAATATCTTCAAAATATTTTCACTTGAGGGTAAATAAAGTTCATCTAAAATTTCAGTTTGACGATTGCCATTAATATGCTGCATGCATAAGTTTAAAGTATCTATTGTTCTCTTTGAGCTTGAACACAAAACAAGATCTATATCAGAACATTTATCATTTATAATTTTTGATATAAGGGGTACGTCCCTAATACCGCGATCAGCCAACGGCCTTTCATGATCATCGAACATTGGGTCTGACCAGCTTGATTTACCATGCCTAAATAAAAAAATATTTTTCATAAAATAATTAATTCAAATAAATCCATTAATATTAGTCGTTTATTACAAGTAAATCAAATCCCACATTAACTGTAACAAAAGTTTAATTTGATTACATTGAAACACTTACAATAGTTATATCTAAAGAGGAGGTTTATTATGAATACTCATACTCAATTACATGTAGCTTCTAAAGTTTTAAATCTGACTTTAGAAGAAATTAACAATATTGCTCAAGAATACTCTGATGTTTGTATTAAATTTAATAATGATATTTTTATAGACATTTCTAAATTAGAAAAATTCTTACTTGCAGATGAAATTTACTTAAGTATTTAATTAATTGTTTTAAAACTTAATTTTGGAACATCACAATGAACATTGGCATTAATGGGCTAGGTCGAATAGGAAGACTTGTCATAAGAGATTTTTTTGGTGGTACCAATAGAAAATTTAATACCTCTAACCTTAGTATTTTCCATTTGAATGACCCTCATTGCAATGCTGATACTCTTTGTCACCTTTTAAAGTATGATAGTGTTCACGGTATTTGGGATGCTTTAATTAAGACTTTAGGTCATGATAGAATTTCAATAAATGGAAGTGAAATAAAGCTGACAAATTTTATCAACCCATCTGATGTAAATTGGAGTGACAGTAATTGCAATGTAGTTTTAGATTGTACTGGTAAATTTTTATCTAAGGAAAAACTTCAAGGTTATTTTAATAGCGACATAAAGAAAGTTATAGTTTCAGCACCAATAAATGATCCAGAAATTTTAAATATAGTTTTTGGTGTTAATGACCATCTTTATGATCCATCAAAATATAATATTATAACAGCTGCTTCCTGCACAACTAACTGTCTGGCGCCTATAGTTAGCGTAGTTCATAAAAACTTGGAAATCTTAAAAGGTCAAATAACAACTATACATAATCCAACAAATACAAATGTTCTTTTAGATAAGCCCCACAAGGATCTTAGAAGAGCAAGATCTACAATGCTTTCTATGCACCCTACATCGACAGGGAGTGCTAAAGCTATTGGCCTAATTTTCCCAGAATTAAAAGGAAAACTAGATGGCCACGCAGTCAGGGTACCAGTGATAAATTCAAGTTTAACTGACTGTGTCTTTCAACTTAATAAAAAAACTACCATTAATGAAGTTAATGAGCTTTTTGAACAGGCATCTAAAAGTGATCTAAAAGGTATTTTAGGAATAGAGTTTAACCCCCTAGTTTCAATCGACTTTTTAAATGATACAAGAAGTTCAATTGTCGATGCCAATAGTACTTTAATCACAGATAACAATTTACTAAAAGTTTATTCTTGGTATGACAATGAAACAGGTTACGCGTGTAGAATGAATGATTTAGCTGAAATGGTCTGTAAATCACTAAATGTTTAATTTAAAAAACTTCTTAATAATTACAAATTCATATTTAATCTTTACTCTCACCGATGGTGCTATCAGGATGATCGTTTTGCTTCATTTTTTCCATCTAGGTTTCTCTCCTTTTCTTCTTGCTATTTTATTCCTTCTTTATGAGTTCATGGGAATAATAACAAACTTCTTTGGTGGATGGGTAGCTTCATTTCTCGGTATAAAAAGAATGCTCAATGTCGGTATTTTGCTTCAAATTTTAGGTATATATCTTTTATCCTTCTATTCACCTTCATGGGATCTGTATCTTTCTGTTATTTGGATTATGTTTGCACAAGGGTTATGTGGTGTTGCAAAGGATATAACTAAAACATCTTCGAAATCAGCAATAAAAATTGTATCCGGAAAAGGAGAAGGTATTTTATTTAAATGGGTTTCGTGGTTTACAGGGTTAAAAAATACTACAAAAGGATTAGGTTTTTTTATAGGTGGTATTCTAGTTGAGACAATTGGGTTTAAATTTTCTATTTTTACTTTAATTGTATTTTTAACAATCTGTTTCATATTATTATTTTTTTTACAAAAAGACCTTGGTAATTTGACGCCTTCTAAAAATTTAAAAGATCTGTTTAGCAAATCCAGAAATATAAATATTTTATCTATAGCGAGAGTATTTTTGTTTGGATCAAGGGATATCTGGTTTGTTGTTGGCTTACCTGTTTTCCTTTATTCAAGTGGTTGGTCTTTTTGGCAGGTAGGGTCTTTTTTAGCTCTTTGGACTATTGGTTATGGAATAGTGCAGTCATCTATTCCTGCTTTCATCAAAAGAAGTAAGGATGGTCTTAGTCTGGAAATTTTATCTTCAAAACACTGGGTTATTTTACTAGCTTTTATTCAATTGATAATATTAATCATTAGTATAATTTTTGATTTTAAAACATTAGGTTTAGACACTGTCATTGTTATTGGTTTATTAGTATTCGGAGTATTATTCGCAATTAATTCAGCTCTTCATTCCTATTTAATATTAGCTTATAGTAGTGAAAATAATATTACTGAAGATGTTGGATTTTATTACTCAGCAAATGCATTAGGAAGATTTTTTGGGACGCTTTTATCTGGATTGCTATTCCAAATATTTGGTATTTCTGGATGTATTGCTGGGTCGTTTGTTTTTTTAATCTTCTGTCTAGTATCTACACTAAACTTGAGCATTAAAAATAAATAGATATTAAAGACCAGTTTGTGATCTTAAATATTGAGTTAAATCTCTGTCGCCTAGCTTTGGAAGAGATTCATTTGGTATTATGTCTAAAAAATCAATCTTGAAACGATTATCAAGTGTTTTACAAATTTCTCTTATATAAAGGCTATATCTTAGAGTTAATCCTAGACTAACGCCTTCCTTATTATTCCAAAGTCTGGAAGCAAGTTGAAATAAATAAGAGTTTTGTCCATAGAACTTTATTGGTAAAACATCACATCCTGATGATTTAATTAATCGAGCTACTAAAGGCTTCCAATCATCATCTGTCGCTGGAACACCAATCTTTTTTGCCCAAGAAACCTGACCAGCAGGAAAAATAGCTACAACTCCTCCAGACTTTAAGTAACTTATCGCTTCTTTCCTTGTTTGAATATTTACAACCATGCTTTCCCTAGATAAACCAAAATCTATAGGTAAAATATTTCTATTTAGTGAGGGTTCTTGCCTTAATACACCATTAGCAATAATCTTAAAGTTTGGATCTATTTTTGAAGCAATCCAACCAAGCGATAAGCCATCTGCCACTCCAAATGGATGATTAGCAATTAAAAGTAAACCTTTGTCATTATTCCTTTTTGGTAGATTTCCCAATTCACTATAATCAAATCCCATTACATTTATTGCTTCATCCCAAGCATTAATAGTTTTGATTTTTTTTATTCTTTTCTGAAATTCAATATATCTTTTTTTAAGTGCAAATCTTCCTGTTAAAATTTCAATAATATTTATGAAAATTCTATGAGAATAAGGTAACCAGTATTCTGCATATGAAATTACTTTAGCTCTATTTTCGTCACAATATTTTTTCATTTTTTTGAAATACAAAATTTTTATTACACATTTGTGACGGATTTATATTTTATTTTTAATTTTCCAAATTGAAAATTTTCAAAAGAATATACTTTTAGTATTAAAAGTAATTTAAATTAGTAAAGTAAGTTAATAGTAATAAATTCTAAAAAAATTATATATGTCAAAAATTTTAAAAGCTTTTTATTTATACGCATTTTTCTCTCTTGGGTTAATAGCAAGTTTAATAATACTTATTCTTATTGGAAAAATAACTCTAATAGAAAGTTTTTTAATTTGGGGGTTTAGTATATCCATTACTCTAATAATTACTCGGAATGATTTATCTTTCATATATAATTTAGAGAAAAATTTGTCCCATAAGATAAAATTATTTGAAAAAAATCAACTCCCATCAACTGTATTTAATAACTTCTTAAATACAAACGTTTTAAATAATTTAGGTAGTAAGTTTTCTGCTGTTGAAGAAAATTATCAATCTAAACTAAATGAGTTTTTGAAAGAAATTAATCAAAGTTCTGTTTTAATCGATAGCCTGCCCATAGCTATCATCTCCTTTTCTAAAGATTATAAAATTTCAAAAGCTAATAAAGTAGCATTAGATATTTTTGGAAAAGAAATAATTAATTTTGATATCCGTCATATATTCAGGCAACCTGATGTTGAAGACTTAATTGAAAATGTTTTGGTTGGCAGATCTAAAAATAAAAATATTACAATTGAAATATTTGGTCTTCCTCCACAAACCTGGTCTGTTCAAGTTTTAATTTTTTCAGATACTAAAGAAAAAATTGATAAAATGAAAAATTATCACAATGATGAGCCAATTGGTGTAATCTTGATGGCAAATCAAACTCTAGAAAAACAACTTGAAAAAACAAGAGCCGATTTTATTGCAAATGTTAGTCATGAATTAAGAACACCATTATCATCAATTTTGGGCTATACAGAAACTTTGATGTCAAAAGCAGGAGAAGAAAAAACATTAAGAAAAAAATTTCTTAAAATAATCGAAAAACAATCTAAGAGAATGAATAGGTTAGTTAGTGATCAGCTCTCACTTGCGAGAATTGAAACTAAAGAGCATGAAGTACCAAAAAAAAGTGTAAATTTAAAAAAAATTGTTTTTGAAGTTTTAAGAACTTTTAATAATGAAATCAAGAATGACAAAATTAAAATTGACTTACAAATAAAAAATAGAACTAAAAACGTACAAGGAGACAAAGATGAATTATTTCAAGTTTTGCAAAATTTATTGGAAAATGCGATTCGCTACGGTGGGAAAAAATGTGAAGTAATTATTTCATTAAGACAAGCTGAAACTAGACCAGCCAATCTTCCAAAAAATAGCTGGCCAGCCGTTTGCATTGAAGTATCAGATAATGGGCCCGGAATAGATAAGATTCATTTGGGAAGATTGACAGAGAGGTTTTACAGAGTAGATACTTCTCGATCAAAAGAAAGAGGCGGAACAGGTCTTGGATTAGCAATTGTTAAACATATAGTTAATAGACATAGGGGGTGTTTAGTAATTGATTCTGAGCCAAGTATTGGTAGTAAATTTTCTGTATATCTAAAAGAAAATAATCCAAAGTAAAAACATTTAATGTCTGTAATAAAAGTTTAATATTTCTGTAACATAAGTGAAGTCTACACCAATTAAAAAATGATTCTTTTTAATAATTAAATAAATTGGAGAAATATAAATGTTAAAATCTAAGTCTACATTGGGCTTGGTTGCTGCTGCTGCACTTGCTTTGACTGTTTCATCTGCAAATGCACGCGAAGGTAATCAAATCAGTATAGTTGGATCATCAACTGTGTATCCTTTTGCTACAATTGTAGCTGAAAAATTTGGTCAATCGAGTGGAAACCCAACACCTGTAATTGAATCAACAGGAACAGGTGGTGGTATGAAATTGTTTTGTGCTGGCATTGGTCTGGAACATCCAGATGTAACGAATGCATCACGTGCGATGAAGTCCAGTGAAGCTGAAGTTTGTAATTCTAATGGAATTGAGTTCCAAGAATTTGTTGTAGGAAATGATGGACTAGCATTTTCAAATTCAAATGCAGCAATGCAATATAAAATTTCAATTGCACATATATATGCTGCACTAGTTAATGAACTTCCTGGCGGTGGTACAAATGGAAATATTTCTAACCTTCAACCTAATAATCTAACAACTTGGGACCAAGTAGATACTTTTGTTTCCTCAACAATGGGTACTGCTAAGATAGGTCTTCCTGCACAACCTATTTCTATCATGGTACCTCCTCCTACTTCTGGAACAAGAGATGCTATGGGATCGCTTTTCATGAAAGCTGGAGCAAAAAAACTTGGTCTAGATTCTTACAAAAAATTGCGTGAAGATGGTTTAGCTATTGAAATGGGTGAAAATGATAATCTTATCATTGAAAAGCTTGTTGCTGATGCAGATATGTTTGGTATTTTTGGCTATTCATTTTTTGATACCAATCGTGACAAGGTACAAGCTTCTGTGGTTGACGGTGTCGAATTAAATTTTGAAAATATTTCATCATATGCTTACCCAGGAGCAAGGCCTCTTTTCTTCTATGTTAAGAAAGCACACGTAGGAGTTGTACCAGGCTTGAAAGAATTTGTTTCTGAATTTATTTCAGAAAAGGCAATGAGCATGGACGGATATTTATATCCAGCCGGTTTAGTTCCATTATCAGATGCAGATTTTGCCACTCAAAAAGCAAATCTTAATAATCTTTAATTAACTCTAAAGTTGCCGGTAATATTTGCCGGCAACTTTTTTTTGTTTTATAAGTTTTTGTAAATTCAAAATTCAAAATAAGATTAAATAATGACCTTTATAAATTTCTTTTTGTCGTTTTATGGTATTATTACAATTATACTTTTACTATCAATTTTAGGTTATTATTATTCAATAAAAATAGTTAGAAATCAAAGCTTAAAGCAAGATCTTTTACCTCATTCTCTTTTAAGCTATTATGGCTTTTATTCATTCATATGGATATTTTTCCCTTCAGCCATACTCTTAATATTATGGTCTTTATTCTCAAATCAGTTTATAGATAACCAATTTTTTAGCATTTTGGTAAATACTTACCCAAAACTTCCTGAAAGCTTTATATATTTAAAATTAGCTCAAATACAAAATATTTCATCTGGACTTCTTGATTCAAATGATGAAATCATGATTGGATTGGCTGATAGATATCTTGCTACTAAAAGTTTATCATTGAAGTTAAGATTTTTGTTTATTTTAATTTTTGTATTAATAGGGATTATTTATTCTTATTTTAGATTATCTCCGCTTCTAAAAGCTAGAATTCATATAGAAAATACTCTTAGAAAAACGTTTTTTGTAGCGGCTTTAGTGGCAATACTAACCACAATAGGCATTATTTCAGCTTTATTATTTCAAGCAGTTATTTTCTTTTCAGAGTATCCTATGCAGGATTTCTTTTTTGGTACACATTGGTCTCCAATGGTAGCCTTAAGAGAGGGTGCATCTGAAAAGTTTGCTGATGAAGATGTTGCTGGATCAACAGGATCCTTTGGAATGATACCTGTCATTTTAGGTACACTTTTAGTAGCATTCCTAGCAATGTGTGTTGCTATTCCTATTGGTCTATTTTCTGCAATTTATATGGCTGAATTTGCATCAGATAAAATAAGAAATATTATTAAGCCTACCCTAGAAGTATTAGCTGGAATTCCAACCGTTGTTTATGGTTTTTTTGCAGCTTTAACTGCGGCACCATTTTTTAAAAATTTAGGTTTGTTTGTAGGATTAGATATTTCTTCGCAAAGTGCACTTGCTGCTGGTGTTGTAATGGGTATAATGATTATTCCTTTTATATCTTCACTGTCAGATGACGTTATTAGATCAGTTCCTCAATCTCTAAGGGACGGTGCTTACGGTTTAGGAAGTACAAAAGGAGAAACAATCACACAGGTTGTATTGCCAGCTGCTTTTCCTGGTCTGGTTGGCGCATTCCTTCTTGCTGTAAGCAGGGCAATTGGAGAAACCATGATTGTTGTTATGGCTGTTGGTGTTGCTGCTAAACTTACAATTAATCCACTCGATAGTGTTACTACAGTGACAGTCCAAATAGTTATGCTATTAACCGGTGATAATGAATTTGATTCGGTAAAAACCATGTCAGCTTTTGCATTAGGCATAACGCTTTTTGTTATTACACTAATTTTAAATGTTGGTGCTTTAAGTGTTTCTCGAAAAGTTGGAGAAAGATATGAATAGTCAGAACTATGAAAATGCTATAAGAACCAGTTTAAAGAAAAGATATGCAAAAGAAACAAGATTAAAATTTTATGGAATTATATCAATTTCCTTTGCACTGTCTTTTTTAGCCATTTTTTTATACACAATATTTATTAATGGATATACAGCATTACAACAAACTCAAACTTTAGTTTCTATTCAAATTCCTTCTGATAAGATTATGAATGAAAATGGAAAATTAGATATTAAAAAATCAAGAAATTTCAATTGGGGCGGTTTGGTTAAAGAGGCATTTAGAACATCTTTCCCAGAAGTTAACAAACAGACAGATAAAAGAAATTTGAATAGTTTGGTATCTGAGAATGCTGGATACCAACTAAGGTTAAAAGTTGAAAATGGATCACTTAAGATTGGAAATAAAATAGATGTTTGGATAAAAACTTCTGATGATGTCGATATGCTTATGAAAGGTCATATGGATCGGAATGTAGCTGAAAAAAACCGCAGGTTAAGTGATCAACAAATTGAATGGGTGGATAAACTAAAAAAAGAAGGTAAGTTAGATTTATTTTTTAACTCAACATTTTTTACAAAAGCTGATTCCAGAGAGCCAGAAAGTGCTGGCATTCTTGGAGCTGCTGTAGGTTCAACTTTTGCATTATTTATAACTTTAATATTAGCTTTACCTTTAGCTGTTATGTCAGCCATATATTTAGAGTATTTTGCTAAACCTGGAAAAATTACAGATTTTATTGAAGTTAATATAAATAACTTAGCTGCTGTGCCATCAATAGTTTTTGGGCTACTTGGACTAGCTGTATTTTTAGGTTTTTTTGGTATGCCCAGATCAGTGCCTTTAGTAGGAGGTATGGTATTAGCTTTAATGACTCTGCCAACTATAATTATTGCAACCAGAGCTTCAATAAGAGCTGTACCCACTTCAATTCGTGATGCAGCACTTGGACTTGGAGCATCTAAAATGCAGGCTGCAACTGATCATGTTTTACCTTTAGCAGCTCCTGGCATTTTAACTGGGACAATTATAGGAATGGCGCAAGCTCTAGGTGAATCAGCACCTCTTCTTATGATTGGAATGGTTGCATTTATTGTTGATGTTCCTAATTCCATAACATCACCAGCAACTGCATTACCAGTTCAAATATTTATGTGGTCTGACAGTGCTGAACGAGCTTTTAGCGAACGAGCTTCTTTAGCAATTATGGTTCTACTGATTTTTTTAATATCAATGAATATTACAGCCGTATTCTTAAGAAGAAAATATGAAACCAAATGGTAAAGTGAGATAAAGAATGTCAGATAAAAATAATATTAAAATTGATGCTCAAAATGTAAATGTTTTTTATGCAGATAAGCAAGCCATTGATAACGTTTCGTTGAAAGTAGAAAAGTCTAAAATTACAGCTTTAATCGGCCCTTCTGGTTGTGGTAAATCCACTTTTCTAAGATGTATTAATCGTATGAATGACGTAATTCCATCTTGTCGTGTTGAGGGAAAAATATTAGTCGATGAAACCAATGTGAATAATCCTGAACTAGACCCTGTATTTCTTAGGGCAAGAGTTGGAATGGTTTTCCAAAAACCCAATCCATTTCCAAAATCAATATTTGATAACATTGCTTATGGACCAAAGATTCATGGGTTAACCAATAACAAGAGTGAGTTAGATGATATCGTTAAAGAAAGTTTAGTAAGGGCAGGATTATGGGCAGAGGTTTCTGATAGATTGTTTGATCAAGGTACAGGATTATCTGGAGGTCAGCAACAAAGACTTTGTATTGCAAGAGCGATAGCAGTTAATCCTGAAGTAATTCTAATGGATGAACCATGTTCTGCATTGGATCCTATTGCTACAGCAAAAATTGAAGAATTGATGATGAGTTTATCTCAAAATTATACTATAGTAATTGTAACTCATTCGATGCAACAAGCTGCACGAATTTCTCAAAAAACTGCTTTTTTTCATCTTGGTAAATTAATTGAGATGGATACTACAGATAAAATATTTACAAATCCAAATAAATCAAAAACTCAAGATTATATAACTGGTAGATTTGGGTGAAGGAGAACTAATAAATGATAAAACATACTTTAAGTAACTTTGATGATGCACTCACAGAATTAAAATTAAGTGTATCTAGAATGGGTGGGCAAGCTGAAAAATTATGTTCTGACGGCTTGTCAGCTTTTGTAAACTCAAATACCAGTATGATTGTTAATTGTCTAAACCAAGATAAAGTAATTGACGAAGCTGAAAGATCTATTAATGAGCAAACTTTAAAACTTCTAGCTTTGCAAGCACCAATGGCTATAGATTTGCGAATGATAATTTCTTCACTTCAAATCGCAACATGTTTGGAAAGATGTGGTGATTATGGAAGGAATCTGGCTAAACGTTCAGATCTTGGTTTATCTAAAATACCAGAATTAATGAGCGGAATGCAAAGACTTGGTGAAGCTGCCATATTAAGTTTACATAATTGCCTTGATGCACATGCTACAGGCAATGTTGAACTTGCAAAACAAATTTGTAATTCAGATACTGAAATAGATAAAATTTATCTTTCAATTTTTAGCAAACTCACCAATGAAATTAAAGATGCTGATGATGAAAAAGCTACAAGAATTGCTCAAATGTTTCTAGCTGCAAAAAATATTGAAAGAATAGGAGATCAGTCTACTAATATTGCTGAACTGATCATTTTTGCTCAGACTGGTGAAGTTATTGAGGACTCTCGAGTTAAAATAGACGAAAGCGCACTTTAATTATCAAATACAATTATGAATGAAAAAATACTAATTATTGAAGACGATAAAGATTTAATTTCTTTAATTGAATATAATTTAAAATTAGAGGGATTTATAGTATTAAAGTCAAATAACGGTGAAGATGGTTTAATCTTAGCTAAAGAGGAAAAACCTGACCTTATTTTACTAGATTGGATGCTGCCGATATTGTCTGGAATAGAAGTACTTCAAAGTATTAAACAAAATAAAGACACAAAATATATTCCTATAATTTTTATTACGGCCAAAGGTGAAGAAAGTGATAGAATTCGAGGCTTAGATACAGGAGCTGATGATTATATTGTAAAGCCTTTTAGTCCTAAAGAGCTTGTTGCAAGAATTAAAGCTAATCTAAGAAGAGGTAAGTTATTACCTGATGAAATCATAAAATGTAGTGACATTGAAATTGATTTAGTAAGCAAGAGGGTAAAAAGATCAAACAAAACTGTTCACTTAGGACCAACTGAATTTCGTTTGCTTCTTTACCTTTCTAAAAATCAAGGAAGGGTTTTTAGTCGAAATCAACTGTTAGATAGTGTATGGGGCAATGACGTATATGTTGAACAAAGAACTGTAGATGTACATATCAGGAGACTTAGAAAAGCTCTCAATAAAGGTAATTTACCCAACCTAATAAGAACTGTTCGATCTGAAGGATACTCAATAGAAGAACCTGAAAATATGAATTATCAATTTGGCGGATGATTTTCAGTAACGAATCTTTTTAATGCAGCCAAAGCTTGATCTGCTTCTTCCAACAATATCATGTGACCACAATTTTTAATAATTTCAACTTCTGAATTATCAATTGCATCAGCTAGTTTCTTGCCCTCTTTTAATGGACACATTTTATCTTTATCGCCAAGAATATTCAGTGTTGGGCATTTGACATTTTTTGCAGCCTCGAAACCATTTTTGTAATTATCACAGGCCCTGAAATCAACTCCTAAAACTTTTACAGATCCATTTTTTACTATTGTTGCTCCTAAATTAATGTGATGAAGACCAGGTACAGGGTGACCACCAAAATGACCACCTGGACCATGTGCCCAATCCATCATTAATTCTACAGCTTTTGGATTTCCATCTTCTGCAAGTGATAATAATTCCGGGTTCATTGGTATAGCCCCTGCACCACCCATTAAGCTTAGTGATTTAATTTTTTCAGGATACCTAGAAGCACACTCTAAAAGAACCAAGCAACCTTGCGAATGTCCAATCAATGATGCTTCATTGTAGCCTACTGAAGATATAACATCAGAAATCCAATCCGCCATATCCTCAATTGATTTAAGTGGCGGACCTTCTGAGTCGCCATGGCCAGGAAGATCTATTGCTAATACACTGTACCCATGAAAAGCAAAATAACGTGTTTGCAGAACCCATGTTATGTGACTTAAACCACTTCCATGAACAAAAATTAGAAGTGGTTTATTTTTATCAAAAGGCTGGCCACCAGTTGATGCAAAGACTTCCTTGTTATTTACTTGAAATTTCATTCAGCTGCCTTTAACTGCAATCTTTTTGCAGCCCTAAAGCCATTGTCAAAGTCATTCATTATGTCTTGAACATCTTCAATACCA
Organism: uncultured SAR116 cluster alpha proteobacterium; assembly: GCA_902612965.1. GTDB lineage: Bacteria > Pseudomonadota > Alphaproteobacteria > Puniceispirillales. Next base: position 291,040 of record CACMFN010000001.1, on the reverse strand, counting down.
ACTGAAAATCTAATCATATCCTCAGTAAGGCCAGCATGCTTCATAGTCTCACCATCCATCTGAGCATGTGTTGTTGATGCTGGATGAATTACAAGTGTTTTTGAATCACCAACATTTGCGAGATTAGAAGCAAGTTTAACAGCATTTATGAATGCTTCACCTGCTTTTCTTCCACCTTTTACTCCAAAAGCAATCATTGAACCTGCACCTTTGGGGAGCATTTTTTTTGCTACTTCGTGATCGGGATGATCTGGAAGATCAGGATGAGAAACCCAAGCAACACCATCATGATTTGATAAGTATTCAAGCATCGACTTAGCATTTGATAAATGCTTGTCCATTCTTACAGATAAAGTTTCAATACCCTGCAATATATTAAAAGCATTTGTAGGGCTCATACATGGTCCCATATCTCTCATTCCCTCAGCTCTTGCTCTCATGGTAAATGCAACTGGTCCGAATTCCTCAGAAAAAGATAGGCCATGGTATCCTGGATAAGGCTCTGTCATGGTTGGAAATTTATCATTTTGTTGCCAATCAAATTTTCCACCTTCAACAATAATTCCACCCATAGAAGTTCCATGCCCACACATCCATTTTGTCAATGAATGGACAACGATATCTGCACCAAAATCTAATGCTCTACATAAGTAAGGTGTATTAAATGTACAGTCTACCATCAATGGAATACCAGCTTTATGAGCTATATCTGCAACTTTAGGAACATCCATAACTTCAAGACCAGGATTTCCTATGATTTCACCAAATATCATTTTTGTATTTGGTTTAATTGCTTTTTTAAAGCCTTCTGTATCACCTGGCTTTACGAAGGTTGTAGTAATTCCAAATCTAGGAAGGGTTAACCTTAATAAATTGACTGTACCACCATACAATTGTGATGAAGCAACAATATGATCACCAGCATTAGCCAAAGTCATAATTGCTAAATAAACTGCGCTTTGACCTGAAGCCGTGGCAATGGCAGCTGTACCACCCTCTAAGGCACAAACTCTCTCTTCTAAAACGCCAACAGTTGGATTAGAAATCCTGCTGTAGATGTGGCCACCCTGCTCTAAATTAAATAATGCGGCAGCATGATCAGTATCTTGGAAAACATATGATGTAGTTTGGTAGATAGGGACAGCCCTAGAGCCATAATTTTTATCAGGCTGGTGGCCACCGTGTAAACTAAGAGTGTCAAATTTATAAGTGCTTGGATCCATGTAAATCTCCTTAGATTGGCAAGAAAAGAAAGAATACATTTTTTTTACAAATTTGAAATCTTAATGTCTATAAAAAGTTTTTATTTTTAATTTCCTTAGACAAGACTTTTTCTTCTTCTAGTTTTTTTTCTTGTCGACTTTAATTCTTCTGATGCAATTTGTCCCCAAGGTAGTCCTATTTCACAGCTAATCAATTTTGAGAAGTCATGTTCATTATGAAGTATTGACTGCATTGTGTTAAGTTTTGATCGGCTTATTGCATTATCTCTTAAAGAATTTTTTATTGATAAAATATGCTCAGGTGTAGTACCGCAGCATCCACCGATAATATCGATGCCAATAAGTTTACATAGTAATGCGTATTTAGACATCACTTTCGGATTGCCATTATAAGTAACTTTACCATTTTTATATTCTGGGATGCCGCAATTACCTTTGGCAACGAGAAGTATTTCATTGCTTAAGTGGTCTTTAATTTCCTTCATTGAAATAAGCAATTCAGAAGGTCCAATTCCGCAGTTTGCTCCAATAGCTAAAGGTTTATTTCTTCTATTATTTATAAATTTCACAAACTCATATGGAGAAACACCCATCATTGTCTTCTTTGCTGTATCAAATGACATCGTAATAACAGCTTTCATACCAGATTTATCAGAAGCTGTAAGTGCAGCGTCAACTTCCTCTAGTGAGGACAAGGTTTCGATCCACAAAAAATCAACACCACCTTTTTTTAAAACAATGGACTGATTGTAAAACACGTCTATTGCCTCGCTGTAAGAGAATGTACCTCCATTAGCTTGAAAGATTTCACCTGTTGGACCAATTGAGCCACCAATCATTACATTTGATTTATTTAAATCAGTTACTGCTGCCTTAGCTAGTTTAACTGCATTGATATTAATCTCATTGAGTTTGCTATCAATACCATGAAATTTCATTCTTAGCTCATTTGCTCCAAATGTATTTGTAAGTATAATATTTGCGCCTGCCTGAATAAATTTTCTATGCAGCTCAATTACACTTTGTGATTTTTCAATATTCCATAATTCAGGTGGGTCACCTGCTTGTAGTCCATCATCAAAATAATTAGTACCGGTTGCACCATCGGCTATCAATATTTCGTTTTTAAAATTAATTTCATTTATAATATTTTTCATAAATTCCCCGCTTTAGTGCTTAATTCCTAATAGGCGCACAAGTTGAAGATTAAATGCCCACTTTTAAATTAAATTTTAATAAAAAACCCAGCTAAAAGCTGGGCTAGAAGACTTTTAGCTGAATTTTTTAAGCGCCCGCAAGCTGTTAACAAATCGGCGCATATTTACGATAACATAGATAGTATGTGGGATCAATCCCACTATTAATAAATTTTTAATTTTGTAATTTAAATAAAATTATTGGATACAACAAATAGTATCTTGATAAATTATTTACACAATATGTTGTAATATATTTTTTTATATATTAATAATTAATTAAGGGCTTATTATTTATGGAGAAATAGGTTGTCTTCAGAGAAAGAATTTGAAAAAGATACAAATATTTTACCTTTTCAGCAAAGAAAAGAAGAAAAGTTTAAAAGTTCAGCTATGCTTGTGGCTATAGACTTACAAAGTAATGCCCTGGGTCTATCAGAGGACGCTCTTACAAAACTGCTAGAAGATAAATTAGACGCATCTATTCTGCATGTAGAGTATCTGGATGTAGATCTACCAATGCCAAAAGACGAAATTATTCCACCCTCAGCGAATGATAACAGCCCAAAACTTCAAACAGATATTTAATTAATTTGTAATAAAATATACACAAGGTTGTAACATATCTTTTGTTTTTTTAAGGTGTGGGGCGCTTATGTTAAAGTATATTTTTCATTTTAAAAATAAAATTAATTTTTCTAATTATTATTTCCAAAGAATTTCAAAAAAACTTCTTTTCAACAAAAAAAAGGGCATAAAAGAAAGTTTTTTTGATTTTAGCAAAATTTATAAAATTTATTAGTTTTAAAGGGCAATAAATTGGACAAAATTCTTGACCAATTAATTTTTGAAAGAGCTCCTTGGTTATTTAAAAAAGATCCTATTACACTATCCCTTAAGCTAATTATATATAAATTACTAAATTATAAAAAAACTCTCAAGGTTGCTAAAAAAATTCAATACTTATCAAGTGAAAAATTATTGAAATTTTTGTGTAAATTGCTTGCAAGGAGAGTGACTATTTCTGGTATTAAAAATATACCATCTAGTGGATCTGCAATAGTAATATGCAATCATCCCACTGGTATAGCTGATGGTATAATGATATATCATGCAATAAATTTTGTAAGGCCTGATTTGTTTTTTTATGCAAATGCAGATGCAATAAGAATATTTCCTCAGTTATCAAAATTTATTGCACCAATACAATGGATGTCAGATAAACGAAGTCTTTCTTCAAGTAGAGAAACCTTAAAATTTACAAAAGCGGCTTTTGATGTGGAAAGATTGGCTGTAATTTTTCCTTCTGGACGGCTTGCCTCAAGGGAAGGATTTCATTTAGTTGAACGACAATGGATGACTTCAGCTGTTTCTTTAGCAAAAAAATATAATCTTCCAGTAATTCCTATACATATTAAGGCAAGAAACTCCTTCCTTTTTTATTTATTTGATCAAATCAGCAATTCTCTTAAAGACATAATGCTCTTTTATGAAGTTTTGAATAAGAAAAAAGTCAAATATACGATAAATATTGGAAGATCAATAAATATCAACAGCTTGCCAAATGATAATAATGAAGCAATAAAAATTTTGAAGAGTAAGGTCTTATCTCTAAATTTAAAAAATAAAAAGAAAATTTTAGATCCAATAAGAAAAATTATAAATCCTATATCTCTTAAAAAGAAAAATATTTAATTTCCTTCATAGAAAATAATATTTTATCAATAAAAGTAATTATTTTAAGAGGGATTGCAAATATGAAAGTTGGTTTTATCGGTCTTGGAAATGTTGGAAGCAAACTAGCTAAAAATTTAATAAATAATAATTTTAGCCTTTGTGTTTTAGATTTAAATACCAGCCTATCATCTTCCTATTTGAAAATGGGCGCTGAATGGGCAAAAAATCCAAAGGAATTGTCAATTAGTTGTGATGTAATTATAACTTGCCTCCCTTCCCCTCAGGCATGCTCAGCAGTAATGGAAGGTAGTGACGGTGTAATTGAAGGCCTCTCAGAAAGAAAAATTTGGCTTGAAATGTCAACAACAGACTTTGAGGAAGTAAGAAGAATTGGTGAACTTGTAACTAGCGCAAATGGCCAACCTATGGACTGCCCTGTATCTGGAGGATGCCATAGGGCTGCCACAGGCAATATTTCAATCTTTGCCGGAGGCGAAAGAAAAACTTTTGAAAGAGCTTTACCAGTTTTAAAAACATTAGGCAGGCAAATCTTACATACAGGTGAATTAGGAAGTGCGTCTATTCTTAAAGTGGCAACAAATTACTTGGCCACTACTAATCTTATATCAGTTTGTGAAGCACTTATTACATGTAAATCTGCAGGGCTAGACTTAAATACAACCTTTGAAGCCTTTAAAATATCATCTGGAAACTCATTTGTACATGAAACAGAAGGACAAGTAATTTTAAACGGATCAAGAGACATTAATTTCACTATGGATCTCGTACTAAAAGACATTGGATTATTTGATGAAATAGCAAAAAAGAATAAAATTCCGCTGGAAATTTCTCCTTTAATTAATCAAATTTTCAAGGATGGACAAAGTAAATATGGTCCTAGAGAGTGGTCTCCAAATATTATAAAAAGATTAGAAGATGCTACAGGTATATCTGTTTTAGCTCCTGGTTTTCCAACTGAAATTGTTGACGATGAAGAACCCCAAGAGGGCTATGAGGTTTTACCTACCGGCCTTGAAAAGAATAATTAAAAAAAGGGTGACTAAAAAAAGCCACCCTTTAAATTTATCAACAACAAATTCTAATTAGTTATCTGTTGCATCTTTCAAGATTTCATTTGCATCTTTGTTTAGTTGGTTAAGAGTAGACATAATGTCTTCTCCATTAATAATCGCAGCGTAAGCTTTTTCAACTTCGCCTCTAACGGAATAGTAACCAGGAACTGCAGGCTCACCTTTTCCGTACTTAACCATAGATAATGATTTGTCATACTGAGCTAAAGCATCTCTTTTTTCTTTAATCAAAGGATGATTTGCAGATGAAGTTCTAACAAAACCGTAACCACTCTCAGTTGACCATACAGCTGAATTTTCAGTATTTGAAATATACTTCATCCACTGATATGCAGCTACCATTCTATTTGCGTCACCTGTATTACCCATAATTAAACCACCACCGTATAGGTTAAGCACTGGCTCACTTGTAGTGTAAGACATTGGCGCAACATCCCAGTTACCATTGTAGCCTTCTTCAATAGCTTTTTGGAAATATGTAATTCCTGATGTAGATCCGGCGGAGAACAATACAGAACCTTGCCCTAAATATTGCTGGTCTGTGTATTTGCCTCTTGCAGCTATTGCACACCCTTTACTGGACATGCCTTGAATAAATTCCATGGCCTCAACTGATTTTGGTCCATTGAAAATGTATTGACCTGATTGATAGTCAAATACATCACCGCCATGAGCAAAAACCCATGCAGCAAAATTACTAGCATCAGTATCTATTTCATACCCGTAACTTGGCTCCTCACCCATTTTACCGCTAAAGTCTTGGTTAGTAGCAGCACAAGCTGCTTTAGCAAAATCAGCAGGTGTCTTTGGCTCATTCAGTCCAAGTTCATTCAACCAATCTTTGTTGTAATATAGAATTTCGATTGATTTTCCAACTTCATGAAGTAATTTTGGATTTCCATCAAAATAAGGTGAGTAACCAACTGTCCAATTTGCACCCCAGTCATCTTTATCAGCTTGAGTGACACCCCATTTTTTACTATTTGCCAGAATTGATTGGTCTATAGAAGCTTTGACAATATACATATCTGCAGCAGCATTACCATAACCTCTAGCTACATCAGCAATGTCTTTAGTTCCCGCAGATGACATCATCGCAGACTGAACTTTTCCATAGTGACCTTTGTAAACCACATTTACTTTGATTCCTGTTTCTGCCTCAAATCTTTCAGCCCTTGCTTTCATCGCATCAAGTCTTTCATCAGAATATTGAACCCAAAATTCTACTGTTTGACCAGTTGGGTCAGCATTTTCAATATCATCAGCTGTTACCGCGAAAGCTTTGCCTGAAATCAAGATTAAAGAAGCAAAAAGTAATTTTATTATAATTTTTGAAAGTTTCATAACCTACCCCAGTTTTATTTAGTTAATTGATAAAGTACTAATACAAGATTTAGATTACATATTTATGTCAAATATTCTATTTCAAATATGCATTTATTTTATTCTTTTATACCAAAATTGGATATGCTTTCAATGAATAATCTTTGAGTGAAAAAATACAAAATTAGTATTGGCGCTATAGCGATTAAACAAGCTGCCATAAGCAAGTGAAAGTTAGGTCCTACTTCTCTTACAAAGCTATATACAGAGACGGTTACAGGATACCAATCCTCCTTTGTTAATATCAAAAGAGGCCACGCAAAACTGTTCCATGCAATGATAAAAGTGAAAAGGCCAACAGTAACAATAATTGGCATACTCATTGGAATTACAATACGGGTTAAGAAATAAAAGTGAGACGCGCCGTCGAGTCGTGCAGCTTCCCAAAGTTCATTTGGAATTTTTTTAAAGTATTGTCTTAAAAGAAAAATAACAAAAATATTGCCCATAAAAGGGACTGTTAATCCTTGTAAGGTATTCATCCATGTAGGACCAAATGGCAACGGAATAATTTCACCTCTAATTATCAGCAAATGAGGAAGCAAAGTGATTATCTCAGGTATCATTAAGGATAAAAGAAGCAAATAAAAAATTAGGTTTTTAAAAGGGAATTCTATTCGAGCAAAGGAATAAGCAGCGGGAATACTTGTTAACAAAACACCAAGCACTGTAATAGTACTTATAATAATACTGTTAATTGTATATCTCTGGAAATTATTAGACGTCCAAACCTCAACATAATTTTCGAACATAGGACTTCTAGGAAAAACATATTGATTTATTGCCTCACCTGCCGTCATTAGGGAGGTCATTATCATATAAAAGAAAGGATATATTGATATGATGAATACCAATGACAAGATAATATATGGCGCTCTAGTTTCAGAATTAAAAATTTTAGTCATAATTAATTCTTTTCCTAAAAATAACATATTGAGAAATCGCTAGAACATTTAAAAGTATAAATAATATTACACCTTCAGCTGCTGCATAGCCGTATTTTACCCTTCCCCAAAAGTGATCAAAAATTTCAATAGTAACAACATCCATAGTGTCTCCTGCTGAGGATGTTTGCATTACAAATATACTATTAAATGCTTGGAAAGTATTAATAAAGCCTGTTAACATTAAAAAGAAAATTATTGGCATCAAAAGTGGTATTGTTATTTTTACAAACGTCTGCCATCTAGAGGCGCCTTCTACTTTTGCAGCTTCATATAGATCACTTGGAATAATTGAAAGTCCGGCTAACAAGATAATCGCGTAATAGCCAGTGTAAGACCAAATACCGTAAAAAATTGACGATGTTAATGCGAGGCTTGGCCCTGCAAAAAGGCCGTCGATTTTAACACCAAACAAGACTTCTGTTATAGGGCGCTTATCGAAAAGCCATAGCTGCGGTTCTATACCAAACAAACCCACAAATTGATTTAAAAAAGAAGTTTCTGCTTTTCCAAAAATTAGAAAAAATACCGCAGCTCCCATTACAGCAGGTGTGATGTAAGGAAATAAAAGTATCATTTGGAAAAACTGTTTACCTGCTAATTTTTGATAAAGTGCAAACGCGATGACCAGGCCCAAGCCAACTTCGAAGATTATTGTAAAAAGGGAATAATATAATGTGTAGATTAATGAATATAAATAATCATCATCTCCTTCAGATATCATTATACCCCAGTTAATATTGATTAAATAAATTCCAATAATGAGAATTAATACAGAAGATATCAAAACATAAAGTTTGTTTTTAAATTTGTCTTTGAATTCAGACCAAACCCAATAACTTAAAATAAGAAACAGTAGACCAATAACAAAAAACCAAAACGCTGATAAACTTCCCAAGATACGTTCATAATTTTCAAAACCTAAAAATCTTCCTTTAAATACTTTCCATTTATGAACACTCATGTACATTCCAAAGAAAACTGGAAAAACACCAAAAAGACTTATTATTAATACCGCTGGAGTTATAAAAGTATATCCAATTAATTTTTCTGAATGCTTCTTATAGAAATTCATCATTTGTTAACTGTACTTTAAAAATTGTTATTTATAATTAAACTGAAATAAAAATAATATTAAAGTTTTAATTTCAAATTTTACTTTGATATTGATCTATCTTTTGAAAATTCAATTAATTCTAAAGTACTATTTACACATTTTTCAAGATCAAACCAAAGCTCAGGATTAAGTTCAATATTAAAGACAGTATCAGATTTAATTTTTGTATTTGATATTATTTGTTTCCAAGGGATGCTTCCATCGCCAACAGCTAAGTGAAGATCTCCATTACCTAAGGAAAGTGCTTCAGATTTTGTGGCTTTAAGGTAATCATAATTTAATTTACCAAAACTATCATGTACATGCCAATGATCGGAAATACCTCCTAAATTCATGGAATTCTCTAAAAAATCAGCTTGGTAAATATTACAGCAAATGTAAGCATGACTTACATCAAAACAAGCACTAACATTTTCATGGTTAATAGTGTTTATCTCTTCAGATAACTTTGAGGGAAGCGCTGTATGATACGAAAGAGAAAAAGGGAAAATATTTTCTACACATATAATAACATTTCTTTCTGCAGCATAGTCCCCAATACTTTTCAAGTAATCACGTTGTATAGAGTATTTTTGCTTTAGGCTTTCGTCACTGTCGTTATCGCAGAAACCAGTATGAATAATAATTTTTTCTGCATTTAGTTTATGTGTAAGATCGATATAAGACTGAGTTAATTTTTCATAATCTTTTAAATTATCTTTTTTATCTAAGAAGTTAACTACCATGGGACCATGAAAAGTTTTTTTTCCTGAAAACCTCTCAAGTTCTTGATTTAAAATATCTATTCTTTGTTGGTTTAAATTTCCATTAAAAATCAAATCTTGTGCAAAACCCATTAACTCTATACTAAAAGGATTATAATTGGAAACTTCGTTAACCCTTTCAGAAAAATCACTGCCATCTCTTTTAAGGCTTCTTAATGATATTCCTAGTTTGGGAAATTGCATTTTAACATTAAAACTTAAACTATTTGTCTTCTAAGTATTCATAGGCTAGTTGGGCTATTTGCTCTGACCTCAAACCAGACAAACAATAAGCAAAAATGGGCTTTTTATCACTTTTTAACAGATCTGCAAAATTTTTAATATCCTCCATTGAAAGTCTCAATGGTGCAAAAGGAATATATTCAACAGACAGGCCATGATTATTTGCCTCATTTCTAATTGCATCAATGTTTGTTTGCCCTTGACCTTCATTGTCAGGCCTATTGCAGACAATTGTTTTAATTCCATGTTCTTTTAAGAGTTGAACATCGCCTTCACTAATTTGTGAGCCAACATAAAGCTCTTCGTTGATTTTTTTCATTTTTTCCTTCTTAAAAAATTTTGTTAGATAATTTTTAATACTCATAAATTATCTATAGGTATTTTTAGATACTTAACACCGTTATTTTCTTCTTCTGGCAAATCGCCTGCTCGCATATTTACTTGTGTAGCAGGAATTATTAATTTTGGCATGCTCAAAGTAGAATCTCTTGCTTCACGTAACTCAACATATTTATCTTCTGTGATACCGTCTTTAACATGTATATTATTCTTTCTTTGTTCTGAAACAGTTGTCTCCCACGAAATTTCTCTTCCTCCTGGACCGTAATCATGACAAATAAACAGTCTAGTTTCTCCTGGTAAGTTAAGGACCTTCTTTATAGACCTATATAAAGTTCTTGCATCGCCTCCTGGAAAATCAGCTCTCGCAGTACCTCCATCTGGCATAAACAAAGTATCACCTACAAAAGCTGTATCTTCGATTATATGAACCATGCAAGCTGGAGTATGTCCTGGAGTGTGCATTGTTTTAGCATTTAGCTCACCGATTTTGTATGTGTCATTATCTTTGAATAATTTATCGAACTGACTTCCATCTCTTTCAAATTCAGTTCCAGCATTAAATATCTTACCAAAAGTATCTTGGACCAATATAATAGCCTCGCCAATACCAATTTTTCCACCAATTTTATCCTGAATATATGGCGCTGCTGACAAGTGATCAGCGTGAACATGTGTCTCTATTATCCATTCAAGATTTAATTTGTTGCTTTTAATAAACTCAATTATTTCATCAGCATTTTTTGTGGATGTTCTTCCAGATGAAATATCAAAATCTAAAACAGAATCCATAACTGCACAATTTTTAGTTTTTGGGTCTTCAACAACGTAACTTATTGTGCCTGTCGAACTATCGTGAAAAGCTTTTATAATGGGTTTATTCATATTTACATCCTATTAATAAAATCTTTATTAACAAATTAAGTTAGTATAGTTTACATAATTATAAGTATTACAGGAAATTTCAATTAAATCTTTTATTCTAAATTAACTATTAATTCTGATGTAATAAGATTTTATGAAAAAGGGAGAGGAATATGGGTAATATTGGTCATTACATTAATGGAAATAATGTTGAAGGTAAATCAGGTTTAAATAAACCAGTATTTAACCCAGCCACAGGAACTTCGGAAAAAAATGTTGATTTAGCGTCAGTTGAAGAAGTCAACCAAGCTGTAGAAAATTCAAAGTCTGCTTGGAAAGAATGGTCTAACCAGCCACCGCTGAGGAGGGCAAGAGTTCTAGATAAATTTAAGTATATTTTAGACCAAAGACGAGAAGAATTAGCAAAATGTATAAGCAGTGAACATGGCAAAACTCATGAAGATGCCCTTGGTGAAGTCACAAGAGGACTGGAAGTTGTAGAATTTGCAGTTGGTGCACCGCATTTACTCAAAGGTGACTACACAGAGAACGTAGGTTCTGAAGTTGATAGTTTCAATGTTAGGCAATCACTAGGTGTGGTTGCAGGAATAACTCCCTTTAACTTTCCAGCAATGGTTCCAATGTGGATGTTTCCTGTAGCATTAGTTTGTGGAAATTGTTTTATTTTAAAACCATCTGAGAGAGATCCTTCTCCATCTTTATTAATTGCTAAATGGCTTTCTGAAGCTGGATTGCCAGATGGTGTATTTAATGTTGTCCAAGGAGATAAAGTAGCAGTTGATGCAATACTCCACCATAAAGATGTTAAAGCTGTAAGTTTTGTAGGTTCAACTCCTATAGCAAGGTATATTTACACTACAGGAACATCTACTGGCAAAAGAGTTCAAGCACTTGGCGGTGCCAAAAACCACATGGTTATTATGCCGGATGCAGATTTAGATATGGCTACAAACGCATTGATGGGAGCTGCATTTGGTTCTGCTGGCGAAAGATGCATGGCTATCTCAGTTGCTGTTCCCGTTACTGATAAAGTTGCAGATGCACTTGTAGAAAAATTAGTACCAAAAATTGAAGCATTGAAAATTGGTCCTTCAGTTGATCCAAGTGCAGAAATGGGACCTCTTATTACAAGTGAGCATTTAAACAAAGTTACAGGTTATATAGATGAAGGTGTTAATGAAGGTGCTAAACTAGTAGTCGATGGACGCAATACCAAACCTTCAATGCAAGGATATGAGAATGGATATTTTATTGGCGGATCTCTTTTTGATAATGTTACAAAAGATATGTCGATATATAAAAATGAAATTTTTGGCCCAGTTTTATCAGTTGTAAGAGCACAAGACTATAATTCTGCTGTTGACCTTATTCATGGTCATGAATATGCAAATGGGGTTGCTGTCTTTACTAGAGACGGAGATGTAGCCAGAGGGTTTTCAAATGAAATTGAAGTGGGAATGGTTGGCGTCAATGTTCCAATTCCAGTTCCAATGGCTTTCCATAGTTTTGGAGGATGGAAGTCTTCACTTTTTGGAGACCATCATATGCATGGAATGGAAGGTGTTAGATTTTACACAAGATTGAAAACCACAACAGTAAGATGGCCTCGTGGACAAAGATCAGACCCTCAATTTACTATGCCTACACTAGGCTAGTTTATTCAAATTCAGGTTTGCCAACGAATTTGGGATCAAATGGCGTTCTTGAGAAAATCTCATTCACTAAAGGCTTAAAATAATCTAGAGATTTAGTTGGGTAATCTGGATCAAAGGACATCTGATCCCAGTCACGGCAAAATTTATCACAGGACGAAAACCATTTGTGATCCTTATATCTCTCTCTCAATGACTTATCTATTCCAATTTCATTACCAATATATTCTTTTGGACCAAAATAGAACATCTGGAATAGACCATGCATCGAAATAATCCAAGTCACCTCTTCTCTTACATAAGGTCTTATAATTGTTGATGCTAATTGCGAATGATTAGCAGGTGCTAAATCGTCACCAAGGTCATGGATTAAAGCACCCACAATTAATTCCTTGTCTGCGCCATCTTCCTCAGCCCGTGTCGCAGATTGGAGAGAGTGTTGAAGTCTTGTAATCCGATACCCAGATAAAGTGTTATCTAAGTTTATCAAAGCTCCGATAATTCTATCTGGCAAACCTTTTGTGAATTCTACCTCTCCCTTATGAAGAAATGCATACTCTTCTGGGGTGCCCTCATCCATTCTTGTAAAACTTACTTTTTCCATTTCTAAAGCCCTCTTAAAACCTTTAATAGAGTTATATTTTACACAAATATGTATTTAAATCTAAAATAATCAATTTTTTTTAATTTTTAATGATTTTTTGACTTTGCAAAATAAATAAAATGGTCAATATAAAAATTATAACAACTTTAAAGGTTTCAAATGCCAGAAGATATATCAAGTTCAAAAGCGAAAGAAGAAAACAGTAAATTACCCTCACATGCCAGAGTGGTAGTAATTGGAGGTGGAGTAGTCGGCTGCTCCATTTTATATCATCTGACTTTGCATGGTTGGAAGGACGTTGTTCTTCTTGAAAAAAATGAACTTACATCAGGGTCAACGTGGCATGCTGCAGGCAATTGTCCAAATTTTGTTGGCTCTTGGACGATGATGAAGATGCAGTCCTATTCAACCCAGCTTTATAGAAAACTAGGTGATCTTGTAGACTACCCAATTAATTATCACGTAACAGGTGCAATTCGACTTGCTCATTCAAGACAAAGAATGGAAGAGTTCAGGCATGTCTGTTCAATGGGAAAACAGATGGGCGTTGAATTTGAAATGCTAACAAACAGTCAAATTCAAGAATTACATCCATATATAGAGACACATGATTTAGAAGGCGGCCAATGGGATCCACTCGATGGAGACATTGATCCAGCTCAACTAACTCAAGCGCTTGCCAGAGGCGCTAAAAATAATGGTGGTAAAATTATTAGATTTTGTCCAGCAACAAATGCACAGCGTGTTAATGACGAATGGCTTATAACAACTCCTGAAGGCGATATTACATGTGAATATGTTGTAAATGCTGCTGGATATAGAGCTGCCGAAGTTGGAAAAATGTTTGGAAGAAATGTCCCTTGTGTTTCATTGGCACACCAGTATTTAATTACGGAACCTATTCCAGAATTAGAAGCTAACAAGTATAAAGTCCCATTATTAAGAGACCCAGACTCATCATATTATTTGAGACAAGAAAAAGATGGTTTGTTACTTGGTCCATATGAAAAAAATTGCAGGGCGCATTGGACTACATCTGACGATCCTATGCCTGAGGACTTTTCGTTTCAATTGTATAATGATGATCTAGAAAGATTGGAATGGTATATTGAAGATGCTTGTAAACGAGTGCCTTTACTTGGCAGTGTAGGAATTACTCGCGTTGTTAATGGACCAATTCCGTATGCTCCAGATGGCTTGCCATTGATAGGTCAAATGCCCGGTGTAAAGAATGCTTTTGAAGCATGTGTATTTACATTTGGGATTGTTCAAGGAGGGGGTGCTGGAAAACTACTAGCTGATATAATTGTTGAAGGTGAACCTGAAACTGACTCATGGGCAGTAGATCCGAGACGATATACTAATCATGTTGACCTTGAGTACACCAAAGCCAAGGCTATTGAAACTTATAGCCATGAATATGCTATGCATTTTCCTCAAATACAATGGCCGGCCGGAAGACCTGCTAAAGTCTCTCCTATTTATGATAGTTTACTAAAAGCTGGGGCAGTAATGGGTTCTTATGGTGGATGGGAAAGAGCTGATTGGTTTACTAATAATGAAAGTTTAAAAAAACCTGCTAATTCTTATGACAGGCAACATTGGTTTGATGATGTATCAAAAGAATGTAATCATGTTGCAGAACACTGTGGTGTGATTGATCTAACTGGTTTCTCACGATTTGAAATTTCGGGAGAAGGAACATCTCAATGGCTGGAGACACTTATAACAGGACGTTTACCAAAAATTGGCAAGGTAGGGCTTATATATTTTTCATCTCACAAAGGAAAAGTGCTTACCGAAATGACTGCAACCAGAATCTCTGAAGACCATGTATGGTTGCTTACTGGTGCAGGAGCTTATTGGCATGATAGAGACTGGTTGAATTTTAATCTCCCTGAAAGCAGCAATATAAAAATTGTTGATACAACTCATGACCTTGGAACTATGTTATTAACAGGGCCAAAATCAGATTTATTAATTGCAAAACTTACTGACGAAAAAACTGACAATGAGAGCTTTCCCTGGTTAAGTCATAAATCTATAAAATTATGTGGTGAAGATATACGTGTTTTAAAGGTTTCTTATGCAGGTGAAAAGGGCTTCGAAATTCATGTCCACAATAATAGTATGAAAAAAATTTATGATGAGCTTGTTCAACATGGAGAGAACTTTAACTTAATCCATTTTGGAATGCTCGCATTAGACTCAATGCGGTTAGAAAAAAATTATCGCTCATGGAAGAGTGATTTAACTTCAGACTACACAATGCTGCAAAGCGGTTTAGAAAAGTGGATAAAATTTGACAAAGGTAATTTTATTGGCAAGGAAGCACTAAAGAATGAGTTTGATTTAGGAACTTCTAAAAAGTTTGTAACCCTTGTTGTAGATGATCCAGAAGATAATAAACCATTTGGAGAACCAGTATATTTATCACCAGTTTTTGCTGGAGATGATTATCTTGGGCCAATTGTCTCTTCAGGTTACGGTCATAGAGTGAAAAAGTCTATTTCTATGGCCATTCTAGATGACAGAAACCTTAATGGATTAAATGATCAACTGTATATTGATGTTCTAGGCAGAAAAAGAAAAGCATATATAGTTAATGAAGCCTTGTATGATCCTGAAAATCTTAAACTAAGGAGTTAGATTTTGAATATTCCAGAAGAAGCTAATGTTGTTATAATTGGTGGTGGCGTTATTGGATGCTCAATAGCCTATCACCTAGGCAAACTTGGCTGGAAGGATATTTTACTCTTAGAAAGAAAAAAACTTACATGCGGAACAACTTGGCATGCTGCTGGTCTTATAGCTCAGCTCAGAGCAACCCAAAACATGACCAGATTAGCTAAATATAGTCAGGAATTATATTGGGATCTAGAAAAGGAAACAGGTGTTGTAACAGGCTTTAAGAGAAATGGCTCAATGACAGTAGCTCTTACAGAAGAAAGGCTTGAAGAACTCAACAGGCAAGCTGACATGGCAAGAGCTTATGATGTAGAGATTGAAAATATTGATAAGGCAGAAATTAAATCAAGGTATCCACATTTAAACACCGAAGATGTTCTTGGTGGTTTATGGCTTCCAAAAGATGGGCAGGCTGATCCAGTAAATATTACCCAAGCACTTGCAAAAGGAGCAAGGAATTTTGGTGTTAAAATTTTAGAAGATTTAAAAGTTCTAGATATTGAAACTAAAGATAATAAAATATCAGGTGTAAAAACTGAAAAAGGGTATATAAAGTCAAAATTTGTTGTCAATGCTGGCGGCATGTGGGGGCAAGAAATAGGTAAAATGGCTGGAGCATCTGTTCCACTTCACGCTTGTGAGCATTTCTATATTGTCACTGAACCAATAGAAGGATTGAAAGAAGAATTACCTGTTCTGAGAGTTCCTGATGAATGTGCTTACTATAAAGAGGATGCAGGAAAAATCTTGCTTGGCGCTTTTGAGCCAAATTCAAAACCATGGGGTGGAGATGGTATACCAGAAGATTTTGAATTTGATAGTTTACCTGAAGATTTTGATCATTTTGAACCGATCCTCGAAAGAGCAATTAATAGATTTCCGCATCTTGGAAGTGCTGGAATAAAAACATTCTTTAATGGACCAGAAAGTTTTACTGTAGACAATAGATACCTGCTGGGTGAAACACCTGAAATTAAAAACTTTTTTGTGGCGGCAGGCTTTAACTCTGTTGGCATTCAATCTGCTGGTGGTGCTGGAAAGGTGCTTGCTGATTGGATTAAAAATGGCAGACCAAATATTGACCTTTGGGAAGTTGATATCAGGCGTATGATGCCCTTTCAGAGAAATAAAAAATATCTTAAAAAACGTGTATCTGAAACTCTTGGTCTTTTATACGCTGATCATTTTCCATATAGACAATTTGAGACTGGAAGGGATATTAAGAGAAGTCCTATACATTCTTACCTTAAAAAATATGGAGCTTGTTTTGGTGAAACTTCTGGCTGGGAAAGACCTAATTGGTTTCTCAACAAACAACAATTAGAGCAGAAAATTACTCCTGAATATAAATATTCATGGAAGAGGCAGAATTGGTTTGAAAACAGTGCTGATGAACATAAGGCAGTTAGAAAATCCGTTGGCTTATATGATCTCTCTAGTTTTGGTAAGATTAGAATTGTAGGTAGAGATGCCGAAGACTTCCTACAAAAAATATGTGGAAACAATATAGCTGTCTCTCCAGGAAAAATTGTTTATACACAATTTTTAAATGATGATGGTGGCATAGAATCAGATATCACAATTACACGTTTATCATCAGATGAGTTTTTAGTTGTAACACCTGCTGCAACAATACAGAAAGACATTAATTGGATAAAGGGCCATATTCCAGATAATGCTCATTGTCATGCTTACGATGCAACATGCTCAGAAGCTGTTATATCAATTATGGGACCTGATGCGCGTAAATTTATTCAACCACTCATTTTAGAATCTTTAGATAATGAAAAATTTCCCTTTGGAACTGCTAAAGAAATTGAAATAGGTATGGGAATAGCAAGGGCACACAGAATTAGTTATGTAGGAGAGCTTGGTTGGGAAATTTATATTTCATCAGATATGTCTTCTTATGTCTTTGAGGAAATTATGAAAAGAAATTACGAAATGCCAATTAAACTTTGTGGCCTCCATAGTCTAGATAGTTGCAGGATAGAAAAGGCATACAGGCATTATGGACATGATATTTCTTCAGAGGACAATATTATAGAAGCAGGCCTTGGTTTTGCTGTTAAGACACATAAACCTAAAAGTAAATTTGGTGATTTTATTGGGAAAAATGCTGTAGAAATTAAAAAACAAGAAGGCGTTCAAAAAAGAATGATGCAGTTTGTTTTAGAAAATCCTGAACCACTTCTTTTCCATAATGAGCCTATAATAAAAAATGATAAAATTGTTGGTTATCTAACTAGTGGAAATTATGGACATCATCTAGGATCAGCAGTTGGAATGGGATATGTTGAATGTGATAAAAAAGGGGAAAGTCCTGAAGAACAATTAAAGGGAGAGTATATGATTGATGTTGCTGGCAAGAGATATAATGCTACTCCATATTTAAAACCAGCCTACGATCCATCGAATGTTAATATCAAAATTTAATCCAAATTAAGGAGTTCTTATAAATGGATGATATTCCAATGAAAAGAAACAGACGTTCTGGTGGAAGATCAGCTAGAAAACTTAAAAGGGCAGCACCATTACCAGATAACATAAAACCAATTGGTCCCGGCATGATTGGTGGGACTTATAAACCTCTTTCTCAAAGCGATATATCAGCAATTGAACAAACTATCTTTCAACTTCTTAATGAAGTTGGTCTCTCGCAAGCCCCTGATACTGGCATTTCTGCAATGTTAAATTATGGTGCTTTTTTAGGAGACGATCAAAGATTAAAGTTTCCTGAAGATGTTGTTCGAAAAGCTATTGGAGACACTCATAAAAATATTATGCTTTTTGGTCAGATTGAAAAATTTGATATGCATTTAAAGAAAAATCATGTTCATTATGGAACCGCTGGCGCGGCTGTAAACGTTGTAGACTACCAAAATAAAAGCTACAGACCATCTGAAGCACAAGATATTTATAATGCAGCATGCATAGCTGAAAAAATGGATAATATACATTTTTTTCAAAGACCTATGGTTGCAACAGATGTCGAAGATCCCAAAGAAATGGATTTGAATACTTTATATGCTTGTATTTCTGGTACACAAAAACATATAGGGGTGAGCTTTACTGAAGCTGAATTTATAAAGCCAGTTTCTGAAATGCTTCATATTATTGCAGGAGGAGAAGACAAGTGGAGAGAACGCCCATTTATTTCTAATTCAAATGCTTTTGTAGTTCCCCCAATGCGTTTTGCAACTGAAAGTTGTTTAGTTATGGAAGAGTGCATCAAGGCTGGAATTCCAGTTTTACTTCTGTCAGCTGGCCAGGCTGGAGCAACTGCACCAGCATCAATAGCTGGAACAATAGCACAAGCTACAGCTGAAGTTTTAGCAGGATTAGTTTATGTTAACTCTATTAAACCTCGGCATCCATGCATAGCTGGGACTTGGCCTTTTGTCTCAGATCTTAGAACAGGAGCCATGTCAGGTGGTTCAGGGGAGCAAGGATTGCTCTCTGCTGCATGCGCTCAAATGCTTTGCCATTTTGACTTGCCTTCAGGTGCAGCTGCAGGAATGTGCGATTCTAAATTGCCAGACTCTCAATCTGGTTATGAAAAGGGTTCAACAGCTGTAATGGCAGGTTTAGCAGGTTTAAATTTAGTATATGAATCAGCGGGAATGCATGCTTCTCTTTTAGGTTTTAGTTTAGAGAGTATGATTATTGACAACGATATGCTTGGGCAATGTTTAAGATGTGTTAGAGGAATTGAAGTTAACGATGATACTCTCTCTTTTGAAGCTATTAAAGATGTTTGTTTAAACGGCCCTGGACATTATTTAGGCCATGATAGAACTCTTGCCGTCATGGAATCTGAATATGTTTATCCTATAATCTCTGATCGATCGAGCCCAAAAGAATGGAATGAAAATAACAAACCTGAAATTATCAACTCAGCTCATAATGAGGTCAAGGATATACTTGAAAATCACAAGCCAATTCATATTAGTAGTGAAACTGACAAACTAATCAGAGAAAAGTTTAAAATTTATTTTACTAAATAAAATTATTGTTATTTAATGTTTACATAAAATTAATTATAGAAAATCCTTGAAAATGGAAAAAACAGGAAAAAGAGGCCGGCCCAAAAAAGAGAATGTGATGGAAACTATCGCAGTTAGACTTCCTTTTGAAATTATTTTAGAAATCGATAATTATGTGAACAAACTAAAAAAACAATTTCAGGGTATGAATATCACGAGAGCTGACGCAATTAGGCAGCTAATTAATAATGGTCTAAATGCAAATCCCAAAGAGAGTAAAAACCCAGATATTGAAGAGGAAAAGAGACGTTTCTGGGATTAATTTTTTCTCTTTTCATTTGAATAAAATTATGCAATGATAAAGTGTCAACTAATTTTAGTGGGAGAGTCTAAGTATTTACTTAGCGCCGAAGGAGTAACCGCCTCGGAACCTCTCAGGCAAACGGACCGCTAAAATTTGACACTCTGGAAAGTGGCAATAGCCCACCCAAGGTGAAAGTTAGATATTTTATCTAATTAATCTCTCAGGTACCAAGACAGAGGGGGCACACAGTAATATTGATTACTGGGTAAACTTTGTTTTGGATTGATAAAAAATGCTTGAGAATGAAATAAAATCATCACCAATAGAAGAAATTCATTCTTTAAATGATGCTAAATTTGTGAATTTTGCCGGCTGGTCAATGCCGATACAATTCCGTGATGGAATAATTAATGAACATATTTCAACACGAACATCTTGTGGCCTTTTTGATATTTCACATATGGGGCAAATACTTATAGACGGTGATGAGAGTAGATTACTACTTGAAAAAATTACACCTACAGATATTGGTAAAATTCAAACTGGCAAAGTTAAATATAGTTTTCTATTAAATAATGAAGGCGGAATTATTGATGACTTAATGATAACAAATGAAGGTAATTGTTTTTATCTTGTTGTTAACGCAAGCCGAATAAATGAAGATCTAGAAGAAATAAATAAAGCATCAAAATCTTTTTCAAAAATAAATATCAAACATCTTCAGCAAAATGGAATGATTGCTTTACAGGGTCCAAAAGCGAAAGATGTAGTATCAAATTTTTTTAAAGAAATAGACGATTCTTTTTTCTTTATGAGTTTTAAAAAAATTACACTAAATGGAGATGAGGTCAGAGTTTCCCGTGTTGGTTACACTGGAGAAGATGGGTTTGAGATATCTTCAACAAAAAAAACAATATTAGAATTAACTAAATACTTTCTTGATGATGAAAGTGTAACTCTATGTGGCCTTGGCGCAAGAGATACTCTAAGACTAGAAGCCGGTTTGCCTCTATATGGCAATGAACTCCATGAAAATATGACACCAATCGAAGCTGATCTAGCTTTTGCTATTTCTCCATCAAGAATAAAAGATGGTAATTTTAGAGGAGCTAATAAAATCCTTAACGAAATTGAAAATGGATCTCAATTTGTAAGAGTTGGTCTACTACCTGAAGGCAGAAGACCAGTGAGAAAAGGAACACCAATTTTCAATAATGATGAGAAAATTGGTGAAATAAGCAGTGGTGGATACGGACCTACAATTAAATCACCTATTGCGATGGGAATAATTAAAAGTGAGTTTAATAAGCCCAATAATAAGCTTACTGCAAAATTAGGTGAAAACTCAATTCCAATGACAATTACTTCGTTGCCATTTGTTGAACATAGATACTTTAAGAAAGGTAATAAACAATGAAAAAATTTGCTAAAACACATGAGTGGATAAACACAGAAAATGGTGAAGTTGGCATAACTGAAAATGCAATTGAGCAATTAGGTGATATTGTATTTTTAGAATTACCAGAAGCTGGCAAAGAAGTTACTAAAGACAGTCCAATTGCGGTAGTCGAATCTGTAAAAGCTGCCAGTGATATTTATAGTCCTGTTTCAGGAAAAATTTTAGAAAAAAATGAAGACTTAGAAAATGCTCCTGAGGGACTTAATGAGCAGCCAACCTCATGGCTTTTTAAAATTGAGCCAGCACAAGTGGCAGAACTAGAGGATCTTCTTGATGAAGAACAATATTTAAAAGAAATAGAAAACTAAGAGGGATTTATGGAATACGGTCATTTTAAGGAAGAAAATTTTTCAAAAAGGCATATTGGTCTTAACGAAGTAGATAAAAGGAAGCTTTTAAAAAAACTTGGTTATGGAACGATGGATAAGTTCATTAATGATGTAGTGCCTCAAAATATAAAAAGAAGTGCACCTATGAAAATTGAAAAAGAGCTTTCAGAAAAACAGCTTCTTTCAAAAATCAAAGAGTATGCATCCTTAAACAAAACTATGATCTCAATGATTGGGCAAGGTTTTTATAGCACGCATACACCTTCAGTACTTTTAAGGAATATTCTAGAAAACCCATCTTGGTATACTGCTTACACACCTTATCAGCCCGAAATTAGTCAAGGCAGGCTTGAAGCATTATTAAATTTTCAAACAATGATATCAGAAATTACTTCATTGCCAATTGCGAATGCATCTATGCTCGATGAATCGACAGCTGCAGCCGAAGCAATGACAATGTCATTTAAACTTACCAACAACAAGAACACAGTTATTTTAGATAAGTATCTCCACCCACAAACCATTAACGTCATTAAGACTAGGGCAGAACCACTTGGAATTAATTTAATAGTTTCAGGAAATCCTGAAAAGGAAAAACTCGACGATTGTTCTTGTGTAATCTTCCAATATCCTAATACCGAGGGAAGAATAAAGAACCTTGATGATGATATCAAAATAATTCAAAGCGCTGGTAGTATGGTAATTCTTGTAGCGGATTTATTATCTTTAGCACTAATAAAATCCCCTGGTGAAATGGGAGCAGATATTGCTGTAGGATCTACACAAAGATTTGGTGTTCCAATGGCATTTGGTGGTCCTCATGCTGGATATTTTGCTACAAAAGAGAAGTTTAGTAGAAAAATGCCAGGAAGATTAGTGGGTGTTTCTCAAGACAAAACAGGTCTCAAAGCATACAGACTTGCACTTCAAACTAGGGAACAGCATATCAGAAGAGAAAAGGCCACTTCTAATATTTGCACAGCCCAAGCATTATTGGCCATAATGGCTGGATTCTATGGGGTCTGGCATGGACCAAATGGCCTTAAAAATATTGCCATGAAAGTCAATCAATATGCTTCAAAATTTGCTAACTTAGCTTTAGAGGCAGGTTTTGATATAAGACATGACGATTTCTTTGACACGGTAGTTGTTGAAACTAAAGATAAAACCGATGAATATGTAAAAAGAGCTTTAAATGAAAATATAAATATCCGCAAACTTGAAAATGCAGTTTCTTTAAG
The DNA here is from genome assembly GCA_902612965.1 of uncultured SAR116 cluster alpha proteobacterium. Taxonomy (GTDB): domain Bacteria; phylum Pseudomonadota; class Alphaproteobacteria; order Puniceispirillales. The sequence goes on along the minus strand of CACMFN010000001.1, from coordinate 267,936 downwards.
TTTTGATGAATTATCTAATAATGAAGTCATTGATAAGTTAAAAATTGCATTTAACATAAATGATAAAATAAAAGTAAAAAATAATTTTCATATAAACCCCTCATTACATAGAAAAGAAGGATTTTTAGAGCATCCTATTTTTTCATCAATATCATCTGAAACCGAAATGCTTAGATACATAAGGCATCTATCAGATCGAGATTTAGCTTTAGACAGAACAATGATACCTTTGGGCTCTTGCACTATGAAATTAAATGCATCAACTGAAATGATGCCAATAACATGGCCAGAGTTTTCAAATATTCACCCTTTTGCACCTAAGGATCAAACTCTTGGCTATAAAAAGCTAATTGATGAACTTGAAATTTCGCTTTGCACACTTACTGGCTATGACGGTATTTCATTACAACCTAATGCTGGATCACAAGGTGAATTTGCTGGTTTATTGGCAATTAGAAAATTCCATCAGTCTAATGGGGAAAATAATCGAAACATTTGTTTAATCCCCTCCTCTGCGCATGGAACAAATCCTGCGTCTGCCGTAATGGCAGGGATGACAGTTGTTGTTGTTACATGTGACAAAAATGGCAATATTGATGTTAATGATCTAGAAGAAAAAGCCAGAGAAAATAAAGAAAATCTTGCTGCTATGATGGTAACTTATCCATCTACACATGGTGTCTTTGAAAAAGATATTAAAAAAGTTTGTGAAACAATTCATAAATATGGAGGACAAGTATACGTTGATGGAGCAAATTTAAATGCGTTAATAGGACTAGTCTCTCTTACTGAGATTGGTGCAGACGTTAGTCATTTAAATCTTCATAAGACATTTTGTATACCACACGGTGGTGGTGGACCAGGTGTAGGTCCAGTAGCAGTTAAAAAACATTTGATCCCATTCCTACCTGGAAATGTATTTGATGAGACCAGCGCTATATCATCAACAACTTATGGAAGTGCTGGTATCTTACCGATTTCTTGGTCTTATATATCCATGATGGGAGAAGAAGGTTTGAGAGATGCCACAAAAACAGCAATTCTTTCAGCTAATTACATTGCAAATAAGTTACGTCCTTATTACCCAATTCTTTTCACTGATGAAAAAGGTATGGTAGCTCATGAATGTATTTTAGATATTAATGAAATCACTTCTAACACAAATATAACTAACGAAGATATTTCAAAAAGACTAATTGATTACGGCTTTCATGCTCCTACAATGTCTTGGCCAGTTCCTAATACTTTGATGGTTGAACCCACAGAGTCAGAACCAATGTCAGAGGTTGATAGGTTTTGCGACGCAATGATTTCAATTGCTAAGGAAATTGATGAAGTAAAAAATGGGAATTGGTCTAAAGAAGACAATCCAGTAATTAATGCGCCTCATACTGTTGAGACATTAACTCAAGAAAATTGGTCACATCCTTATTCAAGACAAATTGCATTAGCTAATCTATCTGAAAAAAGTAATAAATATTTTCCACCAGTAGGCAGAATAGATAATGTATTTGGTGATAGAAATTTAGTTTGTAGTTGTCCTCCAATTGAAGCATACGAGCATGAACAAACTTAGTCCCTAGAGACTAAATAAAAGAAATATTTCATACTCATAGATTGCAATTTTAAAGGAAAAGAATTTTGATCTGTATTTAGAATTGTTGGTTAACCTTTAAAACTCGAAATCTACCACCTCGGTTTTTATTTTGTTTATTATCAATCACTTCAATTGAAGTAAAACTCAAATGAGATATTTCTATTCCAATTGATTTATCAGGCGCTATATTCAATATATGAGACAAAATAGCTTTTATAGTTCCTGAATGGGTAATATAAACAACAGAATTTTTATTATCAAAATCGAAGTTATCTATAAAATTAGCAACACGATTGCACTGGTCTAAATAACTATCACCATTTGGTGGACTAATTTCTGGACAAATAAAAGAGAAATTATGTTGGCTTTTATTATTTTTTAATTCTTCCCAAACATCAGATATTTTTTTTCCTGCCCAATCACCAAAATTCTGCTCAACCAAGTCTTTCTCTACTAAAATATCTTTAAATTTTACAAATTTTGATAATGCGTTTGCAGTTTGAATTGTTCTTTTTAATGGGCTTGTGTAACAAAAACTTTTATTAGGAATATAAGATGAAAGTTTTTTAATATGATCTAAATTAACTACAGCATTAGGATTATTTTGAGGTATATAGCCTGTTACTTTTTCAACTGGCGCATGTCTAACTAATATTAATTTTGTACTTTTAATCAAATTAAACCACTTAAATATATTACTAAACCAAATAAAAAAGCTAATTCTGATATGAATGCAGTAGCTCCTAAGACATCACCTGTAATTCCACCTAACTTTTGATTAGACAATTTTCCTATATAGAAAACTACTATTATTATAAAAATAATTCCCAATAACAGGGCAAAAAAAGGCAAATAAAGAAGTGCTGGAACAAACCAAAGCAAACTTGCCAACATCATATTTTTTGGAGAAACAATCTCTATGATACTTCCTATTTTGGCTAAACTCGAAATATTATTAAAATTTCTCATAAAAATAATCGCTAATTTACCTGAAGCAAAACCAATACTCAGAGTAATCAATAAAGAATATCCGAGATTAACAAGAGACATTACTAAACCCAAACGAATTAAAAGCCCCAAAGTTAAAGCTGATGTTCCATAAGTACCAAGACGACTATCATGCATAATCTTATTTATTTTATCAGGCTTCCCCCCAGCTCCAAACCCATCAGCCATATCTGCTAGCCCATCTTCATGGAAAGCCCCAGTCAGAAGAACACTAATTGTTATTGCTGTAACACATGATATAAATACAGGAACATTTATAAGGATTAAAAGTTCACCAAAACCACCTGAAACAAACCCAACCAAAAATCCTACTAAAGGGAAAGACCATGCCGCCCTTGTTAAATCAGGCGCTTTGTCAGAAAAATAAGGCCAATTAATAGGGATCCTAGTAAAGAACATAATTGAAGCAAAAATATCTACTAAATACTTATTTTGGAAAAAAGTTTTCACGAAGCATTTTTATTAGTTACATGGGCATCAGAAAATGTTGACATTCCGTTATGTGTAACAATTGCAGATTTTAATATAAGAGATGCTATTGCAGCACCACTACCTTCCCCAAGTCTTAAATTTAGATCTAAAATTGGATCTTTTTTCAAATAAGATAATATTTTTAAATGGCCAGGCTCTGTTGATAAATGTGATATTAGACAATGATCTAAAAAATTTTGATCAAAAAGAGTTAAAGTTGAGGCCGCGGCTGTACATATAAAACCATCTAAGAGCACAGGAATAGACTTTAGTCTTGCAGCAATTATTGACCCCGCAATTGCTGAAATTTCTCTACCACCAAAACATGATAGTATTTTTATAGTGCTTGTAAATTTTGTACCGTGAAGTTTAAGAGCACTTTTTATAACAGACATTTTGTTTTCTAACTGTTTATGATTTAAACCGGTTCCAGTACCTGTCATGTTCTCAACTTTCTCATTAAATAGAGCACATGATAAGGCAGAAGCAGATGTAGTGTTCGATATGCCCATTTCACCCAAAACTAATAAGTCACAAATTGATGGAACAGAGTCAAAACCAGTTTGCATTGCAGATATTACTTCTTCTTTGTCCATAGCAAAATTTTCTGAAAAATCTTTTGTTGGTTCATCTAAATCTAATGAAAGCACATTTAATTTCAGACCAGCTAATTCACATAACTGATTAATTGCTGCTCCACCTTTTTTAAAGTTTTCAACCATCTGCTCAGTAACCTCAGAAGGAAAGGCTGAGACCCCTTTTCTAGCAACACCATGGTTGCCTGCAAAAATCAAACAATACGCATTTTCTATTGAGGGATTTATTTTCTTTTGCCATCCAGCCATCCAAATCGCATACTCTTCTAATTTACCTAAACTACCTTTAGGCTTTAAGAGTTCATTTTGTAATTCTTTAGCTTTGTTTGCCTTTAATTGGTCAAACTCGGGTATTTTTATAAGGCCATTAAAAAAATCTTCAATATAATTTTTTTTACACATTTTTTATTTTATTAATTTTTCTCTAAATAAATATTAAAATTAATATATACCTAATTTATCATAAAAAATTCCGAGATTATTTAATTCGATAAGTGATTATTCCTAAAATTTATTTACTAATTAGGAATTAAAAATACTAACAACTTCTTTTGCTATACTGTCATTAACCATTGCAAAAGGTGGTCTACAAATTTTCCATTGATCATCATTTTTTAAAGATGACATTATGATTTTTAGACCGCTTGAAAAGCCAACAGAACTACATGCTTTTTGAAGTAATGCTCTTTCATTACTAAGCTCATGCTGCAATTTTTCAACAACATCAGAATTTTCATTGAAAGCTTTATAAACTTCAACACATTTTTTGGCAGTTATGTTTGCAGTAGCTGTAATAGTCCCAGCTCCACCAGCCTTCAAAACAGGTAAAAAATAAGTTTCTGACCCAGCATAAACATCAAAATCATCAAAATTTTCACACATAGAAAGCATATTATTTTCGTCACCACTACTGTCTTTGATTCCTGTAATATTTTCAGGATACTCCTTTAAAAGCATTTCTATAAGTTTGTGACTTATTGGAATTTGAGAGACAGCAGGAAAATGGTATATTTGAATTTTCAATTTTTCATTAGCAACCTTTTGAATAATCTCTGAAAAGTAAGCAAACAAACCTTCATCTTTAGGGTTTTTATAGTAAAAAGGTGGTAAAATTAGACAATCATAAATACCTGCTTCAACACTATAACGTGTTAAATCTATTGCATCAGGAAGTGCACAAGAACCCGTCCCAATCATGACTTTATCATTTTCAAATTTTTCATTTACAAGAGCGTCAATAAACTGCTTTTTCTCTTGAATATTAATCGAATTTCCTTCTCCAGTTGTGCCAAAAAAGACTACACCATCCAGACCCTGATCAAGCAAATCTTGTCCATGCTTTATAGTAAGTTTAATATCTAAACTAAGATCTTTTTTAAAAGCTGTTAAAGAAGCAGCTAATGCGCCTTTGATTTTATTTTTTGATGATGATGACATTTGAATATTACCTTTATTATTTTGATCAGAATATTAGTTGAAATAAATGTTTATTGATAAAAAAGCAAATTTTGTTCATTATAATTCAATATAATTAAATTATAATGATAAATATATGAAACTTGAATACATGACTGGATTTGGTAATGATTTTCAAACCGAAGCTTTGCCAAATGCTTTGCCTGAGGGCAGAAACTCTCCTCAAAAATGTGCTTATGGTTTATATGCAGAACAATTAAGTGGTTCTCCATTTACTGCACCAAGAAGCATAAATGAAAGATCATGGCTTTATCGCATCAGACCCTCAGTAAAACACACTGGGAAGTATATTAAAACTGAATATCCATTTTGGAAAACTGCACCAAATATAAATGCAAATAGTTTTCCTTTAGGACAATATAGATGGGATCCATTCCCATTACCAAAGAATGAAACTGGTTTTATTGATGGCATTCGAACTATAACAACATCAGGTGACGTAAACACACATGCAGGCATGGCTGCATCTATTTATGCCTTTAATAAGTCTATTGATAACATTGTTTTTACAAATGCTGACGCAGAAATGCTTTATGTACCTGAAAAAGAAAGCATATTACTTTTTACTGAGATGGGAAAAATGTTTGTTAGCCCTGGTGAAATTGCAGTCTTGCCAAGAGGAATGATGGTTAAAGTCTCCTGTGAAAAACCATCACGTGGTTATATTTGTGAAAATTATGGAGCAAAATTTACCTTACCAGATAGAGGGCCAATAGGTGCAAATTGCCTTGCAAATCCAAGAGACTTTAAAACTCCTGTAGCCAGTTTTGAAGACATTGATAAAAAGCATATATCAATTATTAAATGGTGTGGTTCATTTTATAAAACCGAACTTGATCACAGTCCCCTTGATGTTGTTGCATGGCATGGTAATTACATTCCATATTGTTACAATCTTAAATATTTTTCACCTGTTGGAGCAATAAGTTTTGACCATCCAGACCCATCTATATATACAGTTCTCACTGCACCAACCGAAACTGATGGCACTGCTAATGTAGATTTAGTTATTTTTCCTGAAAGATGGGCAGTTGCCGAGAATACTTTTAGACCTCCATGGTATCATCGAAATATCATGTCGGAATTTATGGGCTTGGTTTATGGACAGTATGATGCAAAACCTGAAGGGTTTGTCCCTGGAGGAATTAGTTTACATAATATGATGCTACCTCACGGCCCAGATGCAGAAGCATTTGAAAAAGCAAGTAATGCTGAACTAGAGCCTGTAAAAATTACTAATACACTTGCTTTTATGTTTGAAACGAAATATCCGCAACACTTGACTAAATTTGCATCAGAAGCAAAAGAGCTTCAAGATGATTATATTGAGTGCTGGAGTGATATAAAGAAAAATTTTACAGGAAAAATATAAATAATAAAAAATGAAATTAGCAACCCTTAATGATGGAACTAAGGACGGTCAACTTATAATCGTATCAAAGGATCTTAAGACATTTGTAAAAGCCCAAGATATAGTAACAACTATGCAAAATGCAATGGATAATTGGGACAGTGTAAAAACTTTACTTGAAGATATTTCAATCGAGCTAAATGCAGGGAAGTTAAAATCTAATACTTTTGATGCCACTCTTGTTCACTCACCATTTCCACGTTCTTTTCAGTGGGCAGATGGGTCAGCATATGTCAATCACGTTCATCTTGTAAGGAAGGCTAGAGGCGCTGAAATGCCAGAAAGTTTTTGGACTGATCCTTTAATGTATCAAGGAGGATCAGATGATTTCTATCCACCAATGTCTCCAATATTACTACCTGACGAAAGTTGGGGAATTGATATGGAAGGTGAAATTGCTATTGTAACAGGTGAAGTTAAAATGGGAACCTCTTCAGAAGATGCATTATCTAAAATTCGACTAATAATGTTAGTAAATGATGTTTCACTTAGAAACCTTATACCAAATGAGTTAGCAAAAGGATTTGGGTTTTTTCAGTCTAAACCATCTACAGCATTTTCGCCAGTTGCAGTTACACCTGATGAATTAGGTTCAATTTGGCAAAGTGGGAAAGTTAACCAAGTTTTGGAAGTAGACTTAAATGGTGAACCACTTGGACGCGTTGATGCTGGAATAGATATGACATTTAATTTTGGCGAGTTAATAGCTCATGCTTGTAAAAGTCGTAATCTCGGTGCTGGAACAATTATAGGATCAGGAACTATTTCAAATAGAGATAAAAATGGTGGACCAGGAAAATCAATTAAAAACGGAGGTCTTGGTTATTCATGTATTGCCGAGATTAGAATGGTTGAAACAATCTTGGAGGGGAAACCTAAAACTCCATTTATGAAGTTTGGGGACACTACAAGAATTGAGATGAAAGACAAACAAAATAACTCAATTTTTGGGAAGATTGAACAGCAAGTTAAAAAGGTTTAATTTCTTAACAATTCTATTTGACAATAGTAATACTATAACACAAAGATATGATTGTAGGGTTTTCAGATTTATCTGAAATTAAAACGGGAATCTGGTGAGTTTTTAGAATCCAGAACTGCCCCCGCAACTGTAATTGGCGAGCCTTATTTCGAATGCCACTGGAATTATATTCTGGGAAGGTGAAATAAGGTGCAAACCCATAAGTCAGGATACCTGCCCTGCAACTTCACCCACTTAATACGCGTGGGGCGTGTTGGGGCGGTACTCCGCAGCGGTGATTATAGCATCGCTGTAGAAGAAACTTTCTACAGATGATTAACATTAATGTAGAAAGGGCGTACCATGCCAAAAATAATTTTTTTTATTATACTATTATACTTTTATCTTTTAAATTCAGCGTTTGGTTATGATGCTGAAATAAAAAAGTTTTTGGATCAATTCGACACTAGCAATCGTATTGTATTAAATGAAATTTCAATTTTAGCCAATAAAACACCAACGGAACTCTCGAAAGTGGGTTCTTCTGTAAACATTTATTCAAAAGAAGAAATTGCTGGTTCAGAAAGTGTTTATTTGGTTGATTTTTTAGATAAAGTGCCAGGTATTTCAGTAGTTAGGAGTGGCTCAACTGGAAATTTATCTACGGTTTTTATTAGGGGGACAAGCCCTTACTATTCACGAGTTTTTGTAGATGGTATTGATATAGGCAATCCATCAGGAACCCAACAAACACCATCATTATCAAATTTTTTGACTGAAGATGTAGAAAGTATTGAAATTCTTAAGGGGTCTCAATCAGCTTTATACGGAACACAAGCTATTGGTGGAGTTATCAATATTCGAACAAATTTATTAAAATCCAAAAATGAAAAAAATAATAAAATCACTCTAGAGTATGGAAGTTTTGATACTAAAGCTCTTAGATATAAATATTTACTTGAAAACAAGTCCTCAGAATATGTATTTGATTTTTACAATTTGGAAAGTGAAGGATTTTCTGCTTTAGACAGAAAACTTGGTGCTACTGAAAAAGATGGGTTTGAAAACAAACGATACTCAATTAATGGAAAACATTTTTTTGATGATAACTCTATATTAGGTATTAATTTATTTTCCACTGATGAGTATGTTGAAACAGATGATTCTTTTGGCTCGTCAGATACATCAACATATTATGCTAATGAATACACTCAAGGTATTGGATTAGAATATGAAAAAGAATTCAATAATCTTTCTAATGTATTAAATTATAGCAAATTTAGTTCTGATAGAAGTGGACAAACATTTTCTAGCTATAAAAACAAAGGAGAAAGAACCTTTATGTCATATAAAGGGTCAAGTAATTTGAATGATAAAATTACGTATGTTTTTGGTTCAGATTTTATACAAGATAAAACCCCAACAACAAATCATGAAAATGATATTTTTGGAATTTTCGGTGAAATAATTCATCAAACATCACCACAATTGAATAATACTCTAGCTATAAGAAATGATGGCCATTCTGCTTTTGGGGAACAATTTTCATTTAGAATTTCTTCTGCTTATGAGTTAAGTAAAAATGCTAATTTAAAAGGATCATATGGAACTGGTTTTAGGTCACCTTCCCTTTATGAACTTTATGACAGCAGTAATGGCAATGCTGACTTAAAACCTGAAAAAAGTTCCAATTTTGATCTAGAATATTCGAATAATTTAAATGATAGTCTTAAATTTAAAGTGGCTTATTTTTCTAATGAAACTGAGGATATAATTAACTGGGTTGCAAATCCCCCTGGTGGATGGGTTGGTAAATACGAACAAACATCAACAAAAAAGAAAAGAGAAGGTTTCGAAATAAGCAATATTTACAATATGAGCGAATCTACTTCTTTAGACATCTCCTATTCATACATTGCAGATGAAAATGGTGGGAAAATAATTCGTGTTCCAAGAAATCAATTAGGTTTAAATTTGGGAACTCAGTTTAATGATAAATTATATTTTAATGGAATTGCAAAACATAATACTGATATTTGTGATACTATAAATGGAACAAAATGTGATGTAGAATTAGATGACTACACATTGTTTAATTTATTAGCTAAATATAAATTGTATGAAAATACAAATTTAAAACTTAGAATTGAAAATATTTTTAATACTAGCTATCAAGTTATTAACAAATTTGGAACTTCACCAAGAGCATTTTACCTAAGTATTGATAATGCATTTTAACTGGTCAGTCATATAAAATGTTTTTTAAAAAAACAGTATGGATAATAATTTTTATTGTTTTTCATACTGTTTTTTTTAAGCAATCAGCACATTCTGATAACCAAAATTATCCAACTTATTCTAAATTTTTAAAGAAATTTCCAGATGGGTATCCAAAATTTAGTGGCCCTGGAAATTCAAAAAGTATGGGCGCATTCAAATTATATTTAGAAGATTTAGGTTTTAGAACATTTGAAAACACAGGCAACACAATCGGTTTTCAATTTATGATCTATGAATTAAATAAAGATAAAAAAAATAATATCAACAAGACATTTGATTTATTTGAGGGAGATATTAAAAATTTGAATAACTGGATAAATACACTAAACTTTGAAATTAAAAATCAAATTACTTATCCATTAATTTTAAAGAAGAAAAATATTTCTGGAAGTTTATTTGTTAATCTATCGCTTAATACTAATGGAGAAATACTGGATCTAAGTTTAAATCAATCTTCAGGAAATAAAACTTTAGATAATGTAGCATTACAATTGATTAAAAAAATAAAATTATTTCCTAAGGCTGGATTTGAGGCAAAAAACAAAATTTTTAATTTTCTAATTCCTTTGAATTTTGAACTTAATCAAAATTAAACTAACTTGTTCTAAAATTAAGTCCTATATTAGATTTTTCCAAACTTTTGATAACTAAGACAAAAATTCCTGTATAAATCATAGTACTAAGTATTGTATTTTTCACAAATGGTATTCCCATTGTATAACAAAGTAAAAGACCCTCAAAAGTCTTAGGGTAATAATCATATATTAACCAAACTGAAAAATTCGTTATTAAGAAAAACAATAAAGATGACACTATAGTCATTAAACCAAGTCTTAAGCTAAATCTCCCGAATTTCATTAAGAATTCACTTACAAAGCTACAAATCAAAATTGCTAAATAAATCCATAGAATACCACTATGTAATCCAATGATTAGATCTGAAATAAACATCGCAATAATTGTCATTGAATATGACAAAAACCTATTATTGGATATATATGGAGCTAATATAGCAACAGCTAGAATTGGTGTAAAATTTGGAGGATGTGGTATTAATCTTCCTACTAATAAAAACAAAACAATATATAAAAATGGTAGTAAATTGTTTTTTGAAATATTCCTTAAGCTTGACATATGATCTTTCAATTTAATTTTGATAATACTTATTTGCCATAAACATAAATTTTTGCAACAAATTTATGTTATATTTAAAATATAATAAGTTAGTTTTTTTATTTAATGTCAAGTGCTCCAATTTATGAAGTTGATTTAAAAAAATTTTGGGAAAACCCTTACCCTGATCTCAAATTAATGAGAGAGAAAAATCCTATTTGTTTTGTACCTCAACTTCATTCTACACTTTTTACTAAAAGAAATTCCATATCAGAAAATGAAAAGAAAATTGATATATTTTCATCTGTTCAGCCTGGTGGTCTGATGACTACACTCATGGGTGAAAATATGATGAGAAAAGATGGTGAAAGCCATCAATTAGAGAGAAAAGCTATTTTACCATCTATTTCCCCTAAGACTGTTAAAAATATCTGGAAAAAGGATTTCATTAAAAATACAGAAAAAATTTTATGTCAAATGAAAAGAAAAAAGAAAGGTGATTTGATTAAAGACTTTGCTTTACCTGTTTCAGCTGAAGCTCTCAAAACTGTTACTGGTTTATCTAATATGGCTTTTACTGAAATGGATAGAGTTAGCCAAGGAATGATAGATGGTATTGCAAATATATCTGGTGATCCGCTCATAGAGGCTAATTGCCATAATTGCACTCAATCAATAGATAACTATATAGACGAAATGTTACCGATTATAAAAAAATCTCCAAATCATTCTTTATTATCAGTTCAACATGAAGCTGGGTTATCAGAAACTCAAAATCGTGCCAATATTAAACTTGCAATTTCAGGAGGACAAAATGAACCAAGAGATGCAATCGCAGGTACGGTTTGGGCTTTATTAAAAAATAAAAATCAATTGAATTTAATACTAGAGGGTAAAAATACTTGGCTAAATGCATTTGAAGAATACTCCCGATGGATCTCGCCCATTGGAATGTCTCCAAGGAGAGTAGCAAAGAATGCTATTATCGAAAGTATAGAGTTTACAAAAAATGAGAGAATATTCTTTATGTTTGGTTCAGGTAACAGGGACGAAGATGTTTTTGATAATCCAGAAGTATTTAACATTACAAGGAAATTAAGTGCATCATTAGCTTTTGGTGCAGGTCCTCATTTTTGTGCAGGGGCGTGGATTTCAAGATGCTTGATTGGAGAAGTAGCACTTCCACTTCTATTTAAATGTTTTCCGAAAATAAAATTAAACCAAAATTACAGTGAAGTTAAATTTACTGGTTGGGCTTTTAGAGGGCCTTTAATAGTAAATTGTATATATTAAATACTAAGGATATGATTTTTAATATTGTGTATTTAAATATTAAAAATTATATTTAATTTATATATTAGGGGGACAATTTTATGAGCACTGTAAATAGAAAATTAACATCAATACTTGCAACTGATTGTGTTGGTTTTAGTGGTCATATGGAAAAGGATGAAGAAAAAACACTTGATAATTTAAAGGCTTGTAGATCTATAATTGATCCCTACATTGAAGAATTTGGTGGCAAAATATTTTACACAGCCGGAGATTCAGTAATTGCAGATTTTCCAAGTCCTGTTTCATGTGTTAATGCAGCAACAAACTTCCAAAAGGCAATCAGTGAAAGAAATAAAAACACTGACAAAGAATCACAATTGGTTTGGCGTGTTGGGATCCATATGGATGATGTTATTATAGAAGGGGATAATATATATGGTTCCGGTGTTAACATTGCAGCAAGACTTGAGGCTGCCTGTGCCCCTGAACAAATATTACTTTCATCAGCTGTAAAAGACCAAGTAAACAATAAAATTGAGGGTGTTATAGAAGATGCAGGAACAAAAGCACTAAAAAATATTTCTGATGACTTTCAAACATTTGGCATCTCTCCAACAGGAACCAAAATTGAAAAAACTGATGGTGAGAAATATGCAGAAAAAATAAAAAAAGAAAGCTATAAACCCAAACTTGCTGTGATGCCATTTTCAAATATGAACAATGATGAAGATAGTGGTTTTTTAGTCGATGGTATTGTTGAAGATTTAATAACCGAGTTTTCAAGGATACGAGAATTAGAGATTGTCTCAAGACAGACTTGCTTTGATTTTAGAGATAGCGATGAGGAACTTGATAAATTTTGTGAAAACTTTGCAGTTGATTATGTCGTAACCGGAAATATCAGATCATCTGGTAAGAGAGTTCGAATTTCAATTGAATTATCTGATATTAAAGAAGGAAATACTGTTTGGAGTAATAAATATGATAAAATACTAGAGGACATTTTTGAAATTCAAGATGAAATTGTAAGAAAAATATCATTTACATTACTTGGTGAAATTGAATTATCTAGCTTAGAACGAGCACAGAGGAAACCAACGGACAAACTCTCATCATATGAATTATTATTAAAGGGTAAAGCTCTTCACCATAAGGTTCAAAAAGATGCATTGCTCAATGCACTAACTACATTTGATGATGCAATTAAAGCTGACGAGAAAAATGGCCAGGCCTATGCTTGGAAAGCTTGCGCCTTAGGCCAAGGTTTATTTAGAGGATACCTTGAAGAGGATTTTAATACAGTTTGGAAACAAGCAGAAGATAATTTGAAGAAAGCACGTGAACTTAATGAAAATGATTTTGAGGTTCATCGTCTTATGTCAGAAGTTTCTCTCGCAATGAAAGACTTCCGAGCCGCACAGAGACATTCTAAAATATGCTATGAACAAGTTCCTAATGACCCTAGAGTTTTATCTGTTTATGGTGAAGTCTGCCTTAGGACAGGCAAAGTCGATGAAGGTTTAGATGCCGTAAAGCTTGCACTTGAAATTGATCCCGTGGCTCAAGGCAAAACAAATGCTGATCCTAGACATGCAGCTGTTATTTTTGGTTATTACATGGCAAGAGATAAAGAGGGGTGCTTGGAGCAAATTAATAATCTAGAAGAAATTGATTTTAAATCTTGGCTTTTAACAACAAAGATTTGCCGTGATGAAGAACATGAATTTTCAAATCTTGACTGGTTCCAAGAAGGTAAAAAACTATTCTCAGATAAAGATTTTGAAAAAGAAGTTCAAGATTTTCGTTTAAATAATGATAGCGCTACAGAAACTCTAATAAGTTTTGCTAAGGAATTATTTAGCTAGTTTTCTTTGTGTTCTCCATTAGAGCTAATAACAGTATTCCTGGAGTTATAAATATAATTCCAAGCCAACCAAACACACCTAGATACTCACCTAATATAAATAAACTTAGTATAGAAGCTGTCGCTGGGACACCAGCGAGGAATGCAGATGTTGAAGCAGAACCTATTGTTTTTACAGCTGTTGTAACCAATAATAGGCCTATTAGGTTTGGAACTACTCCTTGAAAAACTAACTGCAATACTAGATCAAAATCTGAGATCTCAGAAAAATCTTTAGGCAAGAATAATAACCAAAAAGGTATATAGATTAAGAAATTTAAAAATGCAGTACAAAAAATTAATTCTGGTATTGTTATATTCCATGCTCGACTTACTACAAGATAAATTGCAAACAAACATCCAGCAATTAGGAAAAATAAGTCTCCAAGCCAGCTTAATTCTATATTAAGCTTCGCTCCATCAGTGAGAATTAAAAATGCTCCCAGTAAAATTAAAATAACTGATAAAGCCTGAAATTTAGATATTTTTTCTTTAAGCCAAATTAAAGAAATTAATAGTGTTAAAAATGGAAGAAATCCATTAAAGAAAACTGCACTATGTGCAGCTGGAGCATATATAAAACCACTGAAAACAAATAGCATATAAATTGGTCCCAGTAATACGCTATAAACAATTGCCCTTAATACCGTAAGTGTTTCCCATGGTTTATAATAAAAAATAAAAGGTATAACAATTAAACCTGAAACACCAAACCTGATTGCAATCATGTCTAGTATAGATAAATTTGTAAGAACGCCATACCTGCTGGCTACTATCCAACTTGACCAAATAAATAGAACTGTAGTTGCACAAGCGAAACCAACAAATTTGTCATTTAAAATTTTAGTTCTAATATTATTTACTTTCAAAAATCAAAATAAGATAATTTTTATATTTTGTTAAAATTCATAAATAGAGTTTATTTGATTGGCAATATAAATTGTTCTAATTTAATTTTATTAAACACTAATTAGGGGGAAAGTCTCATGAAAAATATTCTTATAATCGGGACTGTGGACACAAAATCAGATGAAATAGATTTTATGCGAGAATGTATTAAAAATCTTGAGTGTAATCCTGTCCTCATGGATGTAAGTGTCCTCGGAGATCCACCAATTAAAGTTGATTATTCAAAGCATGACGTAGCTGAATATGCGAATATGACAAATAAAGATATTATTGATTTAGGTAATGAAAACGATGCAATGATAGCATCTGCAAAAGGAGCAAAATCTCTTACTTTAAAATTATGTAAAGAAAAAAAAATAGATGGAGCAATAGCATTAGGAGGTACAATGGGGACTGATTTAGCTTTAGATGTATTTTCTGAGCTCCCTCTTGGTTTTCCAAAATGTTTAATATCAACAGTTGCAGGTTCGCCCTTGATAGAACCTCAAAGATTGCCATCTGACATAATTACAGTTTTATGGGCAGGTGGTCTGTATGGATTAAATACTATATGCAAATCTTCACTGAGCCAGGCATGTGGAGCAGTTGTGGGGGCTACATTAGCTAAGTATGAAATGCCTGAACCTAAGCCTATTGTAGCAATTACCTCTCTTGGAACATCTGCTTTGAAATATATAGTGACACTATTACCTGAACTTGAAAAAAGAGGGTTTGAAGGGGCTGTTTTTCACACAACTGGGATGGGTGGATCTGCAATGGAGTCGCTTATAAAGCTGGGAAGAATTGTGGCTGTAATGGATTTTTCTCTTGTAGAAATAAGTAATTATTATTTTGGATCTGAAGTAAATGCGGGGAAAGATCGACTTGAAGTAGCTGGAAAATTTAAAATCCCTCAAATTGTTGCTCCTGGTGGGTTAACAGTTGTAGACGCTAAAACATGGTCACAACCCCCAAAAGACTTTGAGGAAAGAGAGTTTAGACCCCATAATCGTTTAATTACATGCGCTGCATTGAGTGCCTCTGAGAGAAAAAAAGCAGCTTCAATAATAGGTGAAAAATTAATGAAGTCTAAAGGCCCTACTGCTTTTATTATGACACATGGAGGTTTTGATGACTGGGACAGAGAGGGTGAATGGGCTTTTGATCAAAATGCAATAAATTCTTTTCATGAAGAGATGAAAAATATTTTAAAAGAGCCTGTTAAATATTACGAAATAAAACAGAACATAAATGATCCAGAATTTACAAATTTAGCACTTCAAATTTTTGATGAATGGCTTGATGAGGGCTTAATTAAAATTAATTAGCTAATTCATCAATAGTCTTTTGAGGGTTAATAATTTCTGGATCAGTATTCATATTCAAAAGTATTGGACCATCAAAATTATTTCTAAGCTTGGTATAATTTTTAAATAAATGCTGAGGATCTTTGATATTAATTGCCTTAATACCAAAGGACTTTGAAAGTGAAACAAATTCAGGATTGTTGAGAGACGTAGCAATTGTTTTTCCAGGATATTTGAATTCCTGATGCATTCTTATAGAACCATAAATACCATTATTAAAAATTATAAATGTAATTTTTAAATTTCTTTTAAATGCAATTACCATTTCCTGAAAATTCATCATGAAACATCCGTCACCTGCATAGCAAATGATCTCTTTATTTTTATTAAGTAAAGCTGCTGTTATAGATGCTGGTACTGAGTATCCCATTGGCGCATTAATCGGCGCTAATAAAGTATTTAATTGTCTAAATTTGTGATGTCTTAAAATAAAATGAGTATAATTACCAGCACCTGCAGTTATAATAGTATTTGCACTGGTATTATCTGAAATATCCTTAACAGCTAAACCAGGATTAATGTTATTTTTAAAAATTTTTGGCTTTATATAATTTTCATAGCTCTCTCTTAAGGATTTAGAATTAGATCCCCACAAACCATTTTTTAAAAATTTTGTTTCGCATAATAATTCACAAAAATAGTTTATATCTGAAACAAGCAAGTCATAAGAACTTTTATTTATTAAGGATTTATTATCTGTTATGTGAAAAATTTTTTGATCTTTTTTTGACTTTACTAATCTTGAAAATTTATTTGTTTCTATTTCACCTAATTCCCCTCCTATTAATAAAATATGATCTGACTCATTTATGAATGAAACTAAATTTGTATCTGGACCTACCCCAAGTGAGCCTACAAATTTCTTATTTTGATTATCAAAAAGATCATTTTTTCTGAATGTAACAGCAAACGGAATATCGTTATTTTTAGCAAAAGTTTCTAATTTCTTTTTAGTTTCTTTTTTCCATTTGCTTCCACTCAAAAAAATTATTGGCCTTTTTGAATGATTTAATTCTTTAATATAGGCACGGAATATTTTTGATTTTATCTTGTGAGTTTTGTGTTCTAACACTTCACTTATTTTATCACTCACCATTGCAAATTGTATATCCTCTGGAATTGCTAAAACAACTGGTCCAGGCTTTCCTTCAGTGCTGATATAAATTGCTTTTTCTAAAATTTTTCGAATGTTTTTAGGGTCTTTTATAGTTTCAGTATACTTTGCCATTGAATTAAAAAACTTATCTGTATCTATGGATTGAAAAGCATTTTTCTTAAGAGACTTCACTGGAACTTGACCAACAAATAATATTAGAGGAGTTCCTTCGTGGTAAGCGGTATGGACCCCAATACTAGCATTACATGCTCCAGGACCTCTTGTTACAAAACAAATGCCTGGCATTTGAGTAAGTCTACCATACGCTTCAGCCATGTAAGCAGCACCACCTTCATGACGACAAACAACTAAATCAAATTTGTTTTTGCTTTCTCTGATAGCCTCTAAAACACCAAGGTAGCTTTCGCCAGGAACACAAAAGGCTTTACTTATTCCATTTTGGATTAATATTTTTGTAATTAAAGCTCCGCCCGAAATTTTTTTCAATTAATTCACTCTAAATTTTGGTTACGTTACATTTGATATATACCATATTAGAATTCATAAAAATATATTACTTAAATCCTTGACGAGAAGAACAGATTAATTCAGGGTTTTTATAACAATGAAGGAGGAAAGTTTATGAAATTAATAAAAATATTGTTAACTTTGATTTTGATAACTGGACTAAATTTTAGTGCGTCTGGTCAGAGTTTCAAAGGAGAAACTGCTGTAGCAGGTGGTCCTCCGGGAACAATTTTTATCGCATTTGCTGCACAGGCCTCAAAAGCTGGTGTTGATATTGAAGTAAATGCTGGGAAAACATTAACAAAGTCAATGTTGTCTGCTGGTAAAGGGGATATCTCTTTCTACTCAGGTGTTCCAAACCTTTACGTTTTGATGAAAAACAAAAAAGCTATGTATTCAAAGATTGAGGAAGCACCAAACTATGCTGAAAACTTAAGATCTATTTTAGGATTTAAAGCAGGTGTCTTTCATGTATTGACAAAAGAAAACTCAGGCATTGTTGATTGGAAAGACATTAAAGGGAAAAAAGTTTTTCTTGGGCCTCCTTCAGGTGCTGCAAGTGTTGGTTCAAAAGGTATCATGAAAGGTGTAACGGGATTTGATCACGATAAAGATTACGAAGGTGTTATACTTCCTTGGGGTGAAGGCCTTAATGCTTTTAGAGATAATAAAGTTGATGTAATGGTAAGACCGTGTGATGTTGGATGTGCTTTAGTTCAACAATTTGGCCTAAATTCAAATTTTAGACTTTTATCAATTCCTGAAAGTGCCCTGGATGCACCTGCCCTGAAAAAGCAAAGCTCATCTCCTGGTAGAGGAATTACCACTTTTGATGGCAGTGTTTATAAAGGACAATTGACAAAGGGAACTATAAGGGCCCTTGGCTTTAATCAATTTATAGGTACTACAAGCATGGTAGATGAAGATGTTGTTTATAATGTAACTAAAGCTTTTTGGGAAAATCTAGATGACATCCATAAGACGGCTGTTTTTCTTAAAGAGGTTACTAAAGAAACTGCCTTCACATCAGTAAACCTACCTTTGCACAAAGGTGCTTATCGATATTACAAAGAACAAGGATTTAATGTTCCACAGAATATTATTCCAACAGATTAGAAAATAATGTTTTCCTCAGGCCTAGAGCCTGAGGAAATATTTTTATGAAAAAATTAATAATACAATCTTTTTCTTATATAAGTATATTATCTGCTTTAGCTTTATCAATTATTGCAATTTATGCATCTGGCTTTGCTTTAATTGATCCAAAATTTCACAGAGCTTTATGTTGTGCTTTAGCTCTTATTACAATTGTTTTGTTACCTTATAGAAAAATTGAACATAGTATCAAATTCTTAATATCTAGAATCACACTCGATTTTTTAATTATAGTTTTTGGTATTCTTACAGTTCTAAAGTTTTATGATGTACAATATATTTTAGAAAATGAATTATACGACGTTACTTATCTCGATGGTCTTTATTCAATAGTTGGGTTAGGAATTTTTATTGAGGTTTGCCGACGCTCATGGGGGTATGCTCTATTCTTTGTCGGTGTTTTCGCAGTAATTTACTTATACTTTGGTTCACATTTTCCTAGTTTTTTACAGCATAGTGGCTTCAATGAAAGATTAATAGGTGAGAACCTTTGGTATAATATGAATAAAGGTGTATTCGGCACTATCACTAATATTGCAGTAAACACGGTATTTATTTTTATTCTTTTTGGAGTTCTTTTAGAAGGTACAGGTGCTGGCCATACTCTCTTGAAATTTGCATTTATTTTGACAAGAAGAACTAGAGGTGGCCCTGCTCAGGCTGCAATTTTAGCAAGTTCAATGTTTGGAACAATGTCTGGAAGTGTTGTTGCAAATATAGTAGGAACAGGCACTTTCACAATTCCAATGATCAAGAAAAGGGGGTTTACCCCAACTTTTGCTGGTGGGATTGAAGCAACTGCTTCGTCAGGAGGGCAGATAATGCCTCCAATTATGGGAGCAGCAGCTTTAGTAATGGCTGATTTAACTGGAATAAATTATTTATCAATTGCTCTCGCAGCACTAATCCCTGCACTTTTATATTATTTTAGCCTATTTTCAAGCGTTACGATGGAAGCGCGAAAACAAAACATAGAAATTAAAGAATTAGACATTGATAGTAGAATAACTGTTAGGGATTGGATTAATTCAATTTTATTTGTTGTTCCAATTTTTCTAGTAATTTTTTCTCTTTTGTTTGGTTCTTCTACATCAAGAGCAGGATTTTATGCTGTAATTTCAATACTTGTTTTGAGTTTTATAAATCCTGAAATTAGAAACAACCCTGTCAAATTATTAAACTCTGTTATTAAAGGGGGTACGCAAGGTGCAAAACTGTTAATAGCTATAGTTGTAATTTCAATGTTAGTTGGAGCTATAGACTCAACAGGAATAGGAATAAAATTAGCATCTTTTATGAATGAATTAAGAGGAGACAGTTTATTTCTTTCTCTTACCTTGGCTATGATTGGAGCGCTTGTTTTAGGCATGGGAATGCCTACTCTGCCAGCTTATCTAATAATAATTGTTGTTATGGGACCAGCACTTCAAAATCTAGGTGTTTCCGTACTAATTGCACATCTATTTGTTTTTTACTATGGTGTTGCATCTAGTTTGACTCCACCTGTAGCGCTTGCCGCTTATGCAGCTGCACCAATTGCTGGATCAAATCCTATAATTACTTCTTTGATGGCATTTAGACTTGGAATTGCAAAATTTATAATTCCATTTGCTTTTGCATATTACCCATGTCTTCTCATTATTGAGAATTTTTCTTGGTTGGAGTTTTTTTCAATTGTTCCACGTCTATTAATTTCAATTTGGTTTATAAATAGTGCACTTGCCAAATTTGATTGCACAAAACTGTCTTGGGCTGAAGTAATTCTTCGATTGTCTGTTGGATTTGGAATTTTATTTATGGATGTTAGAATCCAGATTATTTGTCTAATCTTGGGTTCAGTATTATTAGCTTGGGATTTTCTTAGACATAAAAGAGGTATCTAATGGTAAAAAAATGGAACTGATTCTTGAAAAATTGATACCTATAGTTGGCTCAAAAGGATGGAAAACTCCAAACATTGAAAATGCTAAATATGTCCATGATATTACTAATTTCAAAAATGGGAAACCGTCAATCATACTTCTCCCCAAATCAACTCAGGAAGTTATAAAAATTATGCAAATATGTAATGACTTCTGTTGGCCAGTCTCAGTTCAAGGAGGAATGACAGGGTTAGTTCAAGGGGCTGTTCCTTTTGACAATGAAGTCATTTTATCTCTGGAGAGAATGAACTCAATTTCAAATTTTGATACGTTATCACTAAGTGCAACTGTAGAAACTGGCGTAACTCTTGAAAAGTTTCAAAATTTTCTTGAACAGAAAGGCTTTTTCTTTCCTCTTGATTTAGGTTCTAAAGGTAGTTGCTTTTTAGGCGGAAATTTAGCAACGAATGCAGGTGGAACGAGGGTAATTAAATATGGCATGATTAGGGACCTCACTTTAGGAATTGAAGTTGTGTTGGCAGATGGAACTTTAATTAGCAATTTACATAATTTAGTTAAAGATAATTCAGGCTATGATCTCAAACAAATTTTTATCGGCTCAGAAGGAACTCTTGGAGTAATTACAAAAGCAACTCTGAAGTTCTATCAAGAACCAAAGACCCAAAATGTTGCTTTTTGTGGTGTGGATAGTTTAGATGAACTTCTGAATTTACTAATTAGTTGCAAAAAAGAGTTAGGTAGTGACTTATCAGCTTTTGAAGTTTTATGGAAATCAACATACGAATTTATATTAAGTTCCACTGGTATCAAGGCCCCACTTCCAAAAAAATACAATTACTATGTTCTTATTGAGACTTTAGGAAATAAGCCTGCAATTGATGAAAAATGGTTTTCTGAAACTTTAAGTAAATTTCTTTATAAAAAAATTATTAAAGATGCCATTATCTCTTCATCACAAAAAGATATAAAGAATTTATGGAATGTAAGAAATAATACATCAACGGCATTTAAAACAATACCGCTACGGATGAACTTTGACATATCTGTTAATTTAAATTTGATTCAAAAATTTGTTGCTAAATTAGAAAAAGAGATACTTGCATTTAAAGAAGTCAAAGATATTTTATTTTTTGGGCATCTAGGTGATAATAATTTACACGCCGTAGTAATTTGTCATGAACTTAAAGAAAAAATCAAAAAAATCTTCTATAAAATTGTAGGTAAGTATAATGGGTCAATTTCTGCAGAGCATGGAATAGGTTTAGAAAAAAAAGCTTATTTACATTTAAGTCGATCAAAACAAGAAATTAAGATCATGAAGGATTTAAAAGGAAGGTTTGACCCACAAAATATACTAAACCGTAATAGGATTTTTAACTCTGATTTGGGTTATCAAAAAGGTTTAATTAAAAATAACACAAATGATGAATTGAAAGAAAAATTCAGACCCGAGTTTTTAAGCTATTTAGCTAAATAGAAGGTATTTCAGAAATATATTTCGTTTTCAAAAATGATTCTAACCCTTCTATACCATTTTCTTTTCCATATCCTGACTCATCCACACCACCAAAAGGTGCTTCTGGAACTGAGACTATAGTATGATTCACGCATACAATTCCTACATTAAGATTACTACCTAAAAAATGTGCGTTTTTTTGGTTCTCAGTGAAAACATATGATGCCAAACCAACAGACAATGAATTTGATTTTTCAGTGGCTACCTCAATATTTTTAAATGGCAATATTGGAACTAAAGGTCCAAAAGGTTCTTCATTTAATACTCTAGATTTGGAGGATAAATTAGTTAAAACGGTAGGTTCATAAAAATAACCTTTATTACCAATTTTTTTTCCACCTAAATTAATACTTGATCCCTTTGATTTTGCATCTTCAACTAAAATTTCCATTTTTCTTAACTGTTTCTCAAATATCAAAGGACCCATATCAGTACTTTCTTCTAACCCATTACCCAGTTTTATTTGTCTCGCAATATTTACAAAACCATCTACAAAATTTTTGTATATTTCATCTTGAACAAAAAATCTTGAAGGAGAAATGCAAACTTGGCCAGAATTTCTAAACTTCCATGGTGCAATTTTTGCAAGAACTTTATCAACATCCACATCATTACAAATAATTACTGGTGCATGACCTCCCAATTCTAGGGTGCATTTTTTTAAAGTGTTCGAAGATAACGATTGAAGATGCTTGCCAACTTCAACTGAGCCTGTAAAGGTGACGGCTTTTGGAATTGGTGATTCGAGCAAATAGCGTGAAATTTTGTCTGGTATTCCAAAGATAATATTTAAAACACCTGATGGCAAACCAGCTTCCATAAAACATTCGCCAAGAGCAACTGCCGTTGCTGGGGTTTCTTCACTTGGTTTTATGATTATTGTGCAACCTGCAGCTAAAGCAGATGCAACCTTTCTTATAAAATTTCCACCCGGAAAGTTCCAAGCAACAAATGCAACAACTGGACCTATTGGCTCTTTAAAAACCATTTGCCTTGCTTGACTATCTCTTGAAGGTATAATTCTACCATAAGTTCTTTTACCCTCTTCAGCACACCAGACTGTAGTTTCAATAACCTGATTAATTTCTTGTCTTGACTCTCTAAGAGTTTTTCCCATTTCCATAGTAAGAGTTTTCGCAATTTCCTCTTGTCTGCTTTTAATTATCTCTACAGCTTTAAGCATGATCGATTGTCTTTTAAGTGGTGGAAATTTACTCCATATTTTAAAAGCTTTATGTGAAGATATTAGTGAATTATCCAAATCTTTATCATTTGCAATTGGTACATTTGATAAAATTTCTTCTGTTGCTGGATTAATTAAAGGCAATGAATCTCTCTCTGAAGATTGTATCCATTTTCCATCAATGAGCAACTTAATATCTTGATTAAATTCCATGCTTTACACTAACAAATAGTTAAATAGATTAAAGATATATTTTCAAAAGAAAATAAAATTATAATCTTCTAAATTAGAATTAATTATGAATTAGTTATTTACTTCTTAAAAACAGATAATAAAAATTAATAGTATGGATATTAATAAATTTGATTTATACAACCCACCTGAAGATTTGGTTGAAAAAGCCTATTTATATTATTCACAGTTAAGGGAAAATAATCCTATCCATGAGAATTCAGATGGTTCCTTTATAGTAACGTCTTATGAAACATTAGTTGATATTTACAAGAATCACCAATTATGGAGCTCAGATAAAAAGGAAGAGTTTAAGCCTAAATTTGGTAATTCGCTTTTATATGAACACCATACAACTAGTGTAGTATTTACTGATCAACCAGATCACACTAGAATTCGAAAAATATTTCAACACGCCTTTACTCCCAGGGCCTTAGCACATATTGAAAACAATGTTGAACAACTAGTGCAAAGCTATATCGACGAAATGAAAGAGAAAAAAAACATAGAGTTTGTTAAAGATTTTTCATTCAGATTACCCGTCGATGTTGTATGTGATATTTTAGGTGTTCCAAAAGAAGATAGAAAACTTATCCGAGATTGGGCAAGACTAATATTAGGGGCTCTAGAGCCAACTCTATCGGAAGAACAATTTAAGAGTGGTTGCTCAGCTGTTTTAAATTTCAAAAACTATTTAAAAGATCAAGTAAATTTAAGGAAAAAAAATTCTCATCTCAGTCGTGATGGTGAGATTATTTCAACCTTAATAGACGCTCAGTCATCAGGAATTGAATTATCTGAAGTTGAGCTTTTACATCAATGTATCTTCATGCTTAACGCAGGCCATGAAACTTCAACAAATATGCTTTCACATGGAATGTGTGAGTTTATTAATAATAAAGATCAATTAGATTTATTAAGAAATGATGAGACATTAATCAATTCTGCCATTGAGGAAATTCTTCGCTACCACCCACCTATACAAGTGAATAATAGAAGAAATAAAAAAGATACAATCTTGGAGAATAAAAAAATCCCTAAAGGAACGTCAGTTCATATGATAATTGCTGCTGCAAACAGAGATCCAAAACAATTTAATAATCCAGACAAATTTATAGTTTCAAGAAAGCCTAATAAACACTTATCTTTTGGTTTGGGAATTCATATTTGTGCTGGTAATACATTAGCAAGAATTGAAGGCAGAGTAGCATTCTTAAAATTAATACGTTCATTCAAAGACTTTAATTTACAAGCTAAACCCAAGATAGCTAATAGGATACGCTTTAGAGAGATAGAACAACTCAATATTGAGGTTTCCTAAAAGGATTTTTATTTCACAATTTATCTAAAACGGACAACAATTTGTCTATGTCTGTTTGATCATTATAATGGGCAAGTGATATTCTTATAAATCCATTTCTTAAGCTACATATAATACCATTATCAAAGAGAATTTTTGATATTTTTTTTGAATCTATTTCATTATTAGAAATAGAAATTATATGTGAAGACATAAGTTTTTGATTTCCATTAAGAGTTTTGTACCTATCTTTATTTAGTGAAGATAGTAGATATTTTTTTAACTTTTCTGAATGAGAATCAATATTCTGAATTCCGAGATTTAATATCTCTTTAATTGAAACATTTAAACTTTTAAGGGAAATATAAGACATTGTTGACTGAGTATATCTTTTTGCACCAAATGCGAGATCTAATTTATTATTATTGATATTAAAAGGGTTTTTTGCACCCATCCATCCAGGCATTAATGGAGTTTTATTTATTAAGTTATCAGAAAGATATGCTATAGCTACACCCCCATGACCACCAAGCCATTTATACCCACTACAAACCATTGCATCACATTCTATCTTACTAATATCTAATGGAATTGCTCCTGCAGCTTGCGTAACATCAATAACAAAAGGGATATTAAGTTTTTTTGTTATTTTTTGTAATCGTTTTAAATCAATTCTACTTCCAGTTGCATACTGAATATAACTCACTACTACAGCAACTGTTTCGTTGTCTATTATTTCAATAATTGAAGAAGTCAAATCAATATTTAAATTCTCATCAACGAAATGCGTTTTTAATTTATTTTTTTTGGAGAAGGCTTGCCATGGTCTAAATAAAGCAGGAAAGTCGCTTTTCACTAAAACAACCTTAGAGCCTTTTTTCAAATCTAATAAATAAGGTAATTGGTTAAGTAATTCACTAGCACTAGACAGAATTGCTAGATTTCTAGAGTTACAATTAAATAACCTACAACATGTATTTCTTAAAGTTTGAAAAAAATTAACCTCGTCTTGATCTGACATATGAGCATTTCCATGTTTTGCAATTTCATTTAGAAATTCAATCATAGATGTTGCTGTTTTTTCTGAGATTAAACCTAATGACGCCTGATTTAAATATGTGAATTTTTTAAGTGTTTTATAATTTGATCTTAAAGAAAGTGAATTAATCATTAATCAATTTAAATTAATTAAATTTGCATTCAACAAAACCAAAATCTCCAAAATCTGCATAAAATTCATCACCCTTTCTAGCCTCTATTGGCCTTATAAAAGACCCTGAAAGGATTATTTCTCCTGGACTAATTTTCTGATTATATTCAGATAATCTTTTAACTAGCCAAATAATGCCTGTAATAGGATCATTTAAAACACCTGCGCCAAGACCAGTCTCTTCAACTTCATTATTCCTCATAACTATAGAACCAACACGTCGAAGATCAAATTTTTGTGGATCATTTTTTTGAGCTCCAGAAATTACACCTGCATTTGCAGCATTATCAGAAATAGTATCAAAAACTGTTCTCATCTTTCCTGTATTTTCATCCTTCCTAAAAATACGAGTATCTAAAATTTCTAAGGATGGAAATACATAATCAGTTGCCTGTAAAACTTCCTCACGCGTAACTTCTCCTGCCAATGACCCCTTCATGCAAAATGCAATTTCAGCTTCAATTCTTGTTTGTATAAACCTTTCAGTAGGAATTTCGTCTCCACTTTTAAAAAACATATTATCAAATAATATTCCGCTATCTGGTATATCAATTTTAAGCGCATCTTGCATTGCCTTTGAGGTAAGACCAATTTTCCAGCCTTCTAATTTCAATCCGGAGTTAATTTTTTTCTCAACTAAAGCTGCTTGTATTTTATAAGCATCCTCCATATCAATTTCTGGAAATTGAACAGATAAAAGACCTATTCTCTTTCTTGATATTTCAGCTTGAAATAAACTCTCTGCGGCTACCTCTATCTGGTTTTCTGTAAGAGGCATTACTCGTCTTCCACTGTATTAATTAAAGTACCAATTCCTTCAACAGAAACTTCTATTCTATCTCCAGGCTTCAAAAACTTTGGAGGTTCAAACCTTGCTCCCGCACCTGTTGGAGTACCTGTAATTATGATATCTCCAGGCATTAAAGTAGTGAAAGTTGATATATAGTTAATTTGCTTTGGAATATTAAATAGCATCCTACTAGTACGATCATTTTGTCGAACCTCATCATTAACTCTTGTTTCAATTTCAATATCTTCAAGTTGTTTTTTATTTTTAAACGGAATTAGAAAAGGACCAATAGATCCAGATTTTTCAAAATTTTTACCCTGGGTGACATTAAATTTAGCATGTCTTACCCAATCTCTAATTGTTCCCTCATTACAAATTGATATAGCAGAGATATAATTATAAGCATCATGTTCTGGTATATGCCTACCCTCCTTGCTAACGATAATTGCAACCTCACCTTCATAATCAAGTTGTTTAGATACCTTGGGTCTGATGATAGGGCAACTATGTCCAACAAAAGATCTTGGAAACCTAACAAATAATGACATATTTTGAGGGGTATTTTGACCATCTTTATACTCCTCATTTCTATCTGGATAATTTATACCAACACAAATAATTTTTTCAGGATTTGAAATTGGTATATTGTATTCATAAGATCCCTTAGGTAAAATTGTTTCACTATTGTCAATTGAAGATATTAGTTTATCAAACCCATTGTTTTTAACAACGTCGTATAAAGACTTCCACTCAGAATATTTGTTGGTTAAATCAATTACTCCCTTATCAGTTTCAATACCAAAAATATTTTGATCGTCAACTTTGATTGATACAAATTTATTTAACATATTTCCCTCTAAATTACGGTGCCACTATAGGCTGTGCTTTAAGAGCAGGCTCTTTTGGTTCTGTTTTATCGAAGTGGCTTCCCTCTTCAAACCATGATTTTGGAGCTGGGGCACCCCATAGCGTTTGTCTTTGCGGATCTTTTAAATCCCATTTTATTGGCTCATGGTCAGTGTCTACTGTCTGATAATCTGAACAATAAATTTCTGTACGGTGACCATCAGGATCCCTTATATACAAAAAGAATGCATTAGAAATTCCATGTCTTCCTGGTCCTCTTTCAATATTTGTTATATATCCAGTTGTTGACATTACATCAAGCAAGTCAATTATATTCATTGGTGTTGGCACCCAAAATGCTACATGATGTAGTCTTGGACCAACTCCATTTGTAAATGCAATATCATGCACTGTTCCCTTTCTGTGCATCCAGGCAGCCCACAGTTTTTTTGATTTTTCATCCTCAGTATACTCAGTTACTCTAAAACCTAAATCAGAATAAAATTTCACACTCTCATCAACATTAATTGAAAAAACATTAAAATGATCTATTCTTAAAGGTTTAACACCCGTATAAAGCTTGTACTTTTGGTGAATTGTCGGGAGTCTATCCATCTGATAATAAAATTCTATTGGTATTCCGTGGATATCATGAGTTAATAATGTTTTGCCTTGAAAAGGCCTTTCAATCCATTTTGTATTTATGTTTTTAGAATTAAAATAAATCTCTGCTTTGTATAATTGCTCCTCATCAAAAACTTTATACCCTAAAACGTTGCAAGTAGGCTCTTCAGATTTTTTTAATATTACACTATGGTGACCTCTTTCTTCCATACCCCTCAGATAGATATAATCACTCTCTTTTTCAGTAACCTGCAATCCTAGAGTTTCGACATAAAAAGCAAAGCTTGCTTCTAGATCTTTAACACCTAATTCTATATGACTTAGACGTGAAATATTAAAATCTGGGTATAAATTATTTTTTGGAAGTGGCATTAAGTTCTCTCTATATATTTATTTACCTAATTTAGGTATTTGATGGTTTCCAGTTGCAAAACCAATATGTTTTTGTTCCATATAAAATTCAAATGACCAATCACCACCATCTCTTCCTATTCCACTTGATTTAAATCCACCAAAGGGTGTCGGTAGGTGTCTAACATTCTCAGAGTTCACCCAAATCATACCAGCTTCAAGCTCATCTGAAAATCTTAATGCTCTAGTTACGTTATTTGTCCAAATATAACCTGTCAGACCGTATTCTACATCATTTGATATTTTTAATGCTTCTTCTTCATCTTCAAAGGTAATAGCAGTTAAAACCGGGCCAAAAATTTCTTCTTGAGAAATTCTCATTCCAGGCTTTGCATTTTTAAATAAGGTTGGCGAAACAAACCAACCTGGTTTCTTATGCGCTTTTCCTCCGACAGCAATTTCTGCACCTTCTCTTTTAGCTACATCAAAATAAGAAACAACCTTTTCTAAGTGATTTTCACTTATTAAAGGACCAACTTCAGTATTTGGGTCTAAAGGATTGCCAACCTTAATTTTATTAACTCGATCTACCAATTTACTAATAAATTCCTCTGCAATATTTTTCTGAATCAAAAGCCTACTTGAAGAAGTACATCTTTCTCCATTTAAGGAATAAATCATGAAAATTACAGCATCTAAAGCACGGTCTAGATCAGCATCATCAAAAACAATCACTGGGTTCTTACCTCCAAGTTCAAAGTGAACTCTTTTCAAAGTTTCAGATCCTTGTCGCATTATAGCTGAACCTGTTTTTGACTCTCCAACGAAGGCTACAGCTTTAATATCCTTATTCTTTGTTAGAGCAACTCCTGCCTCTTCACCAAAACCATTCACAAGGTTCCAAACACCAGGAGGAAGTCCTGCTTCTAAAGCTATTTCATTAAGTATTTTTGCTGTAACTGGGGATAATTCTGCAGGCTTATGAACTACTGTACAGCCGGCTGCAAGTGCAGGTGCAATTTTCCATGTAGATAACATAAAAGGCGTGTTCCATGGGGTAATAATCCCAACTGGGCCAATTGGATACCTTTTAGTGATATTTAGTAATGAACCTGATGGTAATGTTAATCCGTCTTGAGCAGAAATAGCTTTATCAGCAAAATAACGAAAGTTCTCTGAACCTCTTATAGCTGCTTTTGACATAAATCTTATTGCTTGACCAGTATCCCAAGTCTCACATAAAGCTATCTCTTCTGACCTTTCAACTATTTTATCAGCTATTTTGTGTAAGATTTTTTTCCTTGTAGCAGGACTTGTTTTTGACCATTCTTTAAAAGCATCTTTAGATGATGATGATGCCTCATCAATATCTTCAGCATTACTTTGAGCAACTTCACAAATGTATGTTTCATCCACAGGAGAAAAATTAGAAAATTTCTTTCTGGAATTTGAATTCTTTAATTCACCATCGACGACATTCAAAACTCCTTGTTCTTTAATGATATCTAAATGTTTTTTTAGTTTTTTAATATTTTCATTTAAATCAGACATCATGGCTCTCTTTCATGAATTTAGGAATTGAATTTTCTTTTGGACTAAGTTCGGCATCAATATTTCTCATTTCCATTGATAATGCAAATGGCGAAGTGTCAAGAACAGGCTTTAAAAATTTTTTTGCTGCTTGAAAGATATGTTCAGTAGCCTCTTTTCTAACTTCCATATCGCGTCCTTCTCTTAACCTAACTGAAATATCAATGAAACCGTTTTGTGGATTGTTATCAGCAATTGCATAATGATCACAACAAATTGCTCTAACTCTAATTCCCTTTATGGGAAAAACTCCCGTTTCTATTCCAGCAATTCTAAGAACATTACAAAACTCCTTCATATTAATTTTTTTTTCAAGATTTGCTGAGTATTCAATCGAAAAATGTGGCATTTAAATTATAACAAAAAAATTATAAATTTTTCCCTCCATCAATTACAATCTTTGTTCCCGTAGCTGTTTTTAAATGTGTAATACATCCCAAGATAGCAAGGGCTACGTCTTCAGGTTCTACAATTTTTTGAAGTGGTGTTTTTTTAGCTAACTCTTTTAAAGCTTCTCTATCTCTACCTTCAACAAAATCGGTAGCAACAGCAGCCGGCGAAACACATAAAAATCTAATTTTGGGACCAAAAACTCTTGCCAATGACATAGTCATGGTATCAAGCGCAGCTTTTGAAGAACAATAAGCTATGTTGCTACCTGAACCAGTAAAAGCAGAAATGGAAGAAACATTTATCACAATAGCATCATCGCTATTTTCCAACAATGGCATAAGCGATCTTATAACAGAGTATGGGCCTCTAGTATTAGCTAAAAGAATTTTATCAAATAATTCTATATCAAGTGAGCTCAAGTCTTTATGAGGAATAGGCTTTGTAAAGCCAGCTGAATTTACAAGTATATCAAGCTTACCAAAAGATTGATTAATTACCTCGGCAACTCCTTCTGCAGTTTTGTGATCTTCCAATTTGATCTGATGTATCATATGATTTTTATTTGGTAAGCTATTAATAATATCTTTTGCTCTTTCCTCTCCATTATAATAACCAACTATTACCGTAGCACCTTTAGTCGCTAGCAGTTTTACAGTTTCAAGACCGATACCATTGCTTCCTCCTGTAACTAAAGCGATTTTATTTTCTAATTCAGTATTCCCCATTTTATTCTCCCCAAATCTTATTTGAGGTCTCAATTACAAGCTCTAGTTTCCTTTTTTGATCATCAAATGTAATAATATTTCCTTCTTCTGTAGATGAAAAACCACACTGGGGAGCTATTCCAAGTTGATCCATCGAAACAAATTTCGAAGCCTCATCAAATTTTCTTTGTAAAAATTCAATATCCTCTAATTTGCCCTTTTTTGTCGTAATAAATCCTGGCAAGACCCTTTTATGTCCTTTAGGTAAATATTTTAATGGCTCTAATCCGCCAGATCTTTCATCATCATATTCTAAAAAATATACATCAATATCAATTTCATTAAATACCGCATCAACTGCAGGATCATAAGAACCTTTAGCTGCAAAATTTGACTTAAAATTCCCCCTACATAAATGCATACCTATTGTCATATCATCAGGTCGATCTTTAATAGATTCATTTAACATCCATGCATATTTATTGATTAAATCATCAGGATTTTCACCAAATTTTGTTCGAACAGACCTATGATCAGGATCACATAAATAAGCAAAAAATATATCATCCATTTGTAAATATCGACAACCGATTTCATAAAACTCTTTGACAGCTTTTTTATATGCTTGCGCAATATCAAAAAATAAATTCTCATTATCACTGTATTCTTTCGGATAAATATCATCAGGCGTCGTCCTAAAATGACAACAACTTGGACCAGGAATAGATATTTTGGGTAAAACATTTGTATTGGCTGAAACAAATTTGAAATGATTAAGCATTGGATGATCAAAAGGAAAGTCTATTTTGCCTTTGATTACTGGGAAAAAGGGCCTTAGTTTTGCACCTGAAAATTGAACTCCAGTTTCTCTTTCCTCTAACTCAAAACCACTTAAACATTCAATAAAATCATAGTGCCAAAAAGATCTTCTAAACTCTCCATCTGTTACAACTTTAAAACCAAGACTTTCTTGAAAATTTATAACTTTTTTTATTTCATTATCTTCAATTGACTTTAGCTCATTTATACTTGCTGTTTTGTCCTCAAAATGCATTTTTCGAGCATCTTTAATTGTTAATGGCCTCAGCAAACTTCCAACATGATCAGCTCTAAAGAGTGGTTTTTGACTCATTTACTGCTCCTAAAAATGTACTTCATTATAAAATTTATTTTAGTTTAGTCTTTTATTTTTGAGGCTATCATATAATTTAAACAATTATAAACCATAGTTTGAAATAAATGATAAATGGGTTTAGCTTAAAGCATAGATTTGTATAAAATATTTTTTAAACTAATCAATTGTTAGCAAAAATGAGTAAGTTAGAGAACAATATTTCCATTCTAGAAAAGAGAAAACTGCAAGCAGAAGTTGCAAAGTCAATATTTGAAGAAATGAAAACTGAGTTAGGCGAGGATAAAGCAAAAAAAATTTTAAAAAATGCAATAATAAAGAATGCTATAGATGAAGGTAAAAAGTTTAGAAAAAACATAGATGGCCAAACTAAGGACAACGAAACTGTTATTAAAAAGTTCACTGATGTTTTTGAACTATGGAAAACAGGTGGCGCTCTTGAAATAGAAGAAATCAAAAAAAATGATGATGAATATCACTTCAATGTTACGAGGTGTAAATATGCCGAAATGTATAATGAAATGGGGCTTAAGGACATTGGCCAACTCTTATCTTGTAATAGGGATTACAATTTTTCTGTTGGGTTTGACAAAAACTTAATACTTGAAAGAAAAAAAACCATCATGGAAGGACATAGTTGCTGTACATTTAGATACAGTAACAAAGAGAAAACTTGAAAATGTATAATCAACAAGAAATTGACAAGATTAGATACAACTCCATACCAGAGCAGAAGTTATTAATTGGTAGCAAATGGGTAAAGGCCAAACAAGGCAAAATTCAAAATATAATTAGTCCAATTAACGGAGAAAAAATATCAGAAATACAGGTATCTGATGAAGCTGACGTAGATGAGGCTGTAAAATCAAGCAAAGCTATTTTTGAGAAAGGTCAATGGTCAAATATGCCACCTGCTGCTAAAAAAAAGGTGATGCATAAAATAGCTGATTTGATTGAGGGTAGTATGCTTGAATTAGCTGTTCTTGGAGTAAGAGATAATGGCACCGAAATAAATATGGCCTACAAAGCAGAACCTGGATCAGCAGCTGGAACATTTAGGTTTTATGCTGAGGCTATAGATAAAGTTTATGGGGAGATCTCTAATACATCAAATGATTTTGTTGGTCTAATTCAAAGAGAACCTGTTGGTGTTGTAGGCGCAATTGTGCCTTGGAATTTTCCATTAATGATTGGAGCCTGGAAAATAGCTCCTGCATTGGCTATGGGAAATTCAGTTGTTATAAAACCTTCTGAAGCAGCCTCTTTATCAATTTTAAGATTAGGAGAAATTTGTCTCGAAGCTGGTTTGCCACCAGGTACACTAAATATTGTTACAGGAAATGGAAGGACAACTGGTCAAGCTCTAGCACGTCATATGGACGTTGATGTTTTGACCTTTACAGGTTCAGGAAATACAGGGAGACAATTGTTAGAATATTCTGCTCAATCAAATATGAAAAGAGTTTATCAGGAACTAGGTGGAAAATCTCCAAATATTATTTTCAGTGACACTGATAATTTAGAAGAGGCTGCTAAAGTATCTGCAATGGGAATATTTAGAAATTCAGGAGAAGTGTGTATAGCTGGTTCTCGTTTGTTAGTTGAAGATAAAATTCATGATGAATTTTTAAATTTAATTTCTAATTTTTCAAGCAAGCTTAAAATAGGGGATCCTTTAGACATTCAAAATGATGTGGGAGCAATTAACAGTGAAAGTCAACTTCAGTCAGATATGAACTTTGTTAAAAAAGCTGAGACAGAAGGAGGCATTGTAGAACTAGGTGGGAAAAGAGTTCATAAAGAAACTGGTGGTTTTTACATGGAGCCAACTATTGTATCTTCTGTAAAAAAAGATATGGATATTTTCCAAAATGAAGTTTTTGGACCAGTCTTAACTGTTACATCTTTTTCAAATGAGGAAGAAGCTGTTCAACTAGCAAATGGAACTTCATTTGGCTTAGCTTCTGGTGTTTGGACAACTAATTTGTCTAGAGCTCATAGGATGATTAAGAAAATCAAAGCAGGTACGGTATTTGTAAATACATATGGTGGCTCTGACAATACATTGCCATTAACTGGTGTTAAGCAATCTGGAAACGGCTCTGACAAATCGCTACACGCATTAGATAAATTTACAGACCTAAAATCAGTTTGGATGAAGTTGTAAATCTAACTTTAAATTGGAGTTAATATGATACATGAGAATTTTTTAAGAGAAAATAATGCAAGGCATTTCTGGCACCCAATGGCTCACCCATCTGAAATGTTAGAAAATCCTCCAATGATTATAACTAAAGCTGAGAATACTGAAGTACAGAATGTTGACGGTCATACTATGCTTGATGCAGTTGGTGGCCTTTGGAATGTAAATTTAGGTTATAGCTGTGAACCAATTAAAAAAGCCATTAATGATCAGCTTAACACAATGCCTTATTGTAATACTTTTAGAGGCATTACAAATGATAAAGCGATAGAGCTATCTTACAAGCTTAAAGAGTGGTTTTACGCTGATGGAATGGAAAAAGTTTTTTTTACTCAAGGGGGTTCTGACTCAATAGATACTGCTATGCGTTTAGTAAGACAATTCTGGAAAGTCAAAGGAATGAATGACCGAGTTAAATTTATTGCATTAAGTAAAGGTTATCATGGGACGCATTATGGAGGCGCGTCGTTATGTGGTGACCCTCGATTTAGAAGAAACTACGAACCTGGTGTGCCTGGAATTTTTCATATACCAGCACCATACACATACAGGAACCCTTTTAATGAGGAGAACCCAGAAATTTTATCTGAAAAGTGTATTCAAAGTCTAGAAGCTCTGATTTCAAGTCAAGGTTCTGATACAATAGCAGCTTTTGTTATGGAACCTATTGTTGGGTCTGGGGGGGTAATCGTCCCTCACGAAAGTTTTATGAGAAAGATTAGACAGATATGTGACAAGTATGGAATATTACTGATAGCAGATGAAGTGATATGTGCATTTGGAAGAACAGGTGAATGGACAGGTTCCAGATTATGGGGTGTCAAACCAGATATCATGACTATTGCAAAAGCTCTTACCGGTGGTTATTTTCCTATGGGTGCAACTTTAATGTCTGGTGAAATATCAGATGCAATAGAAAAAAACAACGATGCTTTAGGAATGCTTGGACATGGATACACTAATTCAGGCAATCCTGTTGGAGCAGCAGCGGCTCTTGCAGCTCTTGAAGAAACAAATAAACTTAATTTAGCAACAAATGCTAAATCAAGAGGGGCTGAACTACTTTTAGGGTTAAACAAACTAAAAACAAAATATCGTGTTATAGGAGATGTAAGGGGTAAAGGTTTGATGGCAGCTATAGAGATTGTTGAAGACCAAGAAACTAAAAAACCAGCAAACAAAGATTTAGTTTCAAAAATTTATAAAACTGTATGTGAGGAAGGAGTATTAGTTAGAGCCTCTGGAAATAACTTCATCATTTCTCCGTCGCTTGTAATAACAAAAGAGCATGTTAATAAAATTGTCTCAGCTTTAGATAAAGGATTTTCTATAATTTAGAATTATTTTTTTGATAGAATATAGTCAGAACCTTTTTCAGCTATCATTATCACTGAAGCATTTGTATTCCCCCTGATAATCTTTGGCATTACAGATGCATCAATTACTCTTAAATTATCGATATTTTTTACTTTTAAATTAGAGCTTAGAACACCTTTATGGCCCATAGCACAGGTGCCTGACGCGTGATAACCTAAGAAACTATTTTTCTTAATAAAAAGTTTTAAATCACTATTACTTAATTCTTTTAGAGGATTATTTAAAACATATCTGTCCATTGGAGGGGAAAACATTATCTGACAAAGCTTCTTTAAAGCATTCGCAATTTCACCCAAATCATTTTCATTTTCCCATAGTAAATGATTGATTATTGGAGGTGAAAATGGATTTCTTTCAGATATTGAAACTGAACCTCTTGTCTCAGGGTTCAAAAGACATGTACCAGTTAAAATTGCTGAATATTTTGGTAGTTTGAGACTTGTAAGTGGTGAATAATGGTATGTAAATGGAGAGAAATGTATTTGTGCATTTGGCCTATCATCAATTTTCTTTGTATTAAAAAAAGCACAGCATGTTGCAGCTGGAGTTGCAATAGGACCTTGTCCTCTAAAAAGCCAATTTAAACCATGCTTTACAATATTTAAAAAATCAAATTCAGTATTGTAAGTAGAAATGTTAGTTGTAAATTCACAATAACAACCAGGATGATCTTGCAAATTGGCCCCAACAAATTCATTATCAAGCTTTACTTCAATACCTTTGGATTTTAGAAATGCACCATCACCTACACCTGATCTTTGCAAAATTAGAGGACTCCCAATTGTGCCAGCAGAAATTATAATTTCTCCTTTAGAATAAAAGCTTTCAGGAATATTATTATTTATAATATTTACCCCTAAAACTCTGTTTTGCTCAATAATCAATTTGTCTACTAAAACACCAGAAATAACTTTAAGATTATTTCTTTTAATTGAAGGCTTTAGAAAAGCTGTTGAAGTATTGTGTCTAAATCCATTTTTTTGAAATACCTGGATTTTACCAACACCAGTTTGAGTTTCACCATTAAAATCATTATTTATTGGCAGCTGACAATTAAAGGAGGCCTCTATGAATTTCTCATTTAGTAAATGGTTAGACTTTAGATTAGATATGTTTAAAGGGCCGTTATTACTATGGTAAAATGAATTTCCTCTTTCATTATTTTCAGACTTTTTAAAATATTCAAGATTTTCTTTGAAGCTCCATCCGCTTACACCAAAATTTTCCCATTCGTCAAAATCTTCTTTCTGACCTCTGATATAAATCATTCCATTAAGTGAACTTCCACCACCCCATACTTTGCCAGCAGGCCATATTGCACTGAAATTATTTCTTGTATGATCAGGTTGGGCTTTGTAACACCAATCAAATTTTTCTTTACCAAATACTAATGGTTGCAATGCTGGTACTTTAATTTTGATTGAATTATCTTTAAAACCTGCCTCAAGAAGGAGAACTTTATTGTTTTTATCTTCTGAAAGTCTATTTGCTAAAACACAACCTGCAGTACCTGCACCTAAAATTATATAATCCCATTCAATATTTTCTAGTGACATTTAATCTAACTTACTTAAGTTTCAAATATGGTTTAGTATAAAATATATAACTGTAGAATTGTTTAAAGTTAAAAACTATGATTAAAAGAGATATTTCTAAAATCATTGAAAAAGATCATGTGAAATTTATTTCGGTATGCTTTGTTGACGCATTAGGTCAACTAAGGAGTAAATTAGTCAATAAAAGAAAAGTTATTGATGCCTTAAATAAAGACGGAAAAGGTTTAACAATAGCCCTTCCTTCACTAGCTTTAGGTTACTGTGATACACAGGTAGAAATATCAGGATTTTCATCTAATAAGGATAAATTTGGTGATATTCCGGCAAAAATAGATTTTGACAGTTTAAGAATTTTACCTTTTGAAAATGAAGCCCAAAATTTAATTTGTTTTATAGAATTGGAGGATGAATACAAAAGTTTTTGTTCTAGAAGTATTTTAAAAAAGATTTTAGATAAAGCAAATAAACAAGATCTTTACCCTCGTTTTGGTGTAGAATTAGAATTTACTCTTTTAGATGAAACTTCAAAATCCATCAAAAATAAGAGCTATAATAATCTTTCAACAACAACTTTAGAAAGTTCATATAACCTGCTCCAAAGACAAAATTTGCAATCTGAAATATATAACAACTTCATAAACTTTTCAGAGATAATGAAAATTGAAGTCGAAGCATGGCATGAAGAAATGGGTGCAGGTTTTATGGAAGTTGCTCTTTTATCAGGCAAAACTATAAAATCGGCTGATGATACAATCTTAGTTAAGCATTTAATCAAACAGATTGCACTACGGCATGATAAATTAGCTACATTTATGGCAAGGTGGAGTAATGATGCTGATGGCCATAGTGGCCATATCCATATTTCTCTGGAAAATGGTAAAAAAGAAAATTTATTCAAAAATAATTCAAAGACTTTTAAAAACTTTGTCTCAGGGATGCAAAGTTATTCTCCTGAATTAATGCTTTTATTTGCTCCAAATGCTAACTCCTTCAAGAGGTATCAACCTGAGATATTTACTCCTATAATGAATGATTGGGATTGGGATAGCAGGAAAGTAGCTTTTAGAGCAATAAAGGGAGAAAAATCGAGAATAGAAAATAGAATACCTGGTGCAGATATGAATCCATACTTAGGAATTGCAGCCACAATTGCAACAGGTCTAGAGGGGATCAATAACAATAATTCAGAGAAAGTTCAAAGATTAGTTAAACTTCCATCAAACGTATCTGAGGCATGTAAAAAGCTTGAACGTTCTAAAATTGCAAAGAAATATTTTTCAAATGAATTTGTAAGTTTTTTTTGTGAGTTTAGACAAAAAGAAAATAAAATTGAAAGTTCAAAAATAACAGATATAGAAAAAAAGCGCTTGATTGAATTTTCCTGAACCTTACTATCAAAAAAATTAACGGATTGAAAAAATTTGAGTATTAAAAATATATTATTTATTATGACAGACCAATTACGATGGGATTATCTATCGTGTAATGGTCATCCACATCTTAAAACTACTAACATAGATAAATTAGCAAAAAGAGGAATTAACTTTAAAAATGCTTTTGTTCAGTCACCTATGTGTGGCCCATCTAGAGCATGTTTTTACACTGGGAGAACAATTTTTAGTAATGGCGTCACATGGAATAGAGTTCCTCTTCCTATTGGTGAATTAACAATAGAAGACTATCTCAGACCAAAAGGTATAAGAACAGCAGTGGTTGGCAAAACTCATATGGAGGCTGACATTGATGGAATGCATCGTTTAGGTTTAAACAAGGAAACTGAAATTGGAATGGTTATTTCTGAACCTGGTTTTGAGCCTTACGAGAAAGATGACGGTTTGCACCCCACGCCAGGTTATTTAAACAGAAATGAAGTATTAAATTATAATCGATGGCTCAATAGTAAAGGTTATGAAGGTGTTAATCCTTGGAATGATTATGCAAATTCTGCAGAAGGTGAAAATGGTGAACTTTTATCTGGATGGAATTTACGAAATTCAAGCCTTCCAGCAAGAATTAAAGAAGAGCACTCTGAGACACCTTACATGACTATGAAAGCAAAGGAATTTATCAGGGAAACAGGTAATACACCGTGGTGTCTTCATTTGTCATTTATAAAACCACATTGGCCATACATGGCTCCAGCTCCCTACCATAATATGTATGGTCCAGAGAGCTTTACCCCTGTAGCTAGACATAAAAAAGAAAAAGAAAACCCTAATCCAGTTTTTAAAATGTTTATGGAAGAACAAGTTGGTATTACATTTTCAAAACAAGGAACTAGAGAAACCGTTCTACCTGGATACATGGGTTTAATAAAACAGATTGATGATCATCTTGGTGATTTATTTGATTTCTTGGATCAAGAAGGTAAAACGGATGAAACAATGATAGTCTTTACATCTGATCACGGGGACTATTTAGGTGACCACTGGATGGGAGAGAAAGAACTTTTTCACGATGTCTCAGTAAAAATCCCATTGATTATAGTTGACCCCAGAAAAAGTGCTGACAAAACAAGGGGAACAAACTCTAATGATTTTGTTGAAGCAATTGACTTACTTCCAACATTTATTGAGGCAAATGGAATGAAGGTTCCTAATTCAAGACTTGAAGGTAAATCACTTATGCCAATAATCACGGGTGGGGCAAACACAGATTTTAGAGATCATGTATTTTCTGAATTTGATTATGGAATATACCCAGTAAGGGAAAAGTTAAATGTCGGTATTAATGATTCAAAAATTTTTATGATCCGTGATAAAAATTGGAAACTGGTCTATTTTAAAGGATTTAATCATCAATTATTTGATTTAAAAAATGATCCTGAGGAATTTTTTGACTTAGGTCAAGGTGAAAATCATCAAACTATTATTGCAGAAATGAAAGAAAAGCTTTTTCAAAGACTTATTAGTAGAAGAAATAGAATTTCAATTAGTGATGAAGATTATTCAATAATGAGAGATGATGAAAATGAAAAAGGTATAATAATTGGTGAATGGTAAAATATTTTTTAATTTTTATAAATTCAAAATCAATTTAGTCTAAGATATTTTAATGAAGTTAAATCTATCATCTGATAATGATTTTAAGTCTAGTGTCTTAGAGAAAAAATTTTCTGTAAAAACTTCTTCCAGCCAGATTTCTTGTATAATTCCTAAAGAGAAAAAATTTAAGGTTGAAAATTTATTTGAATTTAGACGAATAACTGGAGATTTAACTTTATCTCTCATATTTCTTTTATTTATCATTTTTTTATTTTTAAATTTTAATACTGAGAGTGGCTGGGATACTCGCAACTTACCTCAAAAAAGAGTTGGTAAAATATTAAAGCAACAATGGGTTGGCCCATTGCTGTGCATGGTAATTTTAATACCAGCTACATTCATTAATCTTTATGAATCATTTAAGTCGCTTAAAAAATCACAACGTCTAAAAATACCAAATAAAATACAGTACGAAATTTCGCAGTGGATTAGATCCATAGAATTTATTGTATATTTTCTGATATATACTTTCGCAATTGAAATTTTTGGATATTTAATTTCAACTATGATTTTTGCAAACTTCTTAACATTCAGACTTGGCTACAGGACTAAGAAGTGGATACTTACAAGTACAATATGTTCTTTTGTAGTTGTTATAATTTTTAGATCAATACTGCAAATTAAAACTCCAGTTAATATATGGCTTTACAAATATTTTCCTGAAAATA
This sequence comes from uncultured SAR116 cluster alpha proteobacterium, assembly GCA_902612965.1. Lineage (GTDB taxonomy): Bacteria > Pseudomonadota > Alphaproteobacteria > Puniceispirillales. The sequence continues at coordinate 226,210 of CACMFN010000001.1, read as the reverse complement.
TTGAGGTATTTATGAAGATTTATTTCTAATGGAAGCCCTTCTACTTGGTCTATCTAACCTTCTTGATACACATGTCATAATAGCAATTTTGATCGGTGCTATTGGAGGTGTTGTTATTGGAGCTATTCCAGGTATAGGGCCGGCTATAGCAATTGCAATACTGCTACCAGCAACAATTTTTCTTGAAGATTTAGTCAGCCTTGTTTTGCTATTAGGAATCTATGGTTCAGCCATGTACGGAGGCGCAATACCCGCTATTCTTATTAATACTCCTGGAACACCAGTAAATGCCCTTACAACTTATGATGGTTATTCAATGACAAAAAATGGAGATGCACCAAGGGCTTTGTCTCTTGCATACTCATCTTCTTTTTTTGGAGGGTGCTTCTCTATAAGTATAGCATTAATATGCCTAATTGTGTTTGGGCCATATCTAAGAGACTTCGGTGCATTATTTGGCCAAAGAGATATCTTCATGGCCGCAGCGCTTGGTTCTGTTCTTCTGATACTCGCTCATAGACAAAATATGGCTATTGCTGCGATGCTTTTTGCATTAGGTTTTCTAATTTCAATGGTTGGAAGACAAACTTCGAGAGGTGTTGCCAGGTATACTTTTGAAATTGAGTATTTAGCTTCGGGTTTTAATTTAATAGTTGTAATAGTTGGGATTTTTGCTCTTAGCCAAGCTCTTAATTTAATGAATGGCAAAGATACAGACCCACCAGAAACAAAAATTACTAAAGGCCTATTTAAAGGATTAGCTGAGCTAAAAAAATATCCTGCCGTAGCATTTATTTCAGCGTCGTTTGGAACTGTAATGGGCATTATTCCGGGTGTTGGTGAATTTGTTGCGCAGTTTTTCAGTTATTCAACAGCTAGAAGTTTATCAAAAAATCCATCAAAATTTGGATATGGTGCACCAGAGGGTTTAATAGCGTGCGAGACATCCAACAATGCTGTTCCTGCAGCAGCAATGATCCCACTACTTGCTTTAGGTGTGCCAGGTGAGGCTTTAACGGCTATGATGATGGTTGTTTTTTTTGATGCTGGAATAAAACCAGGACCTGATATTTTTGAAAAAGCACCTGACTTTTTATTTAGTCTTTTTATTGCACTTTTATTTATTAATATTTTAGTCGTTATAACACTTTTGTTTACTTCAAGATTTATAGCCAAAATTATTTATATACCAAATAAATTTTTAGGTGCGTTTATCATGATACTTGCCTTTGTAGGAGTTTTTTCAATAAGAAATAATTTTGTAGATTGTGCATTTGCTGCTGGTTTTGGTCTTTTAGGATATATCTTAAGAAGATTAAATTGGCCATTGGTTCCAATAGTCTTAGGTATGGTTCTTGGATCAATAATGATTGAAAAATTAACTGCTGGTGCAAGCAAGATAAAATTTTGGAGTGATATAATAAATAGGCCTGTCTCAGGAACACTAGCATTTATTATTTTTCTTGTAATTATTGTAACTTTGATCTCATATATTAGGAATTATAATAAAAAAAATATTTGATATTTTAATAGGAGGAAATATGAAAAAATTTTTAATTGCTGCAATTACAGCATTCTCATTTATTTTTTCTGGTACTGCTAATGCAGACTACCCAAATGGACCAGTTCAGTTTTTAATTCCATGGCCACCAGGTGATTTTGAAGACATTCTTACTAGAATGATTGCTGATGAATGGAAAAATGAAACTGGTATGCCTGCTTCAGTTGTAAACAGACCAGGTGGCGGGGATGGACCATTTCCTGGTGCACTTGAAGTTTTAGATGCACCAGCTGACGGCTCTGTAATTGGTTCTTTTGTAATAGGTGTTCCATTAGTTGGACCATTAATTGATATTGGCATTGAAGAAGACAGTTTTGAGCCTGTCGGGATATTCTTAACATATCCTTTTGTTTTAGCTGCTTCAGGTGATGCGCCATATAAGAATCTAAAAGAACTTGCTGCTCATGCTAAGAACAATGATGTTGTTTTAGGACATTTTGGTGCGGGTCTAGTCCCTACGAAAGCATCTTTTGCTGCTGCTAAAAAACTTGGTTTTGAATTTGCTGATGAGTCAGCTTTTGACATGTTAGACTGTAATTCTCTGTCCGCAGGGGACGCAGATGTAATCAACACCACTCTTGCTCTTATTGAACCATGCTTAGGTGAAATAAATGTGTTAGCAAACATTGGTGAAGAAAGAATTGGCAAACTTCCAAATGTAGGAACTGTTGCTGAGCAGGCTGGCATTAACAACATTGAATTGTGGAATGGTCTTTTTGTTAAAAAAGGAACACCGCAAAATGTTAAGGATAAAATTGCTCAAATTGCTAAAAAAGCAATGTTAGGTGATGCTGCTCAAGGTCTTATGGAGGAAACCGGCGCAAGAGTTTACTGGCAAGATGCCAATGAATCAAGTGCACGCATTGCCACCGATAGGAAGAAATTAGCAGAACTTAATGCAATGCTGAAATAATCATAAATCGGGGCAACAATTTGTTGCCCCATTAAAAAAATGAAAAAATTAAAACTAGGAATACTCCAAGTAAATCATGATAAAAGTGAAGATATTGGAGATAGATTTCCTGACGATGCTCATAGATTTAGAGATCTTTTTGATTCTTTAGAAAGTAGATTCAATTATAGAATTTACATGACTATTGGAAATGAGCTTCCTGAAAATATTAATGATCAAGACGCATACCTTATTACTGGTAGCCCCCTATCTGTAAGAGATCATCACTCATTTTCAGATAGTCTTTATAATTTTATTAGAGATTGTGATTTAAATAAAAAACCTCTTATAGGTTCATGTTTTGGACATCAAGCAATTGCTGTTGCCTTAGGGGGTAGTGTTACTAAATCAGAAATAAAATGGAATGTAGGTGTTGAGGAAACAAAATTTGAAAACTTCATGCCTTGGATGTCTCCTGAAAAAAATTTAAGTTTATATGTGTTTCATGAGGATCAAGTATCATTAATGCCAAAAGGTTGTAAACTTTTAGGTTCAACCCAAAATTGTAAAATTGCTAGTTTTTCAAAAGGAAACCACATTTTTACTACCCAGGCACATCCAGAATTTGACTATATGTTTATGAAAACAATTGTAGAAAAATATGAAGAAATGCTTGGTCCAAAAATTTTTAAAAATGCTATAGATTCTCTCTCTAATAATGTACACGGAAATACTTTTTCTTTATGGTGTGAGAATTTTATTAAATTTAATCTTTTTTCTGAAAAGAGAGTATAATGAAAGATGATGGGTATTTAGATCTTAGTGACCATGATAGTTTTTCAAACGGAGTTCCTCATAATACTTTTGAAAGAATAAGAAAAGAGGATCCTGTATGTTGGACTGAAGAAATTAATGGAAGAGGTTTTTGGTCAATTACAAAACATGCTGACATTTTAAAAATCAATAATAATAATAAAGTCTTTAGTTCAGCAAAAGGAATCAGAATTGAAGATCAAACCGAAGAAGAATACTTAGCAAGAAGAACATTTCAAGAAACAGACCCACCTGAGCACAGAATAACTAGAATGATGTTAGCTCCAGCTTTTTCTCAAAAAGCTATTTCAAACTATGAGAGCATGGTCAGAGATTTGGCTAAAAATATTATAGATGATGCTTTAGAAAATTCCGAATTTGATATTGTAGAAAAAATAGCAAAGCAACTTCCTATGATGATGCTTGGAAGGATCCTCGGTTTGCCAGACAGTGATTTGGAATGGCTTGTTATGAAAGGAGACGCTCTCATAGGTAATTCAGACCCTGAATTTACTGATCACATCGTTGATAAACTAGATAGTAGTCAATATCGTTTCATGCCTTTTCGTTCACCAGCCGCTTTAGATTTATACGATTACGCTGAAAAAATTCTAAATGGGGAAATTCCAATAGATAAAAATGGTGTGTTATCAAAAGTACTTAGTACAAACTCTGCAGAAAAAGTGATGCAACCACATGAATTCAAAAACTTCTTCTGTTTATTAATTGCCGCTGGAAATGACACAACTAGATACAGCATTGCTATGTCAATGTATCAATTGTCTTTAAATAATAAACTTATAGTAGACTTAAAAACAAATAATTACTGGAGCACCTGTGCAGATGAATTTATTAGGTTAGCATCTCCAACAATGTATTTTAGAAGAACTGCAACATGTGACGTTGAATTTGCTAATAAAAAAATTAAAGAGGGTGATAAAGTGATCTTGTGGTTTGTTTCAGGTAATAGAGATAAAGAAGTGTTTATTGAACCTCACACTCCTATTATTTCAAGATCACCAAATCCACATATATCGTTTGGTCAAGGTGGTGTCCATTTTTGTCTAGGAATATGGCTTGCAAGAATGGAAGTGAGAATAATTTTAGAAGAGGTAGTTAAAAGAATTAATAAAATAGAACCATTATCAGAACCTACTTGGACAAGATCTAACTTCATTTGTGGTGTTAAAAGTTTAAAAGTGAGAATAAACTAATTACAGATAAAGATTTCATTATTGACTCTAGCTGTATATTGATAACAAATTACTAGGAACAAATTTTAATTTAATATTTTAATGGCAAAACATGACAAGAACTAGAGTATTATTTTGTGATTTTTTAGGCTTGCCAAAAGGTAAATATGTACAACCAGATCTAGCTAAAAGTGGTGATATAGGCTTTGCAGCATGTGCTTTGTCAGTGTCTTTTGATAGAGACTTACTTAATATTCCAGGTACAGGACTATTTGATGGTATTCCTGATATGAAACTCTCATTAGAAAAAGAAACCTTTAAATCCTGGCAGGAAAATACAGAAATTGCACTGGGTGATTTAAAATTTGAAGGTAAAGAATACGACCTTTGCCCAAGAACAAATTTAAAGAAAATAATAAAAGAATTTAATGATCTTGACCTCAAGCCAATGGTAGGCCTTGAATTTGAAGCCTATGTTTTTGAGAGAGATGAAGACGGTGTATGGATACCTTACAATACACCAGGAGCATTTGTGTATGGAACTGGTCCATCTAATGACCCAAAGAACTTAATGGGGAAGATTTGGGAAAGAGCAACCGAAATGGGTCTACCAGTTGAGAGTATAAATGGTGAATATGATAATGGTCAATTTGAACTAACTTTAGGTTTTGATGAGGCCTTAAAAGCTTGTGATAATGCTTTTTTATTTAAAACTATGGCAAAAGAGATTGCTTTCCAAGAGGGATTAATTTTATCTTTTATGCCAAAACCTATTCCTGAAAGAGGCGGGTCAGGGCTGCATGTTAATTTTAGCTTTGTGGATAAAAGTAAAATTAATGTTATCGAAAAAGATGGAAAACTATCAGAAATAGCTAATGATTGCATTAGCGGATTGATTAATCATCATGAAGGATTGTCTGCACTACTAGCATCAACTGTTAACAGTTACGATAGACTGCAACCAGCTTCAATGGCAGGATACTGGGCAAACTGGGCTGGTGACCACAGAATGGTTACAATCAGAACATCAACATCATCTTCAAATTCTTCAAGAATAGAACATAGAACTGCTGATGGCGCAGGAAACCCTTATATTGTTACATCCTCAATTTTGAAAGCAAGCATGCTAGGGATCAAAAATAAATATAAACTTTTACCTGCTGAGGACCTTGACGGAATGGAAAATGTTCGTGCAACAAAACATGTTCCTTCAAGTTTATCAAAGGCTATTGCTGCTTTAGAAAATGATAAAGTACTAAAGTCAAAAATAGGTGATAATTTTTGTAATGCATTTATAGAAATTAAAAAAGACGAAGCTCAGCGCCTACAGGATAAAAATCTTGATGAAGTAAGAGAATATTATTTGCCTTTTGTTTAATTTTTAATCTGTTTTTTCTAAAACAAAATTAAATTCAAGTTCATAGTATTGATCTTCAAAACCATACTCTTTAATTTTGTTTTTATCTGTTATTAAAATGTATTCGCTTATTAAGCTTTCTTTAACTCCAAAAACTGCGTCTGAGTCTAAGTACTCACTTCCTTTCACAAACACATGTGTAACAACAGGTTTATAGCCCTTTGCACTTACAATATAATGAAGATGAGCTGGTCTATTAGGGTGTCTTCCTGTAGCTGATATCATTGTCCCCACAGGGCCATCAGTAGGTATTGAATAGAATTTTGGTTTAACTGAACGAAAATAATATTTACCGTCTTTATCAGTTTTAAAAACACCTCTTAAATTCATTTCTGGCTGAACATCAGGTTGCTGAATATCATAAAATCCATCTTCATTAGCCTGCCATACATCAATTTCAGCATGTTCAATTGGGTTATTATTAGTATCTAATATCTGCCCAAAAATATAAGCTGGTTCACCTTTGCCATCGTGGTTAATATTCTCACCCATTTTTCTTTTTGGAGCATTGTTTACATGGAAAGGACCTAAAACCGTTGATTCAGTAGCATTAATACTTTTTCTATTGTTAATAGTGTCAACTAAGGCAGATATTCCTAGAACATCAGAAAGCAAAATAAATTCCTGCCTCTTGTCATCACATTTTTGACCTGTTTTAGTCAAATAATCAATTACATAACTCCATTCTTCTTGAGTTGGCTCAACATCTTTTACGAAATCATGTAAATGGGTAATAGCACTTTCCATAATTTTTTTTAGTCTTAAGTTTTTGCAATTTTCATACTGCTTTATAACCACTTCTGCAGAATGTTTTTCTGAAAAATATTGCATATAATCCCCGCTATTTTAAAAAATTAATATAATTGTAACTCTATGATCAAATTATCTTTTCAAGGTTTTTCAAAAATTTACTTATCTTTGACTTTGTGGTCTCTAAGTCTTGATCTTTCCATTTTTTGAAACCTTCACCAGATTTCATTCCAAGTTTCCCTTTTTCTACGAGGTCCACAAGAAAATTAGAAGGTTTTTCACTTTTTTCTAGATCGAAGAGGACATTTTCGTGAACATCTAACGTTAGGTCGGTTCCTACTAGATCAGCATTTTCTAGGGGGCCAAGAACTGAAAGACGTCTTCCAAAACTTGATTTAATAACAGTATCTACTGCCTCAGCATCACAAACCCCATTTTCGACTAAACTGATTGCCTCTCTCCATAAGGCATGCTGCAACCTATTACCTATAAATCCGGGAACATCTTTCTCAACTCTTACAGGAATTTTTCCTATATCTTTCAATAATTGAATAGTTTTATTCATGGCTTTTTCATCAGTCCATTCAGTCTTAATGACTTCAACTAATGGAATAAGATGAGGCGGGTTCCACCAATGTGTTCCAAGGGCCCTGTTCTTATTTACCATTTGGTCAACAATTTTTGTTATTTGAATAACAGAAGTATTAGATGCAAATATACAATCCTGCGGTGCTAATTTTTCTATTTCTTTAAATATATTTTGTTTGAGGTCCAATTTTTCTGGAGCAGCTTCAATAACAAACTCAGCTTTTTCCAATGCTTGTTCAAGATTATTAGTTTTGTTTATTGAGGAAATAATTTTTTTAATTTCTTCTTTTTTTATTTCCATTTGAGATAAGCTTATCTCAATTCTCTCAAACAAAGAATCTAATGAAACATCATTTGGATCATAAACAATAACATTACAATTATACTGAGCAAATTTGAGGGCTATACCATGTCCCATCAACCCGGATCCAATTATTGTTACATTTTTAACCTGCAGTGTAACCTCCATCTGCATATAAAATGTGTCCAGTATAAAAATCAGAAGCCTTTGAAGAAAGAAAAAGTAATGGGCCAGCGAGATCTTCAGGCTCTCCTAACCTTCCTTTTGGTACACGAGTAATAAAACCAGATCTCACTTTTTCAGCTTCTGGATTGTCTTCAAACATCCAAGACGTTAGAGGTGACCTGAATACAGTTGGAGCGATTGCATTAACTGTAATTCCTGTATCGCCTAGTTCACATCCTAGAGCTTTAGTTATTCCGTCAACTGCTGATTTAGATGCACAATATGCAGTATAACCCGCTGGATGACCTAATAATCCTCTTGCTGAGGATACAAGGACAATTTTTCCACCTTCACCTTGATTTTTCATTTGTTTAGTTACTTCTCTAGCCATTAGCCAAGATTGATTTACATTTACATCCATAACTGTTGAAAAAGTATCAGGAGACATTTCATCTATTTTTGATACTTTGTTAATTCCAGATGCAACCACAAGTATATCAATACGAGCAAATTTTTTTACTGTTGATTTTACTATTGTTTGACATTCTTTTTCTGAGGATGGCCTTTCATTAATTAATAAATTTTCACAACCAACTTTAGAAATTTCATCTGAAATTTTTTCTAATTCACTTTTATTTCCTCCAGTCAAAGCAACTTTACAACCTGCACCAGCATAGGTTCTCGCAGCCACACTTCCAAATGCACCAGTAGCACCAACAACTAATGCTACTTTGCCTTTAATATCAAAAGATGAATAAGGATTATCTATCATAATTCCATCCTAACTTTCTTTAGGCGGGTACGGCATAATAACATTCATTACAACTACCTCATTCGTTTCATTTCTAATTTCTCTTTCCATCCCACCAGGAATAAAAACAGTATCTCCTGGAGAAGCTATTTTTGTCTCTCCATTCGCTTTTATAGTTAGTTGCCCCTCTGAAATAATATAAACTTTTTCTAATGGAGAAGCGTCAGGTCCAGCTCCTCCTCCAGGTAAAAACTGAGAATGCCCAACCCAAAAGTTTTCTGGACCATATTCTTCAAATCCAGACAATCTTAGTGAATGACATTTTTGGTGGTTAGGCGCCTCATATGATTTAGTATCTTTAATTTTTTTAACATACATTAAAAACTCTCCCCTGATTCAATTCTAAAGGACTGGTTTTTATCAATCATCGCTACAAGCCTGATTATACAACCATCCCCTCGATCCCAGTTCCAAGGAAAGAAAGCAAAAGTACATCTCTTTCCAGTGACAGCATCTAAATCCCCACCTACATTCTCTATTCCTAAAATGCCTTCTTTGAAAATCATATTATGAACAGGCTCCCAAATAGGGAAAGCTTCTTTCCAATCTATACCACCTGACCATTCTTTATATTCCTCAGCTAAATGGGGTAATAGAGGGCCATTTCTTTGTGGACCTATAGCTGTTGCTAATGGATGATCATTAGCTTGGGTATCATGACCTATAACTTTGATACCTTTATCAATCATCCATTCAGCAGCTGAAGGAACTAAACCAGGGCAATAAGGAAAATAATCACCATCTTCGTAATGTTTGTGCCAACCAGTATTCAGAATTAAAACGTCATTTTTTCTGATTGCATTACCACATGCTTTTTCCAAGTCATCACCTGTAATTTGCTCCCATTTTTTCTTTGGAATGGAAACTACAATTCCAGACCCAAAAAAATGTGGTAAAGGAACTTCATCTATAAACGGTGTAGACTGTACTACGTGTGCTGGAGCATCAATGTGAGTTGTTACATGCATTGTTGTTGTAAGGGTCTGTGATAGAACACCTGACTTTGCCATGTAATGCATTCGCTCTATTCTAACATCTCTAAAGTATGGCCAGTTAGGACATTGATAACCAAATCTATGTGAAAGATTATAAAACTCAATTCCCATGTCATTATTTAAATTTTCTTGAAAATCAATTCCTCTGATGTTGACTGTCAATTATTCCTCCATAATTTTTTTCTTTAAAAGTGTATCACATTTTGATACATTTGTATTACTCTATGGGATTATTTGTTTATTGACAAGATATAAATTAAAGAAAAAAGATGGATAAAAATAATAAAAGCATTCAAGTTTTAAATAGAGCTTTTGAAATATTAAAAATTATAAAATCTGAAAAAAGTACTAAGATGAGCCTTGGCAAAATAGCCAAGCTTGCAAATTTACCAAGATCAACAGTCCAAAGAATTGTAAATTCACTTATTAAAGAAGACTTTTTATCCTATTCAACTGATCAAGGTATTCAGATAGGAAACGAGATATATAAACTCGCTGCAACTGATAATTATGATATCGTTAGATCTCTTAAACCAGTAATTAATTCGCTCTCAAACAAGACAAGAGAAACTGTAGATTTAGCAATTTTGAATAATGATCATATGTTATTGCTTGATAGAGTCCTAGGGACTTACCGGCTGGGTGTAAACTCTAAGATAGGACTAAAATTACCCTTATCAACAACAGCAAGCGGAAAGTCAGCACTTTCTTTAATGGATAACAATAAGGTTAAGAATCTCCTTCAAAATGAGAAACGCACAAATAGAAGAAAAGATAATAAAAAGCTAGAAGATGAGATCGCAAAGGTAGGTATCAAAGGTATCGCATACGACTTCGATGAGAATAATGATGGTATTTCAGCAATAGGGTCCGCCTTTATTGTAGATAATAAAATATATTCAATATCAATACCTGTCCCATCACATAGATTCAGCATTAAACAAAAAGAATTAGAGAAGTTTTTGAAAGAGGCAATAGAAAAGGTAAAACCAATTATAGATAGTTAACAAATAATTGATTTTTCTGATAAACATTTATAATTAATTAAAACCTCATAAAAATTTACGAGAACAAACTTATGAAAATAAATACCCCCTTTAAGAATATAGCTGTAATAGGAGCTGGAACTATGGGGAGTGGAATCGCAGGTCAAATTGCAAATTCAGACCAAGAAGTTCTTCTTCTTGATATACAGGGTGAAACTCCGAATAGCATAACTGAGAATGCAGTAAAAAAACTAATTAAGTCTGACCCACCTGCTCTTATGCACAAAACAAAAACAGAGCTAATTAAGATTGGAAATATTGAAGACGACTTCAACAAACTTGCCGACTGCGACTTAATTATTGAAGCCGTGGTTGAGAGACTGGATATTAAAAAAAATTTATATAAAAGAATAAATAAAGTTATTAATAAAAACTGTATCATAACATCAAACACTTCAACCATTCCTATAAAATTACTTGTTGAAGATATGCCAAGAACATTTTGTGAGAGATTTGCAATAACTCATTACTTCAACCCTGTGAGATACATGAGATTGCTAGAACTTGTTAGAGGCAAAGATACAAAATCTGAAGTTATGGACAAACTTGCTGATTATAATGATAGAATTCTTGGCAAAGGCGTAGTTGTTTGTAATGATACCCCGGGTTTTTTGGGAAACAGAGTAGGTGTTTATGCCTTACAAGTTGGTATGGATGAAGCCTATAATCTAGGTTTAAGTGTAGAAGAAGCTGATTCGTTAATGGGCCGCCCAATGGGCATCCCCAAAACAGGTGTTTTTGGTCTTTATGATTTGATAGGTATCGATCTTATGTCAGATGTAGTTGATACATTAGGTACTATTTTGCCAGAAAATGACGCATTTCATAAAGTTGGAGCTAAAAAAATTCCTCTTGCTGGATTAATTAAAGATATGATTGAAAATGGATACACAGGCAACAAAGGGAAAGGAGGTTTTTATAGATCTGGTGAAAATGAAAATGATCTTTTTTTGGATATACTTAATAATACAGTTTTAAAGAAAAGTGATGGGTTAAATAATAAAGCAAAAATATCTGCAGAATTAATTGAGAAAGGACAAGAAACTCTGTTTCACCTTACTCGAAATAATTCTAACGATGATTCTGAAAAAAAATATACTAAATTTTGTAGAAGAGTTTTAGGTAGAGTTCTACATTATGCTGCGTCCTTGATACCTGAAATAACATCATCACCGCAGGATATAGATGATGCTATGAAATTGGGTTTTAATTGGATTAGAGGACCTTTTGAAATAATTGATGCCCTTGGAATTGATACAATTTCAGAGCTTTTTGATGAAAATAATCTTAACATTCCAGATTCTCTAAAATGTTTCCCATTTTACAGGATCGAAAATAACGAACTTCTTGTTAGCAATTATAGTTTGCATGGATCAAACCCAACTCAATTGAAACCAGTTGTTTTACCTGAAAATGCTATAAGATTTCATCTTAAAAGGAAAACCCTTAAACCTATTTATCAAAACCAGTCTGCAAGTTTGTTTTCTATCAAAGATGACATAAGATTAATAGAGTTCCATTCAAAAGCTAATACATTGGATGATTTTTCAATGGATGTTGTAAATGCTGCCTGTGATGATCCAGGCGAAGGTATAATCATACATAATGATGCACAACATTTTTCATCAGGCGTAAATTTGAATGCTTTTCTTTCAATGATTAGAGAAGAAGACTGGTCTGGAATAGATAAATTTCTTGCCAAATTTCAACAAGCTGTAAGGTCACTAAAATTTTCATCTGTACCTGTAATTGGAGCTCCATCAGGAATGGCTATAGGAGGTGGTTTTGAAGTTTTACTTCATTCAGACAAAATTATTGCTCACACCAATTCTGTTTTAGGACTTGTAGAATCTGGTGTAGGTCTAATTCCAGGAGGCGGTGGCGTCAAAGAAACATATCTTCGATGCCTCACACAATTGAAAAACTACAATGACGCAGCTTGGAAAACTTGGATGCAAATTGGTTATGGACAAACTGGTACCAGCCCAGAAAAGAGTGCTGAGCTTTTTTACTTTCTCCCTGAAAGAGATCAAACAGAAATGAATAGAGACTATCTAATAAATGCAGGTATTGCATTAATAAAAGAAATAAACCAAATGGGGTATAAAAAACCCCAACCTCAAACAATTAAATTACCTGGAAACTCAATTATTAATAAAATGGAAGAATTTATGGATAATGGTATTGAAAAAGGATTGTTTTATCCTCATGATAAAACAGTGGCAATGCAAGTAGCCAGTGTAGTTGTTAATGATGAAAATGACGAAATGCTCGAGTTAGAAGAAGATGAATTGTTTAATAGAGAAAGAAAAGCCTTTTTAAATCTTGCCAAAACGCAACCAACTTTACAGCGAATTTCATCATTAATTGAAAAAGGAATAAGTATAAGAAATTAAATTTGGGAGAAATAGAATGAGTAAAAGCGGAATAAGCATGTATGATGATTTTGAAAAGGTTAAAGCCAATCATGTGCCTCTCTCACCTCTATCATTTTTACCCAGGGCTGCAAGTTTTTATCCAGACAAAGAAGCTGTAGTTTATGGTAGCAGGCATTATACTTGGGCACAAACTTATGAGAGATGCAAACGTCTTGCCTCAGCAATTAATAAATTAGGCGTAAGCAAAGGTGATACAGTTTCAGTTATAGCTACAAATACGCCTGAAATGGTAGAGGCTCATTTTGGCATAGCTATGGCTGGTGCAGTTTTAAATAGTATAAACGTTAGGCTAGATTCGGATACTATTGCTTATATTTTAAATCATAGTGAAGCTAAAATTCTAATTTCTGATACAGGTTTTTCCACTTCAGTAAAAGAAGCATTAAAGCAGGTAGAAAATAAAAATTTAATAATAATTGATATAGAAGACAGCCAGTCTGGAATAAAAAGTGAGACTATTGGATCAATGGATTATGAAAAATTATTAGAAACAGGTGATCCAAATTATGATTGGTCGCTTCCTGATGATGAGTGGGATGCCCTCTCACTCAATTATACATCTGGTACTAGCGGTAAACCAAAAGGTGTTGTTTATCATCATAGAGGTTCATACCTTATGACTATGGGTACTATAAGTGATTGGAGACTACCCATGCATCCAAGTTATCTTTATACCGTTCCTTTATTTCATTGTAATGGTTGGGGACATGCTTGGACAATGACTGCTTTAGCAGGAAAGATTGTTTGCTGTAGGCAGGTATCTGCTATGGCAATTTATGATGCAATCAATACTCAAAAAGTTACGCATTTAGGTGGAGCTCCTATCATACTTGGAATGATAATTAATGCTGAAAGTTCAGATAGAAAAGAATTTAGCCACACTGTTGAAATAATGACAGCTGGAGCCCCTCCGCCAGCAGCAATTTTAGAAGGTATTGAAAAATTAGGCTTTAACGTAACTCATGTTTATGGATTAACAGAAACTTATGGACATGCTGTTATGTGTTTTTGGCAAGATCAATGGGATGATACAGATTTTACTCAAAGAGCTATAATAAAGGCGCGCCAGGGTGTTGCAATGACCGCTACAGAAAGTACAAGAGTAGTTGATTTAAATACCAGAGAAGATGTCCCCAAAGATGGCAAAACTATTGGTGAAATTGTATTACAAGGCAATACAATCATGAAAGGTTATCTAAAAAATAAAGAAGCTACAGCAGAAGCATTTGAAGGTGGATGGTTTAGGTCAGGTGATTTAGCAGTAATGCATGAAAGTGGATACATCGAAATTAAAGATAGACTTAAAGATATTATAATTTCGGGAGGAGAAAATATTTCTTCTGTTGAAGTAGAAGGTGTTCTTCATAGACATCCTGCGGTCTCAATTGCAGCAGTTATTGCAAAACCAGATGAAAAATGGGGCGAGGTTCCTTGTGCATTTATTGAATTAAAGTCTGGCGAAAATGCATCGGAAGAAGATTTAACAAATTTTTGTAAAGAGAACTTAGCTGGCTTTAAAAGACCAAAACAATTTATTTTTTGTGAGATACCAAAGACAGCAACAGGAAAGCTCCAAAAATTTGAACTTAGAAAACAAATATCCTGATTATAAGGAAGATGCGGAAATCTATAAATTCAACTGAAGTACATAGACATAAAAACCCGATACCGCATGCATCTATTATCAAGGGACTAATGATTTCATCAGCAATTTCAGGGATTGATTATAAAACAGGTAATTATCCAAAGGAAAAAAATACTCAAATAGAAGAAGCATTTAACAATATGCATAAAATCTTAAAGGAGGCCAATGCAGATTTTAAAGATGTTTTAAAAGTTGATTTATATTTTAATGATAAATCTGATAGAAAATATGTTAACCCAATATGGATCAAACTATTTCCAGATGATAATAATATGCCAGCAAGACATTCTCATTTAGCTTCCTTAGATGGTGATTGCATAATGCAAATTGTTTTTACAGCGGTTGTTTCAAGTTAACTTAACAAAGGATATTATGATGAGCTCAAAAAAAGGACTAAATGACGCATACTCAGTTAAAACTCCAGAAGATAATATTAAATTGTATAAAGTCTGGGCATCTTCATATGATGATGATTTTGCAAAAAAAAATGACTACCGCTCACCAGTTTTGATTTCAAACTATTATGACAAATATTCAAATAAGAATGATGTACCAGTCTTAGATGTGGGTGCCGGAACTGGCTTAATTGCTGAAGTTATGAATAAGAAAAATACAATAGATATTGATGCTATTGATATATCTCCTGAAATGCTAGAGTCTGCAAAATCTAAAAATTGCTATAATAAATTAATCGAGGCTGACCTTACCAAAAACTTAGATATTGATAACAACTATTATGGTGCAATCGTTAGTGCTGGTACATTTACACATGGACATATCGGTCCTAATGCTCTTGATGAGCTTTTGAGAGTTACAAAACCATCCGGTTTATTTGTCATTACAATTCATTCAAAAGTTTATGTAAACCAAAACTTTGAACAAAAATTTCAAGATATAAATGAACAAATAACAGATTTAACTTTTCATGAAGAAAAAGCCTATGGGAATAATCCAGATAAAGATCATGGAAATGATACCGTATTTATAACTGTTTTTAGAAAAAAATAATATTGAATGGA
The DNA here is from genome assembly GCA_902612965.1 of uncultured SAR116 cluster alpha proteobacterium. GTDB lineage: Bacteria > Pseudomonadota > Alphaproteobacteria > Puniceispirillales. Next base: position 210,576 of record CACMFN010000001.1, on the reverse strand, counting down.
ATTTCCCAGTAAAGAAATTTTAATTTTTAAGAAAAATATTTTAAATTTTTATAAAAGCTTAAAAATTTCCTATTTAAATAATGAACATAATCTTTTTTCCCATGTTGAAGATGTTATAAGCTCTCTCGAAGATGATCTTGATTTCAACATAGGACATAAACCAAACATTCAACCAGTTTGTAGGTTTTTAGATGTGTGCATTAGCGAAACTAAAAATAATGATCTTAAGAAAATATCAGAAACAATTAATTCTCTTAAACATTTTTTAAATTGGCGCTTAAACGATAATTACAAAAATATTTTTGAAGATGATTTTTTCAAAAATGAGAGCTTTGTTGAAATAATTGGGCCTTCAGGACTACTAATATGTGATAAAATAAGAGTAGGACTTCTACTTTTAGACGATCATGTCCTATACCCTTCTCATAATCACCAAGCATTAGAATTTTATACTATCTTGAGTGGATCCTCAATGTGGCAAATTAATGATGACAACTTCATTCTAAAAAAACCCGGAGATAAGATTTTTCATGATGAATGGGTAACTCACGCCATGAAAACTAATGGAGAACCAGTATTAGCACTTTTTTCATGGAGTGGCATGATTGAAAAGGAAGCAATTCCATTAAGTTTAAATTGATTTAACTGCATCACACATTACTTTAAGTTTTTTCTTAGCTAAGTCTAAGCTGAATAATCCCATCCCACAATCTGGTGAAATAATTAGTCTATCTCTTTCAATAAAATTTAAAACTTCAGAAATTCTTTCTCTAATTTCATCAATTGTTTCAAGACGACTTTTGGTAACATTGATTGCACCAAAGATAATTTTTTTATCTGGAAATTTTTCTAATAATCTTAAATCATTTCTGAAATGAGCGTCTTCAATAGATATTTGGTCTATCCCCATACTATTTAATTCTCCCGAAAGAGAAAAATAAGATTCTGGATCTGCTTTCTTGTAATTTTCATCATCTAGATGATCAGTATATCCACAACAAATATGTATTATTTTATTTACATCTTTAGGGACTTTATGCAGACACCTCTCAACTCCTTCAATTCCAAAAGACAAAGCATCCTCCACTTGACGAGCAAAAAGAGGCTCATCTATTTGAATGTATTTACAACCTTTATCTACTAAATTTAAAATTTCCTTATTAACAGTATCTGCTAAATCGTAGTTCAATTTTTTCCTATCATCGTAAAAACAATCTGCCGTAGTATCCATTATTGTTAATGGACCAGGAATTGTAAATTTAATTGGATTTTTTGAAAATGACTGCGCAGAAATAAAATCATTAGATGAATAAAACTTTCCTGAATGTGAAATTTTTTTTCTAATTGCTGGAAGACTTGTTTCATATGCCCCATCTCTTAAAACCCTGTGTTCTAAATTATTGAAGTCAAATCCATCCAGGTATCTACAATGATAATGAATATAATTCTCTCTTCTTATTTCACCATCTGTTGGAACATCAATACCTGCATCAATTTGAATATTAATTACCTCATTTGCTGCACGTTTAAACAGCAACTCATCAGATACGTTTTTTTTATTATGATATTTTGTATATTCGATAGTTGTTTTAACGGTATTCATACCATCTTCACCTCTAGCTGAGTCAAACCAATCCATAATTGGCAAGTAATCAGGCTTGGGGAAAGATCCAATAGTAGTAGTTAAAATCTTGTTTTTATTCATATTAACATTTTACGTTAAATATAAAAAAAAATAACAGAATTAATATGGAAGACCTACATAATTTTCTGAAAAAGATTTTTGCGCTTCGATAGAATTTGATAAGTATTCTAACTCTGCTAGTTGAATTTTCCTATCAAATTCATCTTGATTCGGAAAATTATGCATTAATGTAGTCATCCACCAACTAAAGCGTATTCCCTTCCAAACTCTCAACAAAGCTTTTTCAGAATAAGTGTTTAACAAGTGATCATCATTATTTTTAAAAAATGTAATTAATCCTTCCGATAAATAATAAATATCTGAAACAGCCAAATTCAAACCCTTAGCGCCTGTAGGAGGAACGATATGCGAAGCATCACCAGCAAGGAATAAATTACCCCATCTCATAGGCTCAGAAACAAAACTTCTTAATGGAGCAATTGACTTTTCAATAGAAGGACCTGTAATTAAAGTATCAGAAGCTTCAGTTGGAAGTCTTAACTTTAACTCTTCCCAAAAATTATCATCTGACCAGTTTTCTATTTTATCTGAATTAGGGACCTGAATGTAATATCTAGATAGGTTTTCATTTCTCATAGATGCAAGTGCGAAGCCCCTTGAATGATTTGCATAAATTAGCTCATGACTAACAGGAGGTGTTTCTGAGAGTACACCCAACCATCCAAATGGATATACTTTTTCAAAAATTTTTAATTTATTTTTTGGAATATGACTTCTGCTAACACCATGAAAACCATCACAACCAATAATAAATTTAGATTTAACTATATTTGGCTTTCCATCTTTATCTTTAAAAGAAACAAAAGACGTTTCTTTAGTAAGATCTTTAATTTCAACATCATCGACTTCGTGAATAATCTTAACTTTATGTTTTTCTAATTCTTTATATAGATCAAAAGTGACTTCTGTCTGTCCATACACCATAACTTGCTTGTTAATAGTATTCTTAAAGTCTATTCTAAATTGCTTGTTTGAAGAAGATAGGAAGGTCCCCTCATGAACTTGACCTTCAGCACTCATTCTTTTCCCAACTCCATTTTTCATTAACATGTCGACTGTGTTCCATTCCAAAACACCCGCCCTTATACGTGAAAGGACATACTCCTTAGTCATTCTTTCAAGAACTAAAACATCGATATTTGCTTTAGCAAGTATTAGGGCTAAAAGTGTTCCTGATGGTCCCCCACCTATGATCACGACTTGGTTATGCATATTAGCTTCAAATCCTAATTATATGATTTCTTCAAGAGCATTTAAAAGCATGTTTATTTCTTCCATTGAAGTGTAATGGACAAATGAAAGTCTAACCACACCATCTTCAGGATTTATTCCAAGTGCTTTAAGTGGTCTTACAGCATAAAAATCACCTGCTCCTGCCATAATATTGTATTCATTTAATTGATTAGCAATCTCACTACTATTTTTATTTTTAACAGTAAATGCAACTGTTGGTGCTCTCAAAACATTATCACCAGGGCCCAGCAATCTAGTTTTTTCATTTCCGCGAAAATAATCCAACAAAGGTTTAAGAAGTTTTATTTCATGCTCCCTAAATAGTTTAGCTACAATTTTAGGTTTTTTATGCTTATTATGTTCACCATTTTCTTGTAAGTGGTGTTCATAAACTGCATCAAAGTAATCAATAATCCCATTGCAAGCTGCAACTTGAGCATGATCAGGACCTGCTGGAACCATAAACTTATCTGAGTATTTAGAATTAAAAAAATGAGACTGATTAGTTAAAGCCTGTTTTGCCTTTTGACGAATAACCATAACTCCTTGATGAGGTCCGTAAGTTTTGTACGCTGAAAAGAAATATATGTCTGCGCCTAACTCATTAACATCTGGCAATCCATGAGGGCAATAAGACACCCCATCTACAATTAATAAACTTCCATTTTTTTGAGCAATTTTAGAAATTTCTCTAATTTCATTGATTTCACCAACAATATTTGAACAATGTGTAACTGCTATAAATTTAGTTTTTGGAGTTATAAGTTTCTCCAAATCTTTAATAGTTAAGGTTCCTGTATCAGTTTCAATTTGCCATACTTTTACTTTTATGCCCCTTTTTGACATTCTATGCCATGCACCAGCATTTGCTTCATGCTCTTGATCTGACACTATTATTTCATCACTTTCATTCATGTTTTCTAAGAAACTTTGAGCTAATACATATGTATTTTGAGAAGTTGAAGGCCCAAACAAAACTTCATCAGTATTTACATTTAAATACTCAGCCATTCTTGCCCGTGCACTATCCATCTCTTCACCAGCAAGAGCTGAAGCTTCATAAAACCCATAAGGCTGAACTTTTCTTTGTTTAAAGTAACGATCAAATCTTTCTATAACCTGCTGACACATATATGATCCACCAGCATTTTCAAAAAAAGCTTTGTCTTTCAACTTCTCTTCCGAGAATGCTGGGAAATGAGATCTTACAAAATTTAGATCTAATTGTTCCATAAACTCTCCAAATTTTTTAAATAAACATTTTAAACTTAATAAATAAAAGCCTTGTAGCTTAATTAAGGCTAGGTATATTATCTCTTATATATAAATATTACCTAAAAATAGACTGTCATTTAAGTTTAATTTGATAGACTTTTTAATAGATTTATATTCTATCTCAATTTCATATTCACCACTATTAGCAGGTAACTTATCAAATTTAAAATCGCCAAAATCATCAGTTTGCAACTCATTAATTGTTTGACTATTTTTGCATAACTTAACATTTGCGCCAGAGATACAATCTTCTATTTTATTTTTAATTGTTGCTACACTTCCACCAATAAAACATTTGTTGTATCTAAATAAGTTTTTATAATAAACTCTCGGACTTGTATTATATTCCGGATTTAATATTTCTAACTTTTCTTTTTGAACAATTTTTTGCATTTCTCTATCATCAACTTTTAGAGATTTCATGGCATCAGTGGCACATACTGATACTGCTCTTGGTTCTTTCCATCCTTTATCGAGAAGATGCGCATCAAAGAACCATATTTGAGGTATTTTGAGTTCCTCATTCCAAGAAATTGATCCATGAGGACAACTATCAACAATCTGCTTTTGACCTTTAGACTTTTCAGGGTCAATAATAATAATGCCGTCATTTCTTTTTGTAATAGCATTATTCTTAGCAACTTTCATACATGGTGCATCATCACAGTGCTGGCACATTGTGGGAATATAACCGATATCTATCATCGGAGTTTGACCACGTTCCTTTTTTTCAATTTTTATCCACTCAGCACCCCTTTTTGGCATTTCTGCAGAATATCCAGAAAAGGCATTGCCAACGTGCTCATCTTTAGACGCTAAAGTACACATATTACAATTAGTACAGTTATCAACATCTATTATTAAATTCCATTTTTTCATTTATTTTACCTAAGTCTATTCTGCTGCTTTTAAAATTTTCTGTTGAGATTTAATATTTTTTAACTCTTTTTTATCCCAAAGTTCTAGCTCCACTAAAGCAGTACTATTACCCATTGAATGTGCTTTTTTAATTTGACTTTTCTTAGGAGTAAGTAGATTTAACATACCTCCTCTGTCAACAGACTCTCCAGGTTTTCCAAGGGGATCATATTTAGCACATGATTCATATCCATGAGCAGAGCCCTCCATTATTCTATCTGTTACTTGAGCAGCACATATTACAGCTCCTTGATCATTAAATACTTTAACTAAATCATTATTTTTGATTTTTCTTTTTTCAGCATCACGACTATTTATCCTAATTACCCAATAATCATATCCATCCACACGAACTCTATGATCAGAAATGTCGTTGATGAATGTATCTTTTGCATCGCCTTGGGTGTGAAAAGAAAACCTTGGATGTGGAGTTAACATCATTATCGGGAATTTAGAGTTTTTATTTACTTTAAATGCTGGGTCATATTTAACAATAGGCGGCCTCTCGGGATCCTCTGCATCAAAGCGTTTCAAACTAGAAGCTTCAAATTCAATCTTACCAGATTGTGTCTGAATCCCTTTTAGATACTCATCTTTATAATCAGATGGAAGAGGCATCGGCTCAGGCACATCTTTTTTTCTATTCTCATAATACCAATTCCAAGACAATGGATCTCTTAACTCTTTTTTATTTGGTGGTATTACAGCATAGCCTTTTTTCACAAATTCTTCCCAACTTATAATTTTTGGCAAGTCTGAAGAGTCAAAAATCCTTCTTACCCAATCAATTTCAGAAATACCTTCTGTAAAATATGCGCTTAAACCAAGTCTCTCGCAAATCATTGAAAAAATCTTATAATCAGACTTTGATTCACCTAAAGGCTCGATAGCCTTATGTTGAAAAACAGCCACTCTGTTATTTAGTTGTGTTTGTCCATGATGAGCGTAACCACCCAAAGCTGCCCATTCACTTATATCTTCTCTTTCAAAATTTGTACAAGCTGGCAGAATTAGGTCGGAATATTTGGTTTCTCCCTCCATCCAAATAGACTGATTTACAACAAATTCTAGGTTTTCAGATTGATACATTTTAATGTGCCTATTTGAATCTGGCATTGTGCCAAACATCGATCCACCATATTTGTAAAGCATTTTAACAGGAGAATAACCTGGTTTAGGGTATGTTACTTTATTGAATTGCGCTTCTATAGATTTTCCATCCCACACATATCCTTCAGCTTTCCCATTAATGATCGCTTCCGGCAACCACAGTCTTGGAATTGACTGCTCAACAGTATTCATACTTGGTAATTGAGGCATTCTTTGAAACAATTCAACTGACATTGCTGTATGATGTAGGTCACCTGAAATTCCTCCTTCAGCATAGCCAGGAAAATAAAAATTATTATCTACTGGTGTTCCCCATTGTAAATTACCCATATTAACGCCAGGCTTACCAATGCCTTGCATTGCTATTAAGCATACCAAAGATCTAGCCCATTGGATGCCTGTTTGGTTTCTACACGCACCACCGTGACCATTGCCCCAGCCACCTGCTGCTAGATATACTTTTTTGTTACCCCATTTCCTTGCCAAAGCTCTAATATCTTTAGCAGATAATCCTGTTTCTTTAGCTGCCCACTCGGGAGTTTTTTCTACTTTGTCATCTTTACCTAAAATATAATCTTTCCATTTATCAAAACCTACAGTTCTGTTTTTTACAAAATCTTTATCGTAAAGATTTTCTTTTATCCACACATAAGCAATTGCCATAGCAAGTGCTGGAGATGAAGTCGGTTTGGTTGGAAGCCATTTGCCACCTAAAAATTGACAACTGTCATTATAAAATGGATCGACATGAACAATATCAATATCCAATTCTTTTAACCATTTTCTTCTAATTGTGCCTTCAAAAGATCCATAAGCACCACTTGTGCCTTCAGGGTTGCTGGCCCAAAAAACAACCATTTCAGCTTCTTTCAATAAATCTTCAACTGTGCCGTAAGTTTCAGATTGACCGACCCTTAACGAACCACCCCAATGGTGAGCTGCTCCCCAGTACCATCCTTCCCAACTATCAGGGTTATGGTGAACACGAGACATACCAAGTGCATTAATAAATTTAAAGTTTGCACTTAAATAATAACCTACATTTCCCCATGTATGGTGTGAACCATGGCTATTTACAATTGCACCAGGGCCATGCTCTTTCTTTACTCTCTTAATTTCATTAGTAACAATATCTAAAGCTTCCTCCCATGATATTCTCTCATAGCCAGAAACACCTCTATTTTTCTGATTTCTTTTCCCATTAGGATTAAAATCAACTCTTTTCATTGGGTACAGAAGACGATCTGGCGAGTAAACCATTGACTTCCAGTTCATACCATGTGGAGCTAAAGTAGTTTTTCTAGGGGGCTTAAAGGTCTTGCCTCTTGCACTAATTGACCAAGTGTCTGGGTCACTATCATCAAACTCAATTGGAGTTATTCTAATTATTTTATCATTCTTTACATAGATAAAAACTGGACCACCATTAGTCATATTGGTAAATCGTTGAACCCCATCACCTACCTCAACACCATGTTTTAAACCATTAGTCTGGGTTTTCATCAATGTTTGTGTGAACCAAAGAGTAAATTCATCTGGACCATCGAGGGTAAGGTTAAAGTCTTTAAGAGCATTAATTTGATCCAGTTGATTAATAGATTTTTTAAATAGAAAAGCCATTACCAATGGCATCATTAATGTAACGGCAACATCAGGGTTTTTAAAAGAGAGAACAACTTCAGGCTTTTTATGAAAACCAGAAGATGAGATTATATTTCCGTTATTAAAAGTTATCCATCTACCAACAGATTTATCTTTTACTTGAATTTGAGCAGTAAAGTTTTTTTCTGCAAGATGTGTTTTAAATTTTTTGTGAACTATTGATTGCCACCATAGTAACAATCTCAAGCCTAATAAAATTATAGAAAATTTAATCTTATTCATTCTTCATCTCAAAATAATATTTTTATTTAACAATTATATAATCTAGTTTTCTTTGTGGACTATATTTTTTAACACGCCTAAATGTGAAATTTCAATTTCAATAACATCGCCATCTTTCATGTAGACAGGAGGATCACGTCGATCTCCAACACCCCCGGGGGTTCCTGTTACAATCACATCACCAGGCGATAACTCAATAAATGTTGAGCAATAATTGATTAATTTTTCAATTGGAAAAATCAAATCACTCAAAGATGCATCTTGCATGATTTCACCATTTAATCTTGTTTGAATTTTCATTTCTTTATAGTTAGACACCTCATCTGCCGAAAGCATATAAGGGCCAAAGCCACCAGTCTTATGAAAATTCTTACCTGGTATAAATTGAGAAGTGTGTTTTTGCCAATCTCGAACTGTGGCGTCATTATAACAAGCGTATCCAGCAACATGGTCCATAGCATTCGTTTCTTCAATATACCTACCAGCCTTACCAATTATAATAGCCATTTCACCCTCATAATCTAATTTATCAGATACTTTAGGACAAATTATACTATCTCCATGACCTGTTTGTGATTCAGCAAATCTTGTAAATATAGTAGGGTTTTGACTTTCTGGCCTTTTAGTTTCAGCTCTATGATTTTCATAGTTGAGACCTATACAAAAAATTTTACCTGGATTTGGTATTACTGGTAACAGCTTTACATCATTTAAATTGACTTCTGGCAGTCCATTTAAATCTAAATTATTTAAATCGTTAATTTTATTATCCTGAATAGCAGATTTAAGACATGGTATCCACTCCATACCTTGCCTATACTGCTCATAATGCATTGTTAAATCTACTATTTTCTGGTCTAAAAGAATTCCAAAACTTTCTTTTTTGTTATTTAAAAAACTTACATATTTCATTAATAATACTCCTTTTTATGACCTCATTATTGAATGTGGTCCCCATAAATTTAGGGTCTTGGGTTCATGTTTCCAAATTTTCACTTCTCTGTTATGAAGAACTTCTAGCTCAGCAGAAATTTCAATCCAATTTGTCTCTGGGTCCTCAATGAAAATAAAAAGATTATTTCCAGGACCATGCCTTCCAGGGCCCCATTTAAGTTGAATACCCTTTTTCTCAAATCTATCACACCAATCTTTTATTCTATGCCATTCACCAGTTTCATAACTATGATGATCTATTTCTTCAACATCGGCTTTAAAGCAAGCAATTGTATGATGCTCATGGTTTGAAGTTAAAAAACTAGTAGCAAGCTCTCCATTGTCTTTCAATACACGATCTGAGACAAAAAAACCTAATTTTTCACTATAAAATTTTTCAAATCTTTCAACGTCCTTAGACTTAAATGTCAGATGCTGCAGGGGGCCATATATATTATCTGAATATGTTGAAGACAATGCTATACCTTTGTTTTTTTCAGTTATACCAAAAATAATCAGGTTATTATCTGGATCTTTTACACCAAAAGAACCTTTCATAAAAAATGGTGTTTCATACTCTGAGATAGATACTTTATTGTTAATCAATATATTCTTAAAATTCATTAAGCTGTTTTCGTCTTTTAAAGAAAATGCTGCAAAATCCAAATTTTTCTTTTTACCAGGGGAAAAAATTATTCGCCTGTCATTCCCAAAGCACAACCACTTTATTTTTTCTTGGTGATGAATTTGCTTAGACTTCATTCCTAATGTTTCCGAGTAAAATGAAGAAAGAGATTTAGGATCAGCACATTGAATTGATAAATGATGCAAAAAAGCATTATTTAAAAAATTATTTTGTTGCATTATATTTTTCCAAAAATGACATGTTATTTTTTTAGATTATTGTTCCACCATGGGCATTCACCGACACCAATATTGTAATTACCTGGCATAACATTTACAGGGATTCGAACATTATTTTTAGCAGCTTGCGACCTTACCTCTTGTGCTTGTTTTAATTGATCTTCGGGCATCCATAATCGGTCATGACCCCATAAACTTGGTCCGTATGTTACTTCTTCAGGTTCCCAGCTATCTAAATCTATTGTTCTACCACCCCATCCATACTCAAATAGAAAATCAGAAGGTGAGTAACTATAAAAAGACGTCATATTATCATTTATATGACGTCCAAATGTAGTTCCAATTCTGTTTTCTTTTGATAATGCTATGTCATAACATTGACCAACGTCATCCAAACTATATAACTCAACCATCAAATGATGAATTTTATTTTGTCCTGTCTCAATAAGAGCGATACTATGATGTCTTTGGTTTGTATGAAAAAAGTATGCTTTAAATGGCCTCAGCATGTAATCACTAAGCTTGAAACCAAGAACATCTTGAAAAAACCACTGAGTATTCTCAAGCTTTTCTACATTTAATACAATATGACCCATTCCTAAAGTGCCAGTTCGAAATCCTGAGATTGGCCTTCCAGGTTTAAATTTATCATTACTTAATTCTGGACCATAAAAGGCTTCATGTTTATTTCCAGAAGGATCCATAAAACTTATTACTTCTGAAACAAATCTTTGGTCTGCTATTGATTTAGGCTCTCTTGTTACCTTAATTTCTGCTTTATCAAGTCGGCCTGATAAAATATCTAAACTTTGCCTATCATTTACTTCCCAACCAAAAATATTTGATGCAGCTGTTTCATTTGTTACAACAAATCTCTGCTTTCTTTCGTCCATTCTTAAAACTGCAGTAGAGGATGTTTTGTCAACTAATTGCATTCCAAGATAAGCACTACTAAATTCAGTCCAATCATCTAACTTGTCTGATTTAATAGTTATGTACCCTAATCCTAAAATTATCATTATGTGACCCTAATAAATTCTTTTACTAAAAATAGAGCATTTCAAAAATAAATTAACCATTCAATTAACAACTGTATCACTAAATGATACATTATTATGGAATATATTTATTTAAATTTTTTTTATATATTTAATATGAAACAACCTTAAGAGTTTTGAAATGCCAAACCTAGAAATTGAATACCCAAAAAAACCGAGCAAATACTCTAAACAAGAATGGGAAGCAAGGGTGAATTTAGCAGCTTGTTATCGCCTGACAGATTATTACGGTTGGACCAGTACTGTTTACAATCATATAACATTGCGTGTGCCGGATACTGATACCTTCTTAATTAATGGTTTTGGTTTAAATTATAATGAAATTTGTGCATCAAATTTAGTTTTGGTTGATTTAGATGGAAATAAATTAAGTGATGACGATTTTCCTATTAATAAAGCTGGTTTTATAATTCATTCAGCAATTCACCAAGCTCGGCCAAAGGATCTTCACTGTGTAATGCATTCACATGAAGTAAATAGCCAAACTTTAGCAGCTTCAAAAAGTAAATTAATTCCTTTAACCCAAGAAGGTTGTCAACTATATGAGAGAGTTGGTTATCACGAGTTTAATGGGATAGTTCTTAATGATGAAGAAAAAGGAAAATTAATTAATGCAATTGGAAATGAAAAACATACACTTCTTATGAGAAATCATGGATTGATTACTGCAGGACCAACTGCCGCATGGGCATTTATTAGGCACCAACATTTTATAAGAAATGCAGAAGTTCAATTAAAACTAATGGCGTCAAATGCTGAAATAAGCATAATATCTGATAATGTTCTCAAACATACAAGAGAACAATTTGAGGGTGGAAGCGCACAAGCTGGCGCAAAAGTTAGACATCCGGAGTGGCCCGCTTTTTGGCGTTTATTAGATTCTTTAGATGAAAAGTGGAAACAATAATCGTAACTAAACCAACTTTTTTAAGAATTTATTAGATTTTTAAACAAATATGTTAAAAGTTAGTTGATTAATAATAATTGGTTACTTTATAAGTAAATATTAAATTATTGCGGGAGAAAATAATGAAAAAACTATTATATGGGATTAGTGTTTCTATAATTTCAACACTATTATCCGTTAGTGCTATTGCTGATGGGCATAAAACACTGACAGTTGCATCTTGGGCAGCGCCATTTCATACTCAAAATGAAAACGTTTTCCCTTGGATGAATAAAGAACTCATGAGTTGTTCAGGTGGCACATTAGGGCTTAAAGTTGAATATGGATTAGCTCCTCCACCAGCACTATATGACTCAATTAGAGATGGTGTGGCCGATATGACGTGGATAGTTTACGGTTATACACCAGGTAAATTCGTAACAACTATGATTGCAGAGTTACCACTTATTCCTGGAAATGCTCAAGAAAAGTCTGTAGCTTTCCAAAAAACATATGAGAAATATCTAGAAGCAGCAGGTGAAGCTAAAGGCGTTCAAATTCTTGCTAATTTTACCCATGGACCAGGCATGGCTAACACTGTTAAAAAAGTAACTTCTTATAAAGAACTTGAAGGTGTAAAGATGAGAGTTGGTGGTGGTGTTGCAAATGCTATTGGAACAGCTCTTGGGATTGCAGGCGTAAATGCACCAGCACCAAAAGTTTACGAAATAATTTCAGGTGGTGTTGCTGATGGGGTTATGTTCCCATTCGAAACAATGCATGCTTTCAAAATTGCCGAATTAGCAAAATATTCCTTACATAATCCTGATGGAATGTATACTACTGCTTTCGCTGTAATCATGAATAACGATAGTTACAATGATTTATCAGCTGCTCACAAAAAATGTATTGATGACATGCGTGGTGTTTCATTATCTAGAACAATTGGCAACTACTGGGATCAAGCTGATGAAGTTGGCAAAGCTTCTGCAGCTGAATATAACCACGAGCTTACTGTAGCTAACAATGATGAAAGACAATATTTTAAAGCAAAAATGGGTCCTGTCATTGATGATGTTATAGGCAAAATTAATGCAGTTGGCGTCGATGCAAGTGCTGCGTTAGCATATTTTAAGGAAGAAGTTAAAGTCGAAAATATGTTATCAGGAAACTAAAAATTCATTATTGAATTATGAATGAATTTTTAAACTACTTAGAACGGCTAGCTTTAGAAGTTAGCCGTTTTATTGCTTTATTAGCTGGAATCGTTTTACTATGGATAGTTCTTGTAACTTGCGTTGATGTCATAGGAAGATATTTTTTTAATTCACCACTTTATGCTGGCGCCGAAATAATACAAGTCAGTATGGCTGGTGTAATTTTCTTTTCTCTTCCCTACATGTTTTTTAAAAATGAACATATTATAGTTGATTTATTTCCAATTTTTAAAAGAGGCTATATAGGATGGTTTTTAGGATTACTCTTTCTAGCCATTGGTGGATATTCTTTATGGATTATTGGAGATAAGACCTTTAGTCTCGCTATGAGATCTTTAGAAGATGGGGATACTTATGAATATATAATTGCACCATCTTTTCTTGCTAGGGAAAATAGCGAGTTTTTACCAAAAGTTTATTTGGATACATATATTGCTGTTTCTATTTATTTTACAGTTTTCATGATTTATTTAAAATTCTTTTTTGTGTTATTGAAACCTGGTTCAAGTGCGGAGCCAAATGAGGAAAATGAGGAAATAAGTTAAATGGGGCCTTTAACAATTTCTTTCATAGGCTTTGCGGCTATCTTAGTACTAGCTTTCCTAAGGTTTCCCCTTGCATTATCGATGGGTTTGGTTGGCGTAATTGGTTTTGGAGAATTAACAAATTACAGAGCTGCCATTTCAAACATTGGTAGGCTAGTAATGGACCTCGGCCAAAGTTATTCACTCTCTGTTTTGCCATTATTTATTTTGATGGGACTTCTTGTAGAAAAAGGCGGTATGGCAAAGCAACTATATAGAGCAGCATATGCTTTTTTAGGAGATAAAAAAGGCGGACTTGCAATGTCTACAGTCGTTGCTTGTGGAATGTTTTCTGCAATTTCGGGTTCATCAATAGCAACTGCCGCAACAATGTCTAAGGTTGCAATGCCAGAAATGCGAAGATATAAGTACGCAGATTCACTGGCTACAGCTTCAATTGCTGCAGGCGGCACCCTGGGCATACTTATTCCACCAAGTGTTATCCTAGTCATTTATGGTTTATTAACTGAACAATCAATTGGCAAGCTTTTTATGGCAGGTTTCCTACCAGGAATGTTGGGTATTTTATTTTATACTTTAGCAGTTTTTTTTGTTGTTTCTAGAAACCCTTCTTTAGGTCCAGCAGGTGAAAAAACAAACTGGCCTGAAAGACTTTTAGCACTTAAGAATGTATGGACAACTTTAACTTTATTTATTTTCGTCATTGGAGGAATTTACATTGGTCTTTTCTCTGCTACTGAAGCAGCTGGTATGGGTGCTGCTGGAGCATTAATAATAGCTATTTCCAGCGGTAATCTGAAAATAAGTGAATATTTTAATGTTTTAAGAGAAGCATCTGTTCTAGCCGCTAAACTATTTGCATTATTATTTGGTGCAACAATGTTTTCAAATTTTTTAAATAGGGCTGGTTTACCTGACGCATTGCTAGGAATTATTAATTCTTTTGATCTATCAGCAATGGCTGTAATTGGCATAATATTGCTAATATATATCTTGTTAGGCTGTGTCTTTGAATCAATGTCAATGATACTTTTGACAGTTCCTATTTTTGTACCATTGGTAAAAAACCTTGCACCTGAACTTGGATTGGGACCAGATCTTGTATTGATTTGGTTTGGTATATTGGTAGTTGTAGTAACTGAAATTAGTCTTATAACCCCTCCAATAGGCCTAAATGTTTTTGTTTTAAAGGGAGTGGTGAAAAATGTTTCAGTAGGAACAATTTTTTACGGTGTTACACCTTTTTGGATGGTTGATATAGTTAGGCTCGCAATCATTGTATTATTTCCTGCTATAGCACTCTTTCTACCATCAATGATGTTTTGAGTTGAAATACTTCAATTTAACAATATCTAATTTGTATGGAAACCAAATTTGTTAAACTATCAAAAGATATTAACAGGAGTGAACCTCTTTTAAAAGAATGTATAGAACTGTTCGATTCTGTTGAGGCATATGATTATCCAAGGTTTAGATCCAACATAAACGATATATGGGGTACTGTAGATTTTGATCCATTTAATGGCAAGACTGTAGTGATGGACAATATTAAAGATTGGGAAAAATTTTACAGTAATGCAATTAATCAAGCCTCTAACTCAGGCCTTTCAGTATGGCTAAATATTGATAGATATAACGGTGAGAATTCAAAAGATAATACTTTAGCATGGTCCGAAGTAAGAGGTACCCAGCATATGATTGAAAAAAGTGGTAATCCACTTCATGTCTGGACATTTGCTTGTACTATAGTTTGGTATTTTGATAAAAAGATGAATAGGTGGATCGAAAGAAGGTACCATGCATCATTACAAGGTGATTTTGGTATTCCAATATCATTCAAATTTAGATCTAAAATACCAGTAATCTGGTCAGTTTTGAAAAATAAATTATTAGGAAAATAGAATAATTAGTTTACTAATTGTTTAACTTTATCAATCTCAATTTTTCCTAATGCATTTTTTGGTATATTATTTACAAAAATAACTTCTTTCGGAATTTTATATTTAGCAACTTTTTCATTAAACAAATATAATATTTGATCCGAGGTAACAGACTTATTTTTTTTTACCGCAACAATTACGGGAACTTCTCCCCATTTAACATCATGTTTGCCAACAATAGAGTATTCAACTAAATCTGTATTGTTTGACAATAGAACCTCTAATTCAGCTGGATAAATATTTTCACCCCCAGATATTATTACATTCTTAATTCTATCAATAAACCAGTAATTACCATCTTCATCAATCTTAGCTATGTCTCCTGAAAAAAACCAACCATCTTTAATACTCTCATTAGAAGCAGTTTCGTCATTCCAATAGCATTCAAGTATATTTTCCCCTTTAACAAGTATTTGACCAGGTTGGCCAATTGAAACCTCATTAAAATCTTCATCAACTAATTTTATCTTACAAAGCGAACCGGCCTTTCCTATAGACCCTTCAGTCGTAAAAGCATCCTCAACTTTTTGATAAATTGCTAAAGGCCCTGTCTCCGTTGCACCATATATTTGAATTACAGGTATTTTTATGGAATGAAGTTTTTTTAATAAATATTTAGGTACATTCGTAGAACCAATTGATATAACTTGCAAATATTTATAGTTAGCCTTAATCCAAAATCTACTTTTAATCATTTGGTCTAATATTGTAGGGACTGTTATCATTTTAGTAATTTTAAATTTTCTTATAATTTCTAGGGCTTGATCTGGTTCAAACCTTTCCTGTAGGACAACTGTTGCATTTTTTAAAAGGGCTGGTAGAAAAAGAATATTGATTCCACCCACATGGAATAATGGAAGTGAAATTAATACCTTATCAGAAGATTTCAATGAATGTGCATCATGGCTCATTTTGGCATTACTGATTATAGCTTTCTGTCCCAAAAGAGCTCCTTTTGGTTTCCCTGTAGTACCAGATGTATAAACTAACAATAATGGCAAATTATTTTTTATCGTTTTTTTAATTCTTCCATTACAAGACAATCTTCTAGCTTCTAAGCTTTTTTTATTAATTTCTGAATTATCTACTGCGATGGTTTTAATACTTCTTGGAATATGTATCTGAGAAATTTTATCCCCAAATTTAGTATCAAAAAAAATCACATTAGGGTTTGAATGATTTATCAAATATTCAATTTCTGGATTGGCTAATCTCCAATTAATTGGGAACATAATTGCACCAATTTTTGATGCAGCAAAAAGTAGAACTATTTGTTCTGGGTTATTAGTACCATAATAACAAAATCTATCGCCGACTTTGAGTTGGCACTCGTTTTGAAGAAATAAAGATGTTTTGGTTATTAATTTATTTAAATGCGAAAATGTCCAGTGTTGATCTTTGAAAATAATAGCATCTTTTTCTATTGATTTCTTTTCCAACCAATCATCAATTTTCATCACTTTCACCATGCTCATATAGAGCGCCCTTGCCTATCATGTCTAAGCAAAGTTCCGCGGTCCACGGTAACATAAGAGCTCCACATCTACTATCACGATAAAAACGCTCTAGTGGTTGAGATTTTAACATTGATTGACCACCACATGTCCTAATAGCCAAACGTGCAATCTCATTAACGTTCTCCATAACTGAATACTGGGCTGACCATGCTCTCATTATTTGATCCTTGGAAGGATTTGGTTTTGCTTCTGAGATTGATTGAAACCAAATAGCCTTAGTTTGCTCAAGAATGATTTTCATCTGAGCAACTGTTAACTGTTTAGTTGCATACATTCTTCTTTTTATAGGAGGCATGCCGGGTTGTTCACCTCTTAAATAACGTACAGTAAAATCATAACAAGCTTGCGCAAGACCAACATAACTTGGCGTTAGCGTCATAAACATATGTGGCCACTGCTTTGCTGCATTATAATAAATACCTCGAGGCATAAGTTGCTCATCAAATGGTATAAAAACATTTTCAAAAATTAATGTTCTTGAAACTGTACCTCGCATCCCAAGAGGATCCCATTCTCCTTCTACCCTTACCCCTTCCTGCGATGAAGGTATTGCAACGTACATAGTATTTGCTCTTGAAGGTGGTGAATTCTCAGAAAATAATTCTGTGCACAAAACACCATAATAATTTGCATGACCAGAGAGTGATGCAAATATTTTTTTCCCATTTATAATCCAACCTTTATCAGTTCTTAGTGCAGTTGTACCAAAAGCTGATTTTCCAGCAGCAGAAGCATTTCCTTCAGAGAAAGGCTGGGCATAAATAGAACCTTTTTTTAAAATTCTTTCATAATGCATAGCTCTAAGGTTATTATGCTCATTTCTTTTTTCATCATCCATGTCAAGATTATCTGCAAGGTATCCAGTCCATAAACAAGAGCTAACATGCATATTGAATGTTAATGCCGTTGCCCCACAGTATCGGCCAATTTCTGAGGCTGCTAACATGTATGTTTTTAGATCCGCATCACGACCACCATATTTTTTAGGTATGCAAATACCCATGAGATTACTTTCATGTAGATCTTTGTAATTTTCTGTGGGAAAAGAGGCCTCTAAATCATATTTCACTGCTCTGTCAACAAATTTTGATGAAGCAATTTGTCTAGTTTCGAGACAAAGCCCTTCTTGTTGTTTTGTCAGTTTCCACTCTGAGGGCTCAAATATTGGTTGATCATTATACATATTGTCTAAACTATTTAATTCTTTTCAAAAAATCTATTATAATATTATTTGTTTTTTCAGGAGCTTCAAGGTTGACTAAATGGCCAGTATTCTCAATATTATAGAATTCACTTGCACTTAATTTTTTTGACATTTTAAGCATTGTTTTGCTTGGTGAATTATTGTCTTCCGATCCTGCTATAAGGCAACATGGAATTTTTATTAATGGAAATTCATCGTATCTATTAAATGTTACTAAACACTCTAATACCTTTTTATATGTTTCCTCAGGAACTTTTTCCATAGATTTAATGGCGTGTTCAACTACATTTTGAGATGCTGAGGAAGATAATATAGAGGGTACAAAAGATTTTGCTAACTCTTTAATTCTTTTGCCTTCCAAAATCGGCTTGAGTCTCTTTTCCAAAAATTTTTTTCTAAAAGTTTCATCTTTTCCTCCAAAAGCAGAAGTTGTTGCAATTAGTACCAAAGCTTTTACTTTTGATGAGTTTCTAAAATAAAATTCCTGGGCTAACATTCCTCCTATTGACTGTCCTATAAGAGTTACATTTTTAATATTTAAGTCTGATAGAAACTCATCCAATGTTAAGCATAAGTTTTTAAAAGTATAATCCTCAAGTATTACAGAACCATTATAACCAGGCATATTCCAAGAAATTACTCTAAAAATTTTTGAAAGCTCTTTTATTTGAGGTTCAAAACTTTTTTCATCACCACCAATGCCGTGCAAACATAAAATACATTCAGGTGAACTACCTTCATCAGAATAAATAATTTTGCCTGTTGTAGGCACTTAAATGACCTCACCTTTATTTACAACCATTTCATCATCTAAGTAGATTGTACAATCCATCATTGGTAAATCAAAATGACCATCGGTATATCTGTTGGCGAACTCATTCGCTCCAATTGAATATAAAAAACAACCAGACAATGCTCTTAACTCAGTTCCATTGAGATCAGATTTATCATACATAGTAAGAGCTTCATATCTTGACTTATTATTCAATCCCCAACCAACATGACTAGTTGCATAAGCATTTTTATCTCCAAAACTATTTAAATATTTCTCAATTAATTTTTTGTCTGAGCCATTTCCTGAAATTTTTGTAATAAAATCATTTTCAATATCAAAACTAACCTCTGTATCAAAATATTTTTTAAATGTTAGATTAATATCCCCAGATTGAAAAACTAATCTCCCATTAACACAAGAAGAGTTTGGAAAACTCACAACTAGCCCACCTGGCCAATGGGCTAGAGTACCAGGTCTGTCCGTCCAACCCCACACTCCTACAGTATTTGTTTTCTTCATATTTATTTTCAAATCAGTACCTGCATCAGAAGTAATTCTCATGTAGGAGGCATTTCGACATTTGGATACAGCGTCTTTTACTAAATTTTTCAATTTTTTTTCTGGCTTTAATCTTGACAAAATTTCTGGGTGCTCATCAGAAATGGTCATTATCCGAGTTCCATTTGACAATATTTCTTTTGTTTGCTTTGAGTGCATTAAACCTTCTTTGGAAAGGTCAAAAATTATATCACTCTTTTTAAGCTTACTGATAAATTGGTTTTCACCATCTAAAATGTTAGAGGCGCCTGTTGATTTAATAATAGGCTCTAATTTATAAGGTTTTGTTGGAATATCAATATGAGTAAAAGTAAGATCACTCTGCTTTAATGCAGCTTCAAGTAATTGAAAATTAATTTTTCTACTAATAGTTTCTGTGAGTACAATAATTTTTTCATCTTTTTTGATTTTGCATAATTGAACTAATTCAAGAAACGATTCCTTCCAATAAGTCTGAATTTTGTCCATACCAAAGCCAAGCTAAAGTTCTGTATAATACATTTGATTATTTAATTCTTTTATGCTGAACCCTGCAACTTTTTTATAACTTTATTCGTGATCTTTTAATATTTTTGAAAAAGTATCTAATAGAAAAAGAGTTTATTTAAATTTTTGTGCCCATTTTCCTTTTCTAAAAATTGGCGTAATATCCCCATTTTGTTTTATACCGTCAATATCAATTTGATTAGAACCAATCATCCAATCAATATGTATCATACTTGAATTACCACCTTGGGAAGATATTTCTTCCTTGGTTAAATTCTGATTTTTAAAACATTTTGTATAACATTGTCCAAGAGCAATATGACATGCTGCATTTTCATCAAACAGTGTATTATAAAAAAGCAAACCAGTTTGGGATATTGGAGAATTATCTGGTACCAATGCAACTTCACCTAAACGTCTTGCACCCTCATCAGAATCCAAAACCTTTAATAATACTTTTTCTCCTTTAGTTGCATTTGCTTGTATAATTTTTCCACCTTCAAATTTAACTTTTATATTCTCTATAAGACTTCCTTGATGTGAAAGTGGCTTTGTAGCACTTACTTCACCATCTACTTTTAAGCAGTGAGGCGTTGTAAAAACTTCTTCAGATGGTATGTTTGGATTGCACACAATACCATTTTGAGCCATTGATGCTCCACCCATCCATTCATGGCCTTCAGCTAAACCAACTTTAAGATTTGTCCCTGGTCCATTAAAATGAAGATAGGCAAAATCCATATTGTTCAACCAATCTGACCATTTTCTTAAATTTGCATTATGCTTTTTCCATTCTTCAATGGGGTTTTCTGTATCAACTCTAGAGGCTTTAAAAATTGCATTTGCCAATTTTTTTTGTGCTTCTTCAGAGTTAAGATCAGGAAACATCTGATTAGCCCAAGCTTGACCCGGCCAAGATATTATATTCCAATTTATATCAAACCTTGTAATTCTTTCACGAGCAGGTTTATATGCAACAGATGTTGCTTTATTTGCTCTGCTGACCTTATCTGGATCTTGATTAGATAGCAAAAGTGGATCTTCACCAACCACAGCCAATCTTGCGGTATTATTGTCAAATGCTTCACCCATACCGTTGAAAAGCCAGCTTGGTGCTTTATCAAATGATTCATTTGAAGCATGATTGAACCTAGAAAGTGTTATTTCTGGATCGGAGAAAAGAGGCGTTACAATATTAGCTCCTTCTTTGTAAGCATGAACAGCAATTCTTCTAACTAGAGGCAAAGCTTCAATGGGCGCTGTCAATAAAAGGTCCTGCCCACTTTGAAGCGCAACACCAGTTTTGATTGCTAATTCAGCTAGTTTATCTAATTTTTGTTCATCAATAATCAATTCTAATCTCCTAAAGTATTTAACTTTTAGTTAACAAAAAGTTTTTTTAAATCAACCCATTTTTCTAATAAATACCTTGTTTCTTTAAAGTTTTTAAGCATCAAGTTACCGTTTTCCCAAAGAGGAATATCTTGAATAGTAATACTTGGATTTTCAATCATCCAACAAATTTCACCAGGTGGATAATCACCACATGTATGAAAATGTAAATACTTAGGACTCCCAAAAATTGTATTTGACCACCTATCCGGATTTTCTTCTATAGATTTATTATAATAGGTCCCTGGATGAATACCAGCGTGCCAAGAATCAACAATATTTTTACTAATGTTAAACATCTTAGAGATTTTATGATAATGTTTCTCTACATTTTTTATCGTTTCATTATCACCTTCAAAACCCTCAATTTTTCCATCTTTAATAATGGTAAAAATATTACTCTTTAGAGCTAAGCTTGCTGGCTCA
Source organism: uncultured SAR116 cluster alpha proteobacterium (assembly GCA_902612965.1). Taxonomy (GTDB): domain Bacteria; phylum Pseudomonadota; class Alphaproteobacteria; order Puniceispirillales. Next base: position 188,650 of record CACMFN010000001.1, on the reverse strand, counting down.
TACACTTTAGACCCACTTGGAGTTAAGTATTTAGTTAAAACAACTTTACCAGAGAATTTTTTAGCACTTACAGGTGTTGGCACAAGCATTGGAAAACGCAAAACACCAACATCTGAGCTTTCATCTATAATCGTTTGTGGTAAATTTCCCTCAACACTAGTTCCTAAAGGACAATTAATTTTTACAAGCCCACCATTAGAAAATATTGAATTAATAGCTTTTTTTAACTCTATTAGAGAATGATGATGTGTATGACCAAAAGTTGATCCTAAATTTTCTAAATTACGAACATATGACATGACCCTTTTGGTTTTAAAATGAGACTTTTCAAATCTATCTTGATCACCAATTCTAGCAAAAAATAATACACAATCAAAATCTTCAATTATGTCAGTCAATTTACTTTTTGAATCATTTTGAGGTTCTCCAACCTCAAGTATTGAAGTTTTAATGCCCATTTCAGTTGCAGCTTTTTTTATATAGTGTGTAATATCACTACTATACCAACCTAAAGAAGGGTCCTCTGAAATAATTATAAGCTTCTGATCAGTTAATAAATTAGCACAATTTTTTAATAAATTATGAGCTCCTTTTTCTAAATTTTGAGAGCTAGTCATTTTATTATTTTCTATAAGAAAAAGCTTTACCAAACCTCCAGACAAGATAATCACCACAAGTGATTGGTTCTTCATTTGCCTGAAAGTTTTTTCCAAATATATCTTTTGGATCAATCATTGTTTCTGGATTTGGATCAAAAGCTAAAACAATTGACAATCTCTCAAGACCAGAATTATTTACAACTCGGTGAGGCGTTGATTTATACTCTCCGGCGGTCCATCTTGAAAGTAAATCTGCGACATTAACAATAATTGTGTCCTTTATTGGAGGCGCATGAAACCATTCACCATTAATATCTTGAATTTGCAAACCCCCAACATCATCTTGGCATAAAACAGTTAATACACCAAAATCTGTATGAGCACTTACACCGTATTGATCATCTCCCATTTCTGAAGGTTGATTTGGGTAATATACTAATGAAGCCCTGCTTAGAGGGTTGTCACAAGTTTTCAAAAAAAAGTTACTTTCTAAATCTAGTCCTAGTGCAAAACCACGCATCAAATTTCTTGCAAGCTTATCAGCATAATTAAAATATTTCATTGCTGCAGTTTCTAAATTAGGTTGAAATTCAGGCCAAATATTAATGCCTCTGAGGGGATGGTTATCAATTAAATGTTCTTTTTCGTATTCGCAACCCCATAGAAAACTCTCTTTTAAATCTGATTTAGCCTTATCTTGCATTTTAGCCCCGCCATAGCCAAGCCATCCTCTATGTTTGTCAGATATTTTAACTTCAAATTTTTTCGTTTCATTACTTCTAAAAAATTGTAATCCTTCATCTCTTAAAGATTTGATTACATTTTCTGGAATGCCATGCCCTTTAATGTAAATAAAACCAAGCCTAGTACTGGCTTTATGAAGCTCTTTGGATACTGATATTGGATCCGTTCCATCACATAACTTTGTAATATCTATAACTGGTACTTTTTCAATATCTAAATTTTTAACTTCTAATTTTGACATATGTTATTTATTTTTTTAAATTCATTTAGTTGTAAATTGTTCATAAGCCTCTAATGCCTTAGCACTATAAGTAATTGAAGGACCTCCACCCATATAAGAGGCCATACTTAAAGCTTCAACGAGCTCACCTTTTGTAGCGCCCAACCGAACTAATGAAGCAACATGGAAAGCAATACAACTTTCGCACCTAGTAGCAATCGCAATTCCTAAAGCAATAAATTCTTTTGTTTTTTCACTAAGTTCGCCATCCTTCTTCGCCTCTTTTCCCATATGGTTAAAACCATTGAAAGTTTCAGGAATATTTTTATTAAGATTTGCAAAACTCTTCTTTGTATCTGATAAGAATGATTTCCAGTCCATAATTTCCCTTTAGTATTAAAATTATCAATTATCAGCATTTTAATTGAAAAATTGATAAAGACTAATGTTTATTTCTTGTATGACATATAAAGTTTTTAAAAAATTAAATTTATAATTCTTTTATCCTCTACTCTCATCTGATCCCATTTTTCTCTCAAGCCACCTTACTGCCTGACTTATTATTAGAACCAAAATCAAATATTCAAAAATTAAAAAAGTGTATACCTCTAAGGGTCTATATTCACTGACCACAACTTCATTCGCCCTTCTCATTAATTCCTGCATTCCAATAACAGAAGCAAAAGCTGACATTTTTACAATATAAATAAATTGATTAGCTAAAGGAGGGAGAATTCTTTTTATAGCTTGGGGTAAAATAACATATCGCATTGTCTGGAATGAGGTTAAACCTATAGTCTGTGCAGCTTCTCTTTGACCTTTGTGAATTGATTGTATCCCAGCTCTATAAATTTCTGCAGTGAATGCACTATCTGAAATAGCTAAAGTTACTACTGCACCCCAAAATGGATCTATAGGAATATTTAGACCCATAGATTTAAGAATAACCGGTAATCCATAAAAAATCCAAAACATCATTGGCAGAAGCGGAACTGCACGTATAAATTCAATATATGTTCGACTTGGCAATCTAACCCAATAGTTACTTGACATGCCTGGCAAAGCCACAACAAGCCCTAAAATAATAGAGAAAAATGCTGCTAAGAGGGAAAGTTGAATAGTGGCAGAAAATCCACTTAAAAGAAACATAACATTGTTGTAACCACCTTTAGTTGTAGGATCTATTACATACCAACCCCACGCACCTGGTTGAGAAGAACAACCTGACAAGAATATTAATAAAAATACTAAAATTAAAAAATGTTTTTTCATAGTGCTTACTTTTAATGTTGTAAAATTTGGTTCAAAAATAGTTTACATCTTTCAGTTTTTGGTGAATCAAAAAAATCTTTTGGTTTTCCCATTTCAATTATCTTGCCTTCATCCATAAAAACCATTCTGTCTGCTACTTTTCGTGCAAACCCCATTTCGTGTGTAACAACTACCATAGTCATACCCTCATTTGCCAAATCGACTATTACATCCAAAACTTCAGAAATCATCTCAGGATCAAGTGCTGATGTTGGTTCATCAAAAAGCATAATTTTTGGTTCCATACATAATGATCTAGCAATTGCAACTCTTTGTTGTTGCCCTCCAGATAAATGACCTGGCTTTTTATTTGCTTGCTCAGGTATTCTTACCCTTTCAAGCAATTTAAAAGCTCTTTCGTTAGCATCTTTCTGTGAAAGACCCAATGCTTTAGTTGGACCAAGAGTCAAATTTTGAAGAACTGTTAAATGAGGAAACAAATTGAACTGTTGAAAAACCATTCCTACCTCAGATCGAATTTCAGAAACAGACGAATCATGATCTGTTAATTCAATTCCACGAACTTTAATTGTACCCTTTTGGTGAATTTCCAACCTGTTAATACATCTTACAAGTGTTGATTTTCCTGAACCTGAAGGTCCACAGATAACCACTTTTTCACCCTGAGAAGTTGTAAGACTAACATCATCTAGCGCCTTAAAATCCCCAAACCATTTGCTTACATTTTTTATCTCTATTGCTGTAGTCATTTTTTGCTTTCACATTAAATAATTTTTTATTTTTGTATCAAACTAACTTAATTCAAAATTTCAAATATAGATAGACACAAAGAAATATAAAGTATTTACAAACAGTATTAATGTGTTAATATATTAACACATTAACAATTATTTACCAATTATTTATGTCAAATGATGAAACAGCACTTTATGAAGCAATCTTAAGAATTGAAAATGTTGAAGAGTGCAAAAACTTTTTTCATGATTTGTGCACGCCTTCAGAATTAGAGGAGTTTTCTTCAAGATGGCTTATTGCTCGACTATTAGATACTAAAAAATCTTACAGGGAAATTGCAAGCCAAACTGGAGTGAGCACAACGACGATTGGGCGTGTTGCTAGATTTATAAAATACGGTAATAATGGTTATAAAAATATTTTAGATAAAACAAAATAATTAAATTAAAATTTTAGGAGAGAAATAAATGAGGATAATAAAATTAATAGCTTTGTCATTAGCTATGATGCTTTCATTAAATGGGATAGCATCAGCAGAATCAACATTAAATAAAATACTTAGCTCAGGTGTTTTAAAAGCAGGTACCACAGGTGATTTTCCACCTTTTAGTAAGCGGGATACTGCAACAAATGAATATGAGGGTTTTGATATCGATGTTTTAAAAGAACTAGCAAAAGATATGGATGTTGAAATAGAGTTTGTACCTACTGATTGGAAAACACTAGTTAACGGAATAGTAGCAGGTAATTACGATATAACTGGATCAGCATCTATCCAAGCAAAAAGAATGAAAGCAGCTGGATACTCAGATACATATATGTCTGTAGTAATAAAAGCTTTTACTACAGAGGATAAAATTTCTCGCTTTGATGGTTGGGATTCGATCAACAAAGCTGGGGTTAAAACAGCTACTACACTTGGAACAACATTTGAAACATTATCTAAAAATTGGTTTCCAAATTCTGATTTAACATTAATTGAAGCACCTGCAAGAGGGTATCAAGAGGTCTTAGCTGGAAGATCTGATGTTTTCATAACTTCAAATGTAGAAGGGTCAACACTTCTTTCAAAATATCCAAATATCAGAGAAATACCAGCAGCACCAAGAAACCCGACTCCACTTGCAATGCTTATGCCTCAAGCAGATCAAGTTTGGATTAATTTCGTAGATCACTGGGTTAAAATTAAAAAAGCCAGAGGTTTCTTCGATGAACTTGCCAAGAAACATGGTTTATAATTAATTCTTAAATCTAATTAAAAGGGCGCAATTTTGTGCCCTTTTTTTTACCTTCTAATGGAGATTATATGTCAGCATGGATAAAAATGATTGAGGATCATGAGGCGAAACAAGAACTTAAAGAGGTCTTTAATTTAGCCAGAACACCTCATGGAACAGTTGATAATGTTATGAGAGTCCACTCTCTAAGACCAAGCACTATGAAGGGGCATATTGTTTTATACAAATCCGTACTTCATGATGAAACAAACACTATACCAAAATGGTTTCAAGAAACTATTAGTTCATACGTTTCTATTTTAAATAACTGTACTTATTCTCTTGCCAATCATTGGAAGAATGCAAGCCATTTAATAGATAATACTGAAAAAAGCGATGCAATTAAAAAGGCTCTTGATAAGAAAAAACCTGAAGAAGTATTTACTGGCAAAGAATTAGCTATTTTAAAATATTCTGAAAAGCTTACAAAAAATCCTTCAGAGATGAGAGAGGAGGATGTTCAAGAACTAAAAAAAAATAATGTTTCAGACGGCGAAATCTTGGAGGCCAATCAAATCATATGCTATTTCAATTATGTTAACAGAACTATTAATGGTTTAGGAGTTACAACCGAAGGAGATATCGTAGGTTATTATAAAAAAAAATAAGAATGTATTTAAATTAATACAGCCCAAATAATAACAACAATTGTTAGTAAAATTAATGATCTACTCAAGATTATACTATTAGGCAAAGTACGACTAAGAACTGCACCTAAAAAACTCCAAAAATTATGTACAAATATCTGAACAACTGCAAAACTAGTTACTATTACAATTAATTGTATTGTAAAGCTTCCTAGCTGTGGGCCAAATTCGGTCCATGCTATAAGTGTCATTACCCAAGCCTTTGGATTAAGAGGGTGAACAAGAATACCTTGCTTCCAATTTACTTTTGGTTTTTCTTCACTTTGTTGAAGATTAACATTCCAAGATTTAAGAGCTAGATAGATCATATATGCAGCCCCAGTAAATTTAATTACGGCTTGAAAAGTAGTAAAATTTACGAGTAATACACCCAAACCAAAACCCATGGCCAAATTAAGAAATACTTTACCAAGAGTTAGACCAATATTAAAAGATACACATTTTAAAAATCCATATCTTGCACCAACAGACATAGCTAGCAGATTTGCCGGACCAGGGGTCCCTACCATTAGTATTATAAATGCCCATAGACTTAATAATACAGCTGTTTCAATCATCTATGAGGCTCGTTTGCGTAAATGTGATAATAAAATTTTCTTCCTTAAACGCAAATTCATTGGCGTTACCTCAAGCAGTTCATCATCAGCCATGTAAGCCATCATTTGCTCTAAAGTCATCTTACGAGGTGGTGTTAAAATAATTGCCTGATCTGAACCAGAGGCTCTTACATTTGTTAATTTTTTTCCTTTTAAAACATTAACTTCTAGATCGTTATCTCGATTATGTTCACCAACAATCATCCCCTTATATACTTTAGTTTTAGGGTCAATAAACATTGCGCCCCTGCTTTGAAGATTAAATAAAGCAAATGAGACAGCCTCACCTTTTTCAGTAGCTATTAAAACACCATTTCTTCTGCCTTTTATTTCTCCCTTATAATTGTCATAATCATCGAACACTCTATTTAAGACCCCTGTCCCTTTGGTTTCTGTTAAAAATTGACTTTGATAACCTATTAAGCCTCTTGAGGGGGCTTTAAAAATCAACCTTGTTTTCCCTATTCCTCCTGATTTCATCTCTCTCAATTCGGATTTCCTTTGATTCATACTATCGATTACTGTACTAGAAAACTCATTATCAAGATCAATTGTCACTTCTTCAAATGGTTCTAATTTCTCACCTTTGCTATTTTTTTTGAATAAAACTCTGGGACGAGATACATTTATTTCATACCCTTCTCTTCTCATGGTTTCTATTAAAACACCTAATTGAAGTTCACCTCTGCCACCAATTTCAAAAGCATCTTTTTTTTCATTTTCAGAGAATGTGACTGCTACGTTCGTTTCTGCTTCGGCTAATAATCTAGTCCTAATTAGTGTGGAGGTTACTTTTTTCCCTTCTGTTCCAGCAAATTCTGAATCGTTGACTGTTATAGTTACAGCCATTGAGGGCGGGTCTATGGGTGTTGAAAGAATAGCTTTTTCAACAATTTCATTACAAATTGTATCAGATACAGAGGCTTGATTTAATCCTGCTATGCAAATTATATCTCCAGCAAAAACTTCATCTACAGGAATTTTTTTCATGCCTTGAAATCTTAGTAATTTAGTTAATCTTCCACTGTCAATTTTATTATTTTTTAAGTTAATTGCCTTAACATACTCATTAACTTTTACTGATCCCTGAATGACTTTGCCAATTAAACATCTTCCCAGATAAGGATCAAAATCCAATAAAGATGCAAGCATAGCAAAGGGTTTGGTATGATCATTTTGCGGTTTAGAAACGCAATCAATAATTTTCTCAAATAGCGGGTCAAGATTGTGTTTTTCATCTTTTAAATCTTGAACACACCAGCCATCTCTTCCTGACGAATATAAAATTGGAAAATCTAGTTGATTATCATTTGCCTCTAAAGCAATAAAAAGATCGAATATTTCATCAACAACTTTATCAATTCTACTATCTTTCTTATCAACTTTGTTAATGACAACAATTGGCAATAAATTCTGTTTCAATGCTTTTGCTAGAACAAACTTTGTTTGAGGCATTGGCCCTTCAGAAGCATCTACTAATAAAATCACACCATCGGCCATGCTTAAAACCCTCTCAACTTCACCACCAAAGTCGGCGTGTCCAGGTGTATCTATAATATTAAGTGTTATTCCTTTCCAGTCTATTGAGGTTGGCTTAGCTAAAATTGTTATGCCTCTTTCCTTTTCCAGGTCACCTGTATCCATTAACCTTTCATCTACTGACTGATTGTCCCTAAAAACACCACTTTGTTTCATCATAGAATCTATAAGGGTAGTTTTTCCATGATCAACATGTGCAATTATTGCTAAATTTCTTAAATCTCTGCTCATAGTCAGTTTTCTGTTGTAATTTAAAATTGAATAAGAATTAAATTGAAATATTTTGTTTTCAATACAGTTGAAAGGAAATATTATCAACTCTAAATATATATGGTAAGCTTAAGTTAATTTTTTTTATTTAATCAGAGGTTTTTATTTTGAGGTATGTTGCTGCGAAAAGTGCTGAGGAAGCTTCAAATTTTTTACTACAAGAAACAGGAGTTTCAAGGGTTCTTGCAGGAGGCACTGATGTTTTGGTTCAAATGAAATCAGGAATGATTGAACCTGATTTAATTGTTGATATAAAAAAAATTCCAGGAATTAGAAATATAACTGAACTTGATGGTTTTTTCAGAATAGGCGCAGCTGTATCAGGTTCTGAAGTGAAAGATCATGAAAATATTAATAAAATGCTTCCAGGCGTTGTTGAAGCATTGGATTTAATCGGCTCTACACAAATTCAAGGTCGTTGCACAATGGTAGGTAATCTATGCAATGCCTCTCCTGCTGCCGACAGTGTTCCAGCTTTAGTAGCTGTAAATGCTAAAGTTAATATTATTGGCCCTCAAGGAGAAAGGTCATGCAATGTTGAAGAAATACCTATTGCGCCAGGTAAAACATCATTAAAAAAAGGTGAGTTTATTGTATCTGTTGACATTCCATATAGGCCTGAGTTTTCAAGTGATGCATACTTAAGATTTACACCTAGAACAGAAATGGATATAGCAGTAGTCTCTGCATCTGTTGCAATAGAAATGTCTAAAGAAGGAATTTGCGAAAATGCGAAAGTCGTTCTTGGAGCTGTTGCTCCCACTGTAAAAATAGTTGGAGATGCTTCAAAAGAAATTGTTGGAACTAAACTTGATGAAAGTTCACTTAAAAAAATGTCTTTGAAATGTGTGGAGATTTGCGAGCCAATTTCTGACAAAAGAGGCACTGTAGAGTTTAGAACAGAAGTTGCAGGGGTTTTAGCATCTAGAGCAGCAAAAATAGCATATAAGAGAGCAGGGTTTTAAAAATGTCGCAGGTCCATATTAAAACAAAAATTAATGGTGATAATATAGAGTTTCTCTGTGATCCTGAAGAAACACTTCTTGATATTCTAAGAGATAAATTACACTTAACAGGAACAAAAGAAGGCTGTGGGACAGGTGATTGTGGTGCTTGCAGTATAACCTTAGATGGAAAGTTAGTGTGCTCCTGTCTAGTTTTAGGAGCTGAAGCAGATAATTCAGAAATTAGTACTATTGAAGGCATGTCAAATGGAGAAAAATTACACCCTCTTCAACAAAAATTTTTAGACCACGCCGCGCTTCAATGTGGAGTTTGCACACCTGGAATTCTTGTGGCTGCAAAATCACTTTTAGAGAAAAACCCAGATCCAACAGAAAGTGAAGTTAGATATTGGCTTGCAGGTAATTTATGTCGTTGTACTGGATATGATAAAATTATTAAAGCTGTACTTGATGCAGCAAAAGAAATGAGGAGTTAATAAGATGTCTCCACTAGATAATACATATGAAAAACAATTCAAAGTAATTGGAACCAGACCACCTAGACCAGATGGTATAGAGAAAGTTACAGGCAAAGCTCAATATGGAGCTGATCTTTACGTACCTGATATGCTTTATGCTAAGATTTTAAGATCCCCACATCCACATGCAAAAATTATTTCGATTGATACATCAGAGGCAGAGAAGTTAGACGGCGTAAAAGCCGTCGTTACTTCAAAAGATTTTAGTAAATTTTCTGATAATAAACCAAGTGACACTTTGGTAAATTGCATTGCACACGAAAAAGCACTCTACGATGGTCACTGTGTTGCTGCTGTTGCAGCATTATCAAATACAATTGCCAAATCCGCACTTAAACTTATCAACGTAGAATATGAAATTTTACCTCATGTGACAGATGTAGATGAAGCAATGAAAACAGATTCACCAATTGTTAATAAAGGATATGTTTTAGAAAATGTTCCTAAAGGTTTTTCTGAAAATGTAACAAGCTACTATGAGTTTGGACATGGTGATTTAGATAATGGTTTTAATAATGCAGATTTAATAGTTGAAAGAACCTTTAAAACTGAGGCAGCTCATCAAGGATATATTGAACCTCATGCCTGTCTCGCATCTATGACCCCAGATGGTAAAGCTGACCTATGGTGTTGTACTCAAGGTCATTACAATGTTAGAGCCCTATGTGCAGACATAATGGGTATGGAATCCTCACAATTAAGAGTTACTCCTTCAGAAATAGGTGGTGGCTTTGGAGGGAAAACAACAATTTTTATTGAGCCAATTGCCCTAGCCTTATCTTTGAAAAGTGGTAAACCGGTGAAGCTCGTTATGACGAGGGATGAAGTATTTAAGGCTACAGGCCCTACTGTTTCTTCTTCTATGGATGTAAAAATCGGCATGACTAAAGATGGTGTTATTACTGCAGGCGAGGCTAATTTAAGGTACCAAGGAGGAGCATTTCCTAATGGAACAGTTGAAATGGGAGCTCAAAGTGCTTTTGCAGCATATGATTTAAAGGCTGTTAGAACTAAAGGATGGAATGTTCTTACTAATAGACCAAAACAAGCAGCATACAGAGCTCCTGGAGCACCACAAGCAATCTATGCTGTAGAAAGTGTTGTTGATGAACTTTGTCAAAAGTTAAATTTAGATCCGCTTGAAATAAGAATTAAAAATGCAGCTAAAAAGGGCACTAAATCATCTTATGGTCCAACTTTTGATGATATCGGTCTCATTGCCACATTGGAAGCGGCAAAAAAACACCCTCATTACTTAGCTCCTTTAGAAGAAAACCAAGGAAGAGGCCTCTCTTGTGGTTTCTGGTTTAATTTTGGTGGCGACACATGCGTTACACTCAATGTTAATTTTGACGGCACCATTGGTGTTACTGAAGGCAATCCAGATATTGGCGGGTCTAGAGCTTCAATAAGTCAAATGGCAGCAGAAGAACTCGGTATTTCTTATGATAAGGTACGTACAATTATTGCTGATACAAATTCATTGGGTCACAATGAAGTAACTGATGGTAGTAGAGTGACTTTTGCAGTAGGTTTAGCTACTATAAAAGCTGCACGAGCAGCAATCAAAGAGATGTGTAAAAGAGTATCTCTTATTTGGGGAATTGATGAAGATGCTGTTCGTTGGGAAAATGGGTCAGCTATTCCTGCAGGACCAAATGCCGGTCAATTTGACCCAATGAGCATTGAAGAAATAGCTGCTATGTCCTCTCAAACTGGAGGTCCAATTGCAGGACACCATGAGGTTAATGCTGAGGGCGCAGGTGTAAGTTTTGGTGTTCATTTAGCAGATGTTGAAGTTGATAAGGAGACAGGATCAACAAAGGTTTTAAGGTATACTGTCTTTCAGGATGCTGGTAAGGCTATTCATCCTTCATATGTTGAGGGTCAAATGCAAGGTGGCGCTGTCCAAGGAATTGGCTGGGCTCTTAATGAAGAATATATTTACGGTGAAGATGGTAGGCTTCAAAATGCTGGTTTTCTAGATTATAGAATACCTGTAGCGTCAGACCTTCCAATGATAGAACCCGTTATATTAGAAATACCTAACCCAGGTCATCCATATGGAGTACGTGGAGTTGGCGAAACATCTATCGTTCCACCTTTAGCTGCAATTAATAATGCAGTTTCACGGGCTACTAACATTCGTTTTTCAGAGCTTCCTCTTTCGCCTCCTAAGGTGTTATCCTCTTTAAAAAAAGAAATAAATGATGGTTAAAGTAAGGATTTGGGGATCTTTACAAAAAGCAACTGACAATAAAGAATTTGTTGAAGTCGAAGCTGAGAATTTTAAGCAATTATTAGATAATTTATCATTAAAATACCCAAAATTAAAACCTCAGATTTCAAGAGGGGTTTCTGTTGCCATTGATGGACTAATTTACAAAAACTCATGGTTTACTCCTATCAAACCTGAAAATGAAGTGGTGTTAATGCCCTACATGGTTGGCGGTTAATATAGGTATTTCAAAAGCCATAAATCTTTAAAAAAATCTGATACATAAAATAGTAATAAAAAGTTCTAATTTTTACAAAAAATACATAAACAACTTTACGGAAATGTTGTACCAATCCATACTAAAGTGTGGTGTATTTCGTAAAGATGCATTTAAAACTTAATTTACATTATTGAATTTTCAGGGAGATTAAAAATGAAAGAAATTGATTTAGCATATTTTCCAATTGTTGGGCGCGGTGAACAAATTAATATTGTCTGTGCAATACAAGGTATTAAAGTGAATAATTTAATTTCAACTCCAATGGGTAATGACTTTGACAAAGACAAGCAAGCACCGTTTGGAACTGTACCTTGGATGAAAGACCAAAGTAATGGACTAGAATTAAATGACTCACTTTCAATTATTCAGTATTTAGTAACTAAATACGTCGGACCACTTACTCCAAAAAGTTCTGAAGATGCTGCTTTAATAGCAATGTACTGGGGTTGGGTACAAGATTATTATTCATATGTCTTATCTCCTTTTCATGATATAATAACCGACCATAATGAGGTTTTTTGGAGAAATTTGAGACTTACAGATACACTTGCCGATGGCGGTAAAGAGAAGGCAGTATCAAATCTTACTGAACTTCATAACAAACGATCTGCTTACTTGGAAAAACTTCTAAGCAATTCCAACTCAACAACTTTTTTAGCTGGAGAAGAATGCTCGTATGCTGATATATTTTTGTATACATGTGTTAGAACTGTTCAACATACACCTGGCTTTGGAATATTAAGAGATGCATGTGGAGGTGACCCATTTTCGAATTGTGCAAAAATCCTCAAAATTTGTGATGAAGTTGAAAAGATAGATAAAGTAACTGAAACTGTTGGCTCTAAGTTTAAAGAGTGCCCAATTTAATTAGTAAAATTTTTTTTAAATGTACGTTTTTATTTTTCATTAAATTTGAAAGTTTTTTTACCTTTCATCATTGCATCTATTTCATCTTTGCTTAATGCTGGCATGTCAGGTGGTATGCTTTCTACAGGAGGAATTCTTAGCTTACCTTTAGTTGCATCTACACCGTCTTTTCTTACATAACGTTTATCATCACCTATGCTAGCTATGTAATCCCAATTTGGCTTTTCACCAGGAACTGATTTAATTAATAACCTTCTTTTTTGACTTTGAAGAATTTTATCATTTATTTTTTCAGGATCCCAATTTTGAAAACAAATTGATAATAAATTACTTAAATCATCCTTAAAATTATCATTATCAGCTAAATTTATGAGTTCATGAGGATCATTTTCTAAATCATATAGAAGACTTGGATGACCATGCGTATAAATAAGTTTAAGGTTATCTTGTCTTATCATTCTGGTAGGAACACATGGTCCAATATGATAGTAATCTGAAATTGCAAAGCTGTTTTTTGTTTCGCCTTTATTATAAGCAAATTTTAAAAGACTTTTCCCCGATAAATCATCTGAAAAGGAAGTAGGTTTCTCATCATTCCCAATTTCCAAAATCGTTGGCAACAAATCTACTAAGGAAGTAATCACCGATGACCGCAGACCTTTTGGAGCTCCAGGAATCTTTGCAATCATTGGAACATGTGCTGACCATTCCCAAAAACATTGCTTAAACCACATTCCACGCTCTCCTAGCATTTCACCATGATCTGATACAAAAAATATTGCAGTATTATGTAGCTGGTTTGTTTCATCTAAAAGATTGATGATTTTTCCGATTTTATTATCAATATAAGAAATCATCCCATAATATGCATGGCGTGTTTTACGGATATGTTCTTCAGTAACCGTGTGACGATGACGACCATGAGCAAAAAAAAGTGACTTTGAAAAATAATCTAAATCATCAAATGGTATAGGTGAAACATCAGGAGAGTTTATATCTTTTTCGTCATATAAATCCCAATACTTCTGAGAAACGTTAAATGGTGTATGCGGGCTGGTAAATGATATTATTCCAAAAAAAGGATTTTGGTTTTCAAATCTCGAAAGGTCATAAATTTTTCTTAAGCTTTGAAACTCGACTTCATCATCATAGTCTTCTTGCATGGTGCGAGTACAGGGACCTGCTTCTACAATTCCATTTAAGGCTGTTCCTGAAGGGACATAAGATGGCCCCTCTGTCCAATTCCCTATCCAGTCAAAATTTGCTGGATAAACATCAGTTGTCAGTCTTTCATTAAATCCATGTAATTGATCTGGACCAATAAAATGCATTTTGCCTGATAAAAATGTCCAATAACCTAAACTTCTCATATAGTGGGCCATTGTAGGTACTGAACTTGCAAGCTCAGTTGCATTATCAAAGGCATCAATTTCTGGACATAATAGTCCACTTAGCATTGATGCCCTGCTTGGAACGCATACTGGATTATTACTATATGCATTTTCAAAGACTATACCTGAATTTGCTAATTCATCTAGATGAGGAGTTTTACATACTGGATTGCCATATAGTTTTAAAGCTTGAGCAGCCAACTGATCAGCCATAATTATCAAAACATTATTTTTTTTTACCATAATTCACTCTAATCAATTATTAAGATTTAGCCGTTTAAACATTTCTTTTGGTGCGTCGGCTTTAGTCATAAGATCAATCATTTCATGAACTAATTGCCTAACAGTTTCTGGTTCATCTAATTCCAACTCTTGTCTAGGGTCAGAGTGCACATTAAACAATTTGGAATTCGTGTCTTCAAATGTCATTCCTTGTACCTCAAGAGGATCATTTTTATCGGAAACCTTTGGTTTTAATTTTAATAACTTCAAACCTTTCGAAAACTTGAAAGGATTAGAGAGTGTCATTTCAGACAGTTCTTTAATTGAAAAACGTGAAGTCATCCTAGTTGGCATTAATGTGTACTCGTAAAGATCTGAAGCCGACATTTTCTCAGGATATCTAAAATAAGTATATTCACCATCAGTAATGTTACAGGCCGAGCCAAAATATCCAAATATTAGCGCTTTCCTGATTTCATTGTCTTTTTCTAAAACATTTAAAAGAGACTTCCCAGATACATCACTTGGAATATCTAAACCAAAAAAATCAAGAAATGTAGGCATTATATCAATAGTTTGTGTTAAAGAATTTATTCTTGCACCTGCTTTATTTTTAAAATCTGGATGATAGATCATCAAAGGTATATGAGCAATTTCATTATATACTGGCATTCTATTTTTTGCCCACCAATCATGCTCCCCTAACAAAAAACCATGGTCAGTAGTTAGAATAAGTGCTGTATCTTTCCATAAATCATAACGATCAAAATAATCTAAAAGTTTTCCAAAATATTCATCAACCATGGTAACAAGAGCGGCATAGTTTGCCTTTAATTCTGAAATTTCTTCTCTAGTTTCTTTAACTCTGTCATAAATAGGCCAATCTAAAATTGGTCCATCATAATTTGTTGGGAATAGTTCTTTAAATCGTTTGGGAGCATGAAAAGGTTCATGAGGGTCAAAGCATTCAATTTGCAGAAACCAGTTATCTATATCTTTATTTTTACTTAGAAACTGTTCTGCAAGAGCAAAAACTTGAGGAGTACAATATTCTTCTTCTTTTGTCATATACTCACGATTAATCATGTAATTTTTTCTGTGGTGCTGAACATTATGATATTTCTCTTTAAGGAAGTCCATATCAGGTTGAACTTCACCTTTCCATCGGTCTATAGCTTGACCTCTTACTAATTCCCATGATGAATATCTTTGGTGATAAGTTGCTCCACCATCAGCAAAATAATGATGGTGATCTGTAATTATATGAGAATAAACTCCATTATTCTTCATTATTTCTGGAAATGATTCATCAAAAGGCTCTAATGGGCCCCAACTTCTGTGAAGAAAATTTATTCTTCCTGTATGCAGGTCTCTTCTTGCTGGTATACATGGCAAGCTTCCAACATAATGATTATCAAATATTAAGCATTTTTCTTGAAATCGTTTGAAATTAGGGGTTTTAATACTTGTTTTTTTGGAATAGGTCTCAATTGCATTCCTATTAAGAGAGTCCAATAAAACGAATACAGCTCTCACGCTAACTGCCTCTTTGAATTTCTAACAAAATAGTGAAACAAATATAATATTATAAACAATACAAAACCGATTATATCAGTAGTAAAAGAAACACTTAATAAGCAAAAAGTTACAACAATATAACCGAATCTCTCAATTAATAGTAATTTTGAAATCAAAAATCCTTGAATAAAAATTGAAAGGCTTAAAGAGCCAAAGATAGCAGAAAAAGCTGCTAAAAAAATCATTTGAATAGAGGCATCTAATCCAATCAAAACAGGGTTGAAAGCAAAGAAGTATGGAATAATAAAAGCTGCTATTCCAAATTGACAAGAAACAATTGCAATCCTAAACGGATTAGCATTTGCTAAACCCGAGGCAGCATAAGCAGCAAGCGCAACTGGAGGTGTTATAGAAGATAACATTGCAGAATAAAAAACAAAAAGATGTGCAGCTAACTTGTGTATACCTAGCATTTCTAATGCAGGAGCTGCCAATGTTGCTACCAAGATATAAGCTGCAGCAGTTGGCAAACCCATTCCAAGTATCAATGAAGCTATCATGGTAAGAAGCAAAGCAAGAAAGATATTTCCTCCTGATAGTGAAATCACAAGTGAGGAAAATTTTAGACCTAGACCAGTAAGAGTTATAATTCCAATTATAATACCTGCACAAGCACATGCAGTTGCCACTGGAATAACTGCATCAACTCCGTTCTCAATTGTTCTAACAATTTTTCTTGGAGTTAACCATGTTGCCCTTCTAAGATAACTCAAGAAAACAGCCATCATAAGTGACCAAATAGAAGCATACATTACAGAATATCCATCAAACATCATATAAATAAAGACTGGGAGAGATAAAAGCAGATGCCCACCCTTTTTAAGAGTTTCCCTAATAGAAGGAATATCTTTTGTGTCAATTATAGGGATTTTCATTTTAACAGCTTCTAAATGAACAACTGAGAAAAGAACTATATAGTATAATATTGCTGGTAATAGTGCTGCTCTAGCAATTTCATAATATGAAATACCTGTCATATCTGACATTAGAAATGCTGCAGCACCCATTACTGGAGGCATTAACTGTCCACCGGTAGAAGCAACTGCTTCTATAGCGCCTGCTGTTTCAGGTCTATAACCTGTTCTTTTCATTAATGGTATAGAAATAGTGCCTGTAGTTAAAACATTGGCAACTGCAGTTCCTGATATCATCCCCATAAGACTTGATCCAACAACAGCTGCTTTAGCAGGACCACCTCTAGATTTACCAGTCAGAGCATTAGCTATATCCATTAAAACTTTTCCAGCTCCAGAATTTTCTAATACAGCCCCAAATAAAACAATTAAAATCACAAATGTAGCTGTAACACCCAAAGGTGTTCCAAAAATACCACTCCCTCCAAGATATAAATGAGACATTACCCTGTAAAGGCTATAACCCCTATGCCCAGCCTCACCAGGAAAATAATTACCTAATAATGCATAAAATAAAAATGCTATTGCTAATATTGCTATTGGCCAACCAATTGTTCGCCTTGTCGCGTCTAATAGAAAAAAAGTTGCAGCTAACCCAATATAAAATTCGTAGTTTGTTAACTCGCCATATCTGTCATTGATAGCGTCAAAAAAAATTATTTGATAAAACATCACCAACAAACTCAGTAACGCTAAAATCATAAATATATATGTTTTGAATGATTTAAATAAAGCTTCAAGAGACATGTTTTGAAGTGGCATTAAATATACTAAAAAAAGTATGATCCCAATATGAAATGATCTTTGAATCATATCAGGGAAAACACCAAAAAAAGCTGTATAAATGCTAAATAAAGAGAGAATTGATGCTGCTAATATTCTTATTGTCCAAACCGGTGGACAATTAATAATATTATCAATTAATTTTTTCATTTAATACTCAACTTATTTTTTTCTAGGATTATGTGGCTCTATTGTCTCTACAAAAGGATACCTTTTCCTAGCTTTAGTTGCTGTAGTACTGGGGTCAATAGCTCCCCTAACATAAGCTTTTTTAGCATCTACAAAAGGCTGATGATCCCATCCTGTCCATTTGCCTTTTAACAATGTATTTTGAACAAAAAGTCTTCTCTTTTGAGATTTAATAACCTTATTTTCTAATTCATCATAATTCCATCTTTTATCAATTTCTGATTTCATCTCATTAGCCAATGATAAGTAGGTTGGTTCTAAGGCTAGGTTATTTTTTTCTTCTGGATCAACATTTAAATCAAACATCATTGGTGGATCGGTTCTGCAATGGACATATTTGATACCATCACGAATAAATATAAGGGCGGGAGCATAAACTCCTTCCCCAGTAAATTCCAACATCAACTCATTAGGAACATCAATTTTTTTTCCTTGCATTAATCCAAATAGCGATTTTCCATCTAAATTGTCTGAGTATTCATAAGTTTTTTCATTTGTTGCCAAGTCAACAAATGTTGGCAAAAGGTCAACTAATGAAGTGTAATGCTTTTCGATTTTACCTCTTACCATATTAGGTCCCGAAGCTATCATTGGAACTCTAACAGACCATTCAAAAGGCAAGAATTTAAACCAAGTTCCCCTCTCCCCGAGCATTTCTCCATGATCCGCTACAACAAAAATATACGTATTATCAAAAAAATCACATTCTTTAAGAGTTTTTATTATTCTTCCTATAAGGCTATCGAAATATGAAACCATGCCTAAATAGGCATGTCGTGAATTTTTCAAATCATCTGTCGTTACATTATGCTCATCTTCTCTAATAGTTAATGCATATCTTTGTGACCATGGATCCCTAGAAGAAATAGGTGACCATGGAACCTTGGGCATTTGTATCTCGTTATGATTATATAAGTCCCAAAATTCTTTTGTAGTAACGAAAGGATTATGAGGGTGAGTGAATGACGCCATTAGCATAAATGGTGACCTGTCTTTATCTCTTGCAAAATCAAAAATCTTTTGAACAGCTTGATAGCAAACATCCTCATCGTAATCTATTTGTAAACTCCGCTTACATAAACCTGCTTCAACAATTGATCTTAAGCTCATTCTCGAAGGAGCATAGGGCTCTTCTTGTTGCGTCCAATCTGCTGTCCATCCAAAGTCAGAAGGGTAAATGTCGGTTGTCAATCTCTCTTCAAACCCATGAAGTTGATCAGCACCAACAAAATGCATTTTTCCAGACAAACATGTTTTATAACCTAAATCTCTCAAATAATGTGCAAATGTCGGAACTGATGATAAAAACTCACCAGCATTATCATAACACTCAACAGATGAAGAAAGTTGTCCAGAAATCATGGATGCTCTCGAAGGACCACAAACTGGATTATTACAATAAGAATTTAAAAAGGTTATTCCAGTGTCTGCTAAACTTTTTATATTTGGGACAACAGCCATCTCACTTCCATACATTGGTAAAACTTGTGAAGTGAGCTGGTCCGCTTGAATAAGCACAATATTTGGTTTGCTATTCATAGAATTTCAAAAAGAGATATATTTCATATGAGGTTAAATATAACCTCATATGAATCTATTTGTTTAGTTAGAAGTTTTCTTTACAAAATCTTCAATTCCAGGAACACCAATTTCTCTGTAGTATTTTAACGCTCCAGGATGCAATGGAGCACCAAATCCATTTAGAACTGTTGACTTTGTTACCTTGCCAAAAGCTGGATGAACAGATTTTAATTTATCTAGATTTTCAAAAATAGCTTTTGTCATTGAATATACTAAATCTTCTGGAACATCCTTTGAAATAACCATTCCATTTGCTAAACTAAAAGATGGTGTGTCATTATCAATCCCATTATATGTTCCACCAGGTATTGATAATCTTGCATAAGGTGGGTACTTCGCTTGGTGCTTAGCAAAGAACTCGTCAGGAATTGGAATAAGCTTAACTTTTCGTGATGCGATTAATTTCTTTACCGGAGGCAAAGGAAAACTACCATTCCACAAAGCAGCATCCAAGTTGCCGTCAGCTAAACCATTAGCCATAGCGCCTAATTTAATTCTGAATGCCTTAAAATCAGCCCCTTCTTTCAATCCAAGTGTTTCCATCATTGCATCTGCATCTAACATTGAAACTCCACCTGGTTGACCCATGCCAACCCTTTTACCTTTAAGGTCTTCCATAGAATTAATTCCACTGTCCTCTAGTGTAATAATATGCATGGCAACTGGTGCTATACCCATCCAGCTTAGTATTTTTCCTTTTTCAGTACCTTTGTAAGGGCCTTCTGCAGCATATGCTTGATAAGAAGATAATGTTGTAGCCATTGAAATTTCCAGTTCATTATTTTGCAATAGCTTAATATTTGCAACATATCCCTTTGTTTCCTCAGCTGTTAAAGATACACCTTCTACATTATTATTAATTACATCTGCAATCCCAGCAGACCATGTGTAAGCAGTACAACCAATAGGACATGATCCTATAGATAGTTTTGTATCTGCGGATGCGACTAAATTAGTCATTAATAGACTTATAAAAGCCACAAAAATTAGATTAATTTTTTTTATCATTATATTTTCTCCAAAATGAATATTGAATAATATGAACGTTTTTAAAGTATTTTTGCAAGTATAATTTAAACTGAATTTTTATGTTTCATTGTTTATATGACACCTTCATAAATGAGTCTTGAACCCAAAATGATAAAAGCTACCAAAACACAATTTCTAAAAGTATGTTGATTAACAAAACCTCTCAAATATTCTCCAATTCTAAAACCTATCAAAACAAAAATCAAAGCTACAAATGATTGTATTGCAATTGCAAATGTTAATACACCTGCAAAATACAATCCTAGTCCTAGGGGGATTCCACCTACCATGAAAAGGAAGCCTGTTGCACTTATAAAATCTTCTTTAGCGTAATCTCTCGCTATAAGATACATCGCAACAGGTGGAGACCAAATTGAGCTTAGTCCTCCAAGGACACCAGATAATGTTCCAATCAAAACTTGAAAGGAATAGCTTGGACCTATCTGAATTTTAAAACCAAACCATTGGTTCAATGAAAAGATAACCATAGAAGTACCAATTGCTATTGTTAATAAACTTTTAGGATATGCTGTTATGAATAAAGAGGTTAGAAATATGCTTATGATTATAAACAAAGCAAACACCCTGAGTTCTAAATATGTTTTATATGGGTTAGAACTTCTTGCGTATTGAAATATATTACTAAATAAAATTGGTGCCACCATAACTGAGATTGCATGAATTGGTTCAATTACAAGAGTAAGAAGCCCCATAGCTGTAGATGGCAAGCCTAATCCTAAAAAACCTTTGATTATGCCTGATACTATAAAAGTAAAAGTTAGAAATACAATTAAACTTAAATGTAAATCAACAGATAAATGCTTTATCAAATCAATCATTTACTAAAGAAAAGCTTCATAGTTATTATATTTGGTTAGAATTATATTATTTGTAATTTGTTTATTTGAAAAAACTTATTTTTCCAAAATCCTTTTTTTTCTTAATTTAATAAATATATTAAATTCCAAAGGAGACCTAGATATGTCAATAAGGCCTGTAAAATTTTCAAGATTAGCACAACCTACCATGGAAGGAGCTGGTGTGAACCTACACCGAGTTTTTGGTTTCGGTGACACTAAACCATTTGATCCCTTTTTAATGATGGATGACTTTAGAAATGACGAACCAGATAAATATATGAAAGGTTTTCCATGGCACCCACATAGAGGAATAGAAACCATAACCTATGTTCTAAGTGGAACAGTTGAGCATGCTGACAGCCTTGGCAATAATGGTTTGTTGGGTGATGGAGACATTCAATGGATGACAGCTGGATCTGGAATAATCCACCAAGAAATGCCTAAAGGCAACAATAAGGGCGAAATGCATGGCTTTCAATTATGGGCAAATCTTCCATCTAACCAAAAAATGACCGCACCAAGATATCAAGACATTAAATCCAAAGAGATCAAATCACTATTTGATGATGATGGAACTATAATAAAGGTTATTGCAGGAAATTACAGGGGCTATAATGGTCCTGTCGATGGAATAGCTGCAGAACCTGAATATTTAGATATATATATACCACCATTAAAGTTCAAAAAATTCCCATTTGACACTAGAAGACAAGGTTTTGCATATATTTTTGAAGGTGAAGGTAACTTCAATAATGCTTCCAAACCAGTTGGTGTTAAAGTTGAAAAGGAATTTCATGGACAGGAGATTGAATTAAGAGATTTGTCAGGTAATAGAACTTTGGTTGTCTTTGATAGCGGTGATGAAGTAGCAGTCCAGGCTGGTGAAAATGGTGTAAGATTTTTACTAATTTCTGGTACACCTATTAAGGAGCCTGTTGCATGGCATGGTCCAATTGTAATGAACAGTCAAGAAGAGTTAAGACAAGCTTTTAATGAATTAAATAACGGTACATTTATTAAATAGCCAAAATTTAAAAGTTAAAATATTATATTAAAAGTTAGAATATTATATATTTTGTTTTTAAATAAATTTTGTTAATTAAATGTATATATGGATCTGGGTAACTATTGCAGCAGCTTTATCTCAAAGCTTAAGAACTGCCCAACAAAAAAACCTTCAACCAGTATTAGGTAATTTAGGAGCAAGCTTTGTAAGGTTTAGCTATGCAATACCATTTGCATGGGCTTGGATAATTTTTTACTCAATTATTTTTGATGTAGAACTCCCTGAATTAAATTTATTATTTTTTTTCTGGGTTACAATCGCTGGGTTAACTCAGATTGTTTTTACAGTTTTACTTATAACTCTCTTTTCACATAGATCTTTTGCTGCAGGAACCGCATTTTCAAAAACAGAAGTCCTACAAGCTGCAATCTTTGAAGCTATAATTCTTGGACATATTGTAAATTTTAAATTAGGTTTTGCGATCATTCTAGGAGTTATTGCCGTCTTTCTGCTTTCATTAGCTAAAAGTAAACTTACATTTAAAAATCTTCTAAACTCACTTTTTACAAAACAAGCAGCATTAGGATTAGGAAGTGGAGCGTTTTTGGGATTTTGTACAGTTGCCTATAGAGCTGCTACTGATTCGCTAGGAAATGGAGATTTAGTTATGAATGCAAGTATTACAGGGGGTATTTCTGTACTAATCCAAACTATTATAATGGGTGCATGGATGATTAGATATGCAAATAATGAATTAATTTTGACTTTCAAACATTGGAGAGGGTCCTCTCTTGTAGGATTATTCGGAGCAATTACGACAGCATGTTGGTTTTATGCATTTTCAGCCAATGCTGTAGCACCTGTAAGGGCTTTAGGTCAGATAGAGCTGGTAATTGCACTTTTAATTTCAATATTGTTTTTCAAAGAGAAACCAACAATTAAAGAAATTACAGCTATCTTTTTACTAATTTTATCAATTGTTTTAGTTGTTATTTATAATTAATTTCATTTCTTATTACCCTTAATTTATGCTACCTAACTTTTTATTTAGAAAATTATTTTATTTAATTGCCTATTGTTATAAAAATACTAAATAAAAAGTTATATTAAATTTCTTAAGGGAGAAATATTATGTTTTTAAAATATGCAGTTGGAGCTGGAACTGCTTTAGCAATTTCTATTGTTGGAGTTACTGGACCAGCCCTAGCAAAAGTAGAAGGTGACACCATTACATTAGGTTCAGCACTTTCTTTTACTGGTAAATATGCAACCAACGGTATACATACTCAAAGAGGATATGATTTCGCAGTTGATAGAATTAATTCTACTGGTGGAGTTAAAGTTGGTGGCAAATCCTATAAATTAACAGTTAAGTACTATGATGATGAGTCAACACCAGCTAGAGGTGCTCAGTTAGCTGAGAGACTTATTCAACAGGATGGTGTTGATTTTATGCTTGGCCCATACAGTTCAGGTATGACAAAAGCGATTGCACCAGTTTCCGAAAAATTTGGAGTTCCTATGATTGAAGCAGAGGGTGCTTCGAGGTCTCTTTTTACACAAGGATATAAATATTTATTCGCAGTGTTATCAACTACTGACTTATACTTACCAGGTTCAGTTCATTTTGCAGCTGACCAAAAAAAGAGTATAGGCAAGTCACCAAGTGATACAAAAGTTGCAATGGCATTTGAAGGTGATCCGTTCTCAATGGATATTAGGGCCGGTCTAGTCGATTTAATCAAAGAATACGGAATGAAAATAATAATCGACGATCAACTACCAGCTGATTTGTCAGATATGTCAACTACGCTTACAAAAGTTAAAGCATTGAAGCCAGATATTTTAATTGTATCAGGTCACTCAAAAGGTGCTGCAACTGCTGCAAGGCAAATTGATGAAATGAAAATCAATGTTCCTATCATTGCTATGACACATTGCGAATCTGCTAAAGTTCATGAAAAGTTTCCAAATGCATCAACTGGCTTTCTATGTCCAACTCAATGGGTTCCAGATATTGATAAAAAAGACCCAATGTTTGGTACAGCTGCACAATGGAATGCTGATTTCATAAAAGCTTATCCTGAATATTCTTCAGTACCATATCAGTCTGCGCAAGCTTCAGCAGCTGTTTACGTATGGAAGGAAGCATTTGAAGCAGCAAATAGCTTTGACAAAGATACAGTAAGAGATGCTATTGCTGGTGTTGAAATGGAAACATTCTATGGGGATGTGAAATTTGGACCTGACGGCAATAATATTGCGAAGCCAATGTTCTTAAGACAGATTGGTGCAGACGGTTCTTATAATCTTGTAGGTTCTTTTGCGGACCTAGCTTATCCAAGAAACGTAAAATACTAAAACTTTTAATAACAAGGGAAAGTTTATACTTTCCCTTGTTATTTTTCGGAGAAAATAATGCTTGATAACCTTCAGCTACTTTTTGTTTGGGCTCCTATAATTAACCTTCAGGTTATACTTGATGGTATTTTTGTGGGTGCTGTATTTGCCCTTAGTGCATATGGACTTGCGCTAGTTTGGGGAGTAATGAATATAAAGAATTTGGCACAAGGTGATTTTGTCATAATGGGAGGTTATTTAGCATTATCATTACATTATTTAGGCATTCCATTACCACTAATACTAATTATTGTTGTTGCATTGATGTTTGTTTTTGGTTGGGGCATTTATATTCTTATAATTCGCAGAATCATAGATCAGGATATGTTTGTTTCTCTGCTTGCAACTTTCGGTCTATCATTACTTCTTCAACAGGTGCTTAATTTATTTTATGGACCAGAAGTCCAAACAATCGATATGAAAATGGGTGCTTACGATGCTTTTGATTATATGGTTTCTATACCATACTCAAAGGTGCTTTCATTAATTCTCGCAGCAATTATTACTATTTGTGTTGTTATCTTTATGAAAAGATCACGCATGGGACAGGCAATTAGGGCAACTGCACAGGACCCAAGGGCTGCTCGTGTTCTTGGAATAGATACTGACAGAGTTTACGCTTTTACATTTGCATTTAACGCAGCTCTTTGTGGAGCCGCCGGGGTGTTAGTTTCTATTATATGGGTAATACAACCATTTTATGGAATAACGTATTCAGTAAGATCATTTGCAATTGTAACTGCTGCTGGTTTAGGAAATTTACCAGGAGTTATAAGTGCGGCCTTTGGAATTGGACTTTTTGAAAAATATACAGGAATGATTTTAGGAACAGCCTATGAAGTGGCTGCTCCAGTAGCTATTCTTCTTATAGTATTGATTATTAGACAAATAAGCATGAAAAGAAATAGGCAGCCAGTAAGATGATTGGTAGACGTGAATTAATAACATATATTGGATTAGGTGTTTTTGGTGTTTTAGGCCCGTATCTTTTCCCTAATTATACATTATCAATTGCTTATCTTTGGATGATGGTAATGATGGCACAAACTTGGGATATCCTTGGTGGGCAAATGGGATACAATTCCTTAGGTAATATAACATTTTTTGGTGTTGGAATGTATGTTTCAGCAATTATTCAAGTTGCAATCTTTTATGAGCCTGGTGTAGCAGCCTACACTTCTGCGATGGGAGCTATAAAGCCTGTATTTACTCAATCCCAATATTTTTGGGGCTTGTTTTTGGGTGTTGTTGGTGGAGCCTTAGCTGCCTTGGCGCTATGTATGATTTTTAGTAGCTTTATGTTTGGCCTAAGAGGTCCTTACTTTGCCATCGGATCATTAGGATTAGCAATAGCAGCCGCTGAAGTAACCATTACTATAGACTATGTTGGTGGCGCTTCAGGTATATCAATGCCACTTTTTCCTGGAGACATAGAAATGAGGTCAGTATTTTTCTATGTTCTTTGTTTTGGGCTCGCAATTGCTGCCCATTTCGTTGTCCGGTGGATGATTTCAACACAATACGGATTAGCCATAAACGCTATTCGTGATGATGAAGATAAAGCTGAAGCTATGGGTATACCTACTTTAAGGTATAAACAAATTGGCTGGGCTATAACAGCAATTTTTATGGGGGCTATGGGCGCAGTTGCTGGAAATTTATCAGGCTTTATTGATAAAGAAGTAGCATACCCTATTCCTACCTTTGGAATATTTATGGTTGCATGTGTTTTATTAGGTGGCAAGGGCACTTTATGGGGACCAGTCCTTGGTGCAATTATTTTTCATGTAGTTAAAGAGACAACTTGGACATACCTTCTAGGATGGCAATGGGTTGCCCTTGGCCTAATACTAATTATAAATATCGTTTATTTCCAACAAGGGATAATGGGATGGCTTCAAACCAAATATCCTGAGATGTTTGGTATCATAGTTGACCGATCTTCTCCTGAAAATGAAGAGAAAGAGAAAGTCTGAAATGGAAGATATAATTGAAGTTAAGAATGTTTCTAAGTCATTTGGTGGTGTCAAAGCAAATATTGATATATCACTAAAAGTAAAAAAAGGGTCAATTACAGGCATTATTGGACCAAATGGTTGCGGTAAAACAACTTTATTTAATTCTATTGTAGGCTATCACCCTATTGATAATGGTTCGATAATTTTTGATAATAATGAAATTTCAAAGTTACTTGTCGGGGATATAGCAAGACTTGGAATGTTAAGGACATTCCAGCAAACTAGGATATATTCAAAAATGAATTGTGTGGATAATATGCAAATTTCTGTTTCACACCGAAAAGATTCTAAAGACTCAATGTTTGCTAGCAGAAAAGGAGAAATTAAAGAAAGAGCGGAAAATCTTCTTGAATTTGTAGGCCTATATTCAAAGCGAAATCTTATTTCAGGAGATCTTTCTTTTGGACAACAAAAACTACTAGAATTTGCGATGGCATTAATGAATGATCCTAAAGTTTTGCTTCTTGATGAACCTACTGCTGGAATTAATCCAACATTAATTAATGGACTTATTGATAGATTAAGAAAAGCAAATGAAGAATTAGGTATTACATTATGTGTTATAGAACATAACATGAGAGTGATTATGAACTTAGCTTCACATATTTATTGTTTGGCAAACGGTAAAGTTCTTGCGAATGGCTCACCCAGTGAACTTCAAAAAGATCAACGGGTTATTGATGCTTATTTAGGGGGTCATTAGAATGGTTAAGAAAAAGAATGTCAGTGGTTATGGTCAAGGTGGTGTTGATGTTGTCATGTCAGTTGACCAAGTTGCTAAAGAAGCAGCAGCTATCTCAGCTAAAGCACCTAAGGCAAAAGATTTAGAAAAACTCTCTAAAAGCGAACCCTTATTATCAATAAAAAATCTTAAAGCTGGTTATGGAAAAATGGAAATACTCCATGATTTCAACCTTTTTATTGGTGAGGGACAATCACTGTGTTTAATTGGGCCTAATGGAGCTGGAAAATCTACCGTTCTTCACTCTATATTTGGGTTTACAAATATTTTTTCAGGAAATATTACTATTGGAGGTAAAGATATTACTAATCTAACTCCTAATCAAAAATTATCTAATGCTGGTATTGCTTATATTTTACAAGATAAATCTGTATTTCCACAAATGACTGTTGAAGAAAATCTGCTTATGGGTGGATTTTTGAAAAACAAACCGTCAGAAGCTAAAGAAGCTACTGAGATGGTTTTTGACAAATATGAAAGATTGGCTGCTCGAAGAAATAAACCAGCTGGAGTTTTATCAGGAGGTGAAAGACGTCTTCTTGAAATATCTCGTGCCTTAGTGATGCAGCCACAAATATTACTAGTTGATGAGCCTTCTATTGGATTAGAACCTAGGTTTATTGATATGGTTTTTGGAATTTTAGATGACCTTCAAAAGAAAGACGGCAAAACAATAATAATGGTTGAACAGAACGCTAAAAAGGGACTGTCGTTCGCTGATATAGGTTATGTCCTTGTTTCAGGAGAAACAGCTATAGCTGAAACTGGTGACAATGTGCTATCAAACCCAGCTGTTGGAAGATTATTTTTAGGCGGATAATTCTATAAACCTTTTGTTAAACCACCGTCTACTCTAATCATAGAACCTGTTATATAACTTGCAGCATCACTTGATAAAAAAGTAACAACAGAAGCAAATTCTTCTGGTTGTCCATATCTTCCTGCCGGAATTGATAATTTAGCTTCTTTCTCAACCTCTTCAAGACTTTGTCCAACCCTATTTGCTTTTCCTTGGTCTAATTCACGCAATCTGTCAGTTGCAACCCTCCCTGGAAGAACCATATTAACAGTAACACCATCACATGCAACTTCATTAGCCAATGATTTTGACCAACCTGCAATTGCACCCCTAATACCATTTGATAAAGCTAAATTAGGAATAGGCTGTTCAATACCGGAAGAACCTATTGTTACTATTCGACCCCATTTTTGTGATACCATATAAGGAAGTAATGCATTTGTTATTGAGAACATTGGCAATGCCATTGATTTGAATGAATTTTCCCATACTTCATTTTTCTGGCCAGCTGCTGGTCCAGCTGGTGGTCCACCGCAATTATTTACAAGGATTGAAACTTTTTCTTTAGAAGCAAACTTAATTAAGTCTTCTACTGCTGTTGAATTACTTAAATCACATTTATATGATTTAATTGAAAGTGTTTTTGACCATTCGTCTATTGAAGATGTATTCCTTGCAGCACCAATAACACTAGCGCCCTCTTCTGCAAGCATTTTTGCAATTGCGCCTCCTAAACCTCTACTAGCTCCGAGTACAAGAGCAACTTTTCCATTTAATTTAAGATCCATATAAAAATTCCAATAATAATAAATTTAATATTACAAATCCTAATATGTTGTTTAATTTTTTAATAGATGTTTTTTAAAAATAATATGTATTATCAGTGTAAGGAGATTTTTATGACCCAAAAAGACAAATATTTTTATAATTTAAATGATAATAAGAAAGGCATTTTAAGGGAATTAGGCGATGGTATAAAAACTAGAATTTTTCCTGGTGAACAAGCTATGGTTTCTGTTGTAAGCATTGAGCCAAACTCAACTGGTAAAATTCATTCACATCCACAAGAGCAATGGAGTTTATTGATAGAAGGAAGCGCCCTAAGAATTCAGAATGAAGAAAAAATACCAGTTACTAAAGGTGACTTTTGGTGTACTCCAGGAGGGATTAGACATGGAATAGTTGGCGGTCCAGATGGCGCAATTATTTTTGATGTTTTTGCACCGCAAAGAGATGAATATAAAAAACCAGGATCAGGATTTGCTGCAGATTAAAATGAATATTGTTAGATCAAAAGTAAGTTTTAAAAGGCTAAAAGACATAGAGTTAAGTAAGTGGCAGAAAATACCTACTTCTATTGCTGGTGATAGTATGAATAGACAAAATGTAATGTCATCAAGAATTTCTTCTATAAGAGAGGGTATGACTTTATGTGGCCAGGCCAGAACTGTTTCTGTAACGCATGGAGACAACTCAGCAATACATGCTGCTTTAACAATAATTAATAAGGGTGAAATTTTAGTAGTAGAAGGTGGAGGCTTTACAGATAGAGCTGTTTGGGGAGAATTAATGAGTCTCTCTTCTATACATATTGGATTAGGTGGAGTTGTAATAGACGGGGCTGTAAGAGACCTTAGAGATTTAAAAAAAATGGATTTACCTCTTTTTGCATCAGGTAGAACCGCTGCAGGACCTACAAAAGGTGGCGGTGGCAAGGTAGATATCCCCATTAGCTGTGGAAATGTTGCACTAAAACCTGGGGATATAATAATTGGAGATGACGACGGTGTTGCAGTCATCCCCTTTGAAATTCAAAATCAAATTCTATTATCTTCAGAAGAAAAAATAATTTATGAGAAAGAAATTATAAAAAAAATCAAAGATGGGAATACTCATAAAGATATCTTTGATATAAAAGATATCCCTATAGTGAATGACGATGATTGATTTACGAAGCTGTTTTTTTATATTGCTTGTCTAACTCTTTAAACCTTTCTAGAGCATCAAAATCAATTTCAACTTTTGCTGGCTCATCTTTCAAAAAATGATTAAATTCATCATAACCACGAACACAAATTGCTGTATCTTTTTCATTTTTTAATTGTTTAATATTAGTAGCAATATATTGAATATTTAATCCAATACGGCGGTCATCACTCTTATTAGGCATCGAAGTATGAAGTGTCCACCCATGATGAAAAGAAGCCTGACCAGGCTTCAAAGAGCAAAGAACTGATAATTCTTCGTTAACATTTCTTACTGTTTGACCTTGCAACAAAACATTATCCTTATCATTTGTAATTTCATGTTGTTGCTTACCCATTTTATGACTTCCAGGTACCATTTTCATAGCGCCACTTAAATCATTTGCTTCTGAAAGGGCAAGCCATGCAGACACCTGCTCATCACCGCTAAATCCCCAATATGTCATATCCTGATGCCAGCTTACATGTGCAGCACTATTAGGTTCTTTAATAATATAAGTAACATTGTATAAAAGGATATTAGGCCCTAAAATCTTCTCAACAACATCAAGAATATTTTTGCTAGTTGCAAGATCAAATGCAGATTTAAGAACAGTATGTACTTTTGACTTATAGTGTAGTGGACCTAATTTTTTTTCAGCATCTTCAAGTTTTTTTCTATGATTTAGAGCTTCATCTTGGTCTATTATTTTGACGGGTGATAAGAAACCCTTTTCAAAATAGTCATTAATATTAATTTTATTATCTATCAATACTTTCATTTTTGACATTATTGTTTACTAATTATTAACATTAAAAATAGACCTTTATTGCTTTTTGAGTTTTAATTTATCTCTTGTTTCTTTAGGTGATAAAACCCTGCTTCCCATACGTTGTATAATCTCAATTACCCGAGTAACTAATTGATCATTTGAGGCCAAAACACCCTTTTCTAAGTAAAGATTATCTTCAAGACCAACTCTAACATTTCCTCCCATTGCAACGGCTGCTGCCGCCATAGGCATTTGCATTCTGCCTATTCCAAAACTTGCCCAACTAGCGTTAGTAGGTAACTCATCTTTCATTACCTTCATAGAATCTACAGTTTGCTCAGCTCCCCATGGAATACCAAGACAAATTTGAAACATTGGAGGCTCATTAATCAAACCTTCTTTAATCATTTGTTTTGCAAATCTAATTTGCCCTAACTCAAAAACTTCTAGCTCTGGCTTAACTCCCCACTCTTGTATCATTGAAGCCATTTCTCTTAAGTACCCTGGAGGTGATATGTAAATTTCATTTCCATTACCAAAATTCATTGTACCACAATCCAAACTACAAATTTCAGGATGGATTTCTTTAACATGGGCTAATCTCTCCTCTGGACCGATCATGTCTGTTCCTGGGCCGGGCATTGATGGATTTTCTTCACTTGGAACCCAGTCTCCACCCATTCCAGCTGTTAAATTTATTACAACATCGGTTTTGCTATCCCTAATTCTTTCAACAACTTCTTTAAATAAATTTGTATCTCTAGAACCCAAACCTGTTTCTGGGTCTCTAACATGAATATGAGCAACGCTTGCTCCTGCTTTTGCAGCAGCAATTGCTGCATTAGAAATCTGTTCAGGAGTAACTGGCACTTCTGGATGTTTTCCAAGTGTGTCTCCAGCACCAGTTACGGCACATGTTACTATTACCTCATTATTCATTTAAAACTCCCAGTTTTAGTTAAGATTTTTTCTTCAATGCATTTAAAACACTTACTATTGCTTCGTCTCTTTTTGATGCAAGTATCTCAAAATTTGTATCACCAGCCATTTCATTACACCCATTTACCATTTTATCTCTTAATTCTGTTGTTAACTCAGGCGCTTGAAGCCTTGTCCATGGCCATTT
This sequence comes from uncultured SAR116 cluster alpha proteobacterium, assembly GCA_902612965.1. GTDB lineage: Bacteria > Pseudomonadota > Alphaproteobacteria > Puniceispirillales. Next base: position 156,528 of record CACMFN010000001.1, on the reverse strand, counting down.
TAATGCTGGACCGAATTGATCAAGATTAGTAGCCATCCCTCCTTCACCACATGCAACATGGAATGCCATACACTGCCCCTGAACCACCATTCTTGGGGCAGGACCATTAATCAAAGCTTTATCAATATCTGAAGGTGTAGCTTCCCCATTATCAACCATGTGTAATGCCTCCCGCCATAATGCTTCTTGTAATCGAGTTGCTACGAATCCAGGCACTTCTTTCTTTAAAATTAAAGGTTCTTTTCCAGAAAATTTAAAAAAATCAAAAGCCCATTGTACAGCAGATTTACTAGTTTTTTTACCACCTACAACTTCTACTAGAGGAAGAATATATGGTGGATTAAAAGGATGACCTATTACTGTTCTTTCTGGTGTTGAACATCTGGTTTGTATTTCTGACATCATGAAACCTGAAGTGCTAGATGAAATTATAATATTATTAGGCAGTAACCGGCCCATTTTTGAATAAAGGTCTTGTTTTAATTCTAGATTTTCTGGTGCGCTTTCCTGAACAAAGTGAACACCATTTAGAGCCTTCTCTAGTTCAAAGGTTATATGCAAATTCTTTAAAGATGCATTTTCTGCAAAACCTAATTTTTCTAAACTTTTCCAGGCAGTATTTACTATTTTCATAAAAACATCTTCTTCATTTTTGTCATGCAAATAAGCAATAACATTAAACCCTTTTGAAAGGAAAAAAGCAGTCCACCCACCTCCAATAGGCCCTCCACCAATACTAGATATCGTTTTTACTTCACTTAACTTCAATAATTCCATAATTTTATTTACCTTTAAATACTGGTTGTCTTTTCTCTACCCAGGCCCTTACACCTTCTGCAGCATCTTCAGATTTAAGCATTTTATTATATATATCTAATTTTCCATTTCGAATAAGATCAAATTTTTCTTTAACCGACATACTTTCGGTACTTCTTAAGACTTCTTTAATTGATTGTATTGCAAGAGGTGCGGATTTAGAAATTTTTCTTGCCCATTCTCTTGCACTATCGATCAGATTTTCATACGGAACAACTTTATTGACGAGACCAAAGTTCATTGCTTCTTGAGCTGTTAATCTTCTGCCTAGCAAAAACATTTCCATAGAAATATTATATGGAAGCAGTTTTGGTAATCTTTGTAATGCTCCTGCATCTGGGACTATTCCTAATGGAATTTCTGGCAATCCAAATTCTATATGATCTGAAGCTATTAATAAATCACATGCCATTGCAATTTCAAATCCACCACCAATAACTAAACCATTGAGAGCACCTATAACTGGTTTATTAAGAGACCAGTTTTCTGTTAAACCTGCAAAGCCACCTTCACCATAATCTCCATCATCCCACCATTGATCTAATTTAATATCACCTTCATTGAGTGCTTTTAAATCCCAACCTGCAGAAAATATTTTACTGCCTTCAGCCGTAATAATTCCTACTCTCAAATTATCATTTTCATTTAATTCTTTAAAAGCATCAGCAATCTCCTTACTCATAAAAGTATCTATTGCATTTACCTTTGGCTTATCTAATTTGACCTCAATGATTCCATCATATTTTTCAATATGGACGTTAGTATTCATATGTATTCCAATACTCTATTTTTATTGTATCTTTATCAAATTCAAATATTACTGCAATTTATTTTAATAAGTAAGTAATTTACCATATGCAAAACAATCATAACTTAAAGCTAGACAATATTTTTTTAATTATTCAAGATAAAGTATGAAAAATATTTAAATAAAAAATTTTTAATTTAGTCAATTTATAGGGAGGAAAATATGACTAGTTCAAAAAATCCGGAAACTATAGCACTTCACGCCGGTTGGAGAAAAGATAATTCAACCAATTCTGTAGCTGTTCCAATTTATCAAACAACAAGTTATCAATTTAATAGCCAAGAGCATGCTGCTAATCTTTTTTCGTTAAAAGAACTTGGGAATATATATACACGCATTATGAACCCAACAACTGCAGTTTTAGAAGAGAGAATTGCACAATTAGAAGGTGGATTAGCAGCTGTTGCAGTTTCATCTGGGCAAGCCGCATCAGCATTTGCAATTCAAAATTTATGCCGTGCAGGCGACAATATAGTCTCTTCTACTGATTTATATGGAGGAACTTGGAACCAATTTGAAAATACATTCAAACAACTTGGAATAGAAGTAAGATTTGCTGACCCAGCAGATCCAAATTCATTTGCAGAATTAACTGATGATAGAACTAGGGGATATTATGCTGAGACACTACCTAACCCAAAATTACATGTTTTCCCAATAGCAGAAGTAGCAGAAATTGGTAAAAAGCTTGGTATTCCCCTTATTGTGGATAACACATCTGCACCAATTACATGCAAGCCGATCAAGCATGGCGCTGCTGTTGTTGTTCATTCATTAACTAAATGGATAGGTGGTCATGGTAATTCAATAGGTGGTATTGTAGTTGATGGGGGTAATTTTGATTGGACAAAGTTTCCAGATCGCCAACCTCTATATAATGAGCCAGAACCAAGTTATTGGGATTGGGTTTTGGGCAACGTAGTACCTGAGGTTTTAGGAGCTAATATCACATTTGCTGTAAGAGCTAGATTTGTATTATTGAGGGATTTGGGATCTGCATTATCCCCTGCTAATGCTTTTAATATTATTCAGGGTTTAGAGACACTTCCACTAAGGGTAAGGCAGAGTCAGGAAAATGCAGAAAAGGTCGCAAGCCATTTGGCAAATAAAAAAGGTGTTTCAAGGGTTATTCATCCAAGCCACCAAGAAGGCATCTACAAAGAAAGAGCTGGAAAGTATTTAGAAGAAGGAAACGGTTCTCTTGTAGGTTTCGAACTTGAGGGTGGTTTAGAAGCAGGCAAAGAATTTATTGATAAGTTAAAGTTGTTTTATCATGTAGCCAATATCGGCGATTCTAGAAGTTTGGCTATACATCCTGCTTCTACAACACACTCACAATTAAGTGCAGATGATCAAATAAGAGCAGGTGTTACACCAGGCTATGTAAGATTGTCAGTAGGCATTGAGCATATTGACGATATCATTGCTGATCTTGACCAAGCTTTAGCATAAAAAAACAAAAAGAGGCCAATATTAATTGGCCTCTTAAAAAATCTCAGTTCAAGTCTAAATAAATGTTTTCCAATTAGAACCCCATATTTTTTTCCAAAACTTGGGATTAGAGACATTAGATTTAGCTGTTCCACCAATCCATAAGTTATATTTAGAATCACCATATTTATTGAAGTAATCATTTATTTCTTTAGAAAATGTCTTAATAATTTCCCCACAGCTCTCCTCTTTAAATAAATTTTTCCTTTCATCAGGATCTTCTATTAAATTATATAATTCAGGCTCAATATAAGACATTCCCTCTTTATTAAATCTCTCAATATACAGCCATTTTTGAGTTCTAACTGCTCTGGTCTCCTCTTGCTCCATAAAAATCATGTCTCTTGAATTTAGATCTTCATCTGTAAATTTGAGACTAATACTATTCACTAATTTTGACTTAAGTTTGGAAACTCCTGCCATACTCAATATGGTATTTGCTAAATCAGTTTGGCTAACTAAAGCTTTTGAAATGCCTTTATTTATTTTTGGCCCAGAAAAAATTAATGGGATATTAAAACTAGGCCTATGCATTGATGATGGCCATGCAGCTAGTCCATGGCCCCAAATCCCATGATTTCCAAGTGAAAAACCATGATCTGAAGTGTAAATAATGATAGTGTTGTCAAAAAGATTTAAACTTTTTAACTCACTCAGAATTTTGCCAACACCCTCGTCAATTAATGATGCTTGAGAAAAATAATTTCTAATACTGTCTTTATTATTTGGTAATAATAACGGTCCAGAAAATTGCTCAGGTAAGTCTTCACCACTTTCTAGTAGCCTTGATGAGTATCTCTTAATTACTCTTTTATTAATACCTTCACGTGGAACTGTAGAGAGCTCACATTGTTCATAAAGGCTTGCAAATTTATTTGTAGACTTCCCTTTTATAGAGGGCCAATGTCCATAAGGACCATTAAAAGGCACAAAGCAGAAAAATGGATTTTGATGATCTTTAATTTGATTTAAGTATTCAATTGTTTTTAAAGTAAAGAAATCAACTGAATGACCCTGATGATTATACACTTCATTGTTATCAATAATTTTATTATCATAAAAGCTTTTTGTGTGGCCATGAGGAAAAGTAACCCAATGGTCAAATGCCTTAGGACTTTTCCACGCTTTGCCTAAATGATATTTTCCTATCAAAGCATTGTTATAACCTGCATCTTTTAGTTTTTGAGGAAAACTTTCAAATTCACCGATAGCATTCCAATCTTCTGGCCAGAGATCTTCAAGTTTATCATCAAGCCAATTATGAATACCGTGTGCGGTTGGCATTAATCCAGTTAACACAGATGCCCTACAAGGAGAACACATTGCATTTGTGCAATATGCAGAAGTATATTTCATACCCTCTTTTGATAGCAAATCAATATTAGGCGTTTTTACTTCATGATTTCCATAGCATCCTAAAAAATCAGCAGACTGGTTGTCTGTCATAATCAAAAGGATATTTGGTCTGCTTTCTTTCATTTTATGTTTTCAAAAAATTTTGAGACTTTCCTTTGTAGATAAAATGATGCCAAATTATGATTATAATTGATAATAAGATACCTATAGAGTAATAAAATTCTAAACTTGAAATTACCATTCCTGACAAAATAATTCTTATTATAATTTCAAAAGTGCTTAGTTCGTATTTGTCAAACTTAGCTAGACAACTTGAAATTAAGTATAGAAATAATGAAAGACGAGCTAGTAGCCACAGCAAAGACAAAAAATAGATATTACCATCATAACCCGGCAAATAATCAGCTGTGGGTGAATTAGGGTCTATTTTTGCAGCATCTATGACTAAAAGCTCAGGATAGAATGCAAAAATGAATGGGATAATAAACATTACAATACCAGACTTTACAGCTGAAAAAGCAGTCGACATTGGATCAGCTTTAGTTAGAGAAGAAGCTGCAAATGCTGCTATTGCAACAGGAGGAGTGATAGCCGAAGCAACAGCAAAATAAAAAATAAACATATGAGCTGTGAAAGTGGCAATTCCTAACCCAACAAGCATAGGACCCATTAATAGTGCGACGTTTAGGTAGGCTGGTACACTTGGCATACCCATACCTAGAAGAATAGCCATTAACATTGTTACCAAAAGTGCTACAAATAGAAAAAAGCCATTATCTGTTAATCCAGTATCATAGTTTCTTAATAAGTGAATAATATCTGTAGCAATAAAGTTTGATAGACCAGTAAAATTAAGGCAAAAATCAATAACAGAAACTGCCAAAAACATTAGATAAAGTGTGCTTACAAGTATGCCAGCATCCGATAACGCATGAGCTAATTTTGATGGGTTTAGCCTAATATTCTTATCTAAGAAAAATAAAACCATAAGCAATGCTGTTGCCCACCAACCAGCAGAACCTGCATCACCCGCTGAATTTTGGAAAAGTTGAAACAGCCATGGTAATTCATATGCTCTGCAAACACCATTCTCAATTACCTGATTTACACCAAACAAACTCCCTAAAACTCCACATCCAACAGTCTCTTTTGGAGTAATTAACATAAATAAAATTAATAAAATCGGGGCGAAAATCATTATTAAGTTTTTATAATCTTCTCCTGTTAAGATCATTTCCTCAGTGATTTTGCCAACAGGAGTAATATTTTGTTTTCTTGACTGAAATACAACCGAAAGAAACAAACATCCAAAATAAGCGATAGCAGGTAAAGCAGCAGCTATAATAACTTCTCTGTATGGTACAACAGTCATCGCAGATAATATAAATGCAGCCACACCCATTACAGGAGGCATTATTTGCCCCCCCGAGGAGGCTGCAGCCTCAACTCCACCTGAAAATACTTTTGCAAAACCTCTTCTAAGCATCATGGGTATTGTGAGCGCCCCAGTAGATAAAACATTCACAATCGGGCCACCTGAAATTGTTCCAAACATTGCAGAACTTACAATGGCTGCGTGGGCCGGACCTCCTCTTAGGTGCCTTGTCCATAGAAAGGCTATTTTTATAAGTGATTTACCACCAGCTGAAACACCAAACAATGATCCCAAAACAATATATGGGAAAACTGTATTTATAAGGATATTCATAAACCTACCAAGCAAACCTTGCCCATTATTGACTAAGATCTCTCTAACAGCAGGCCTTCCATCAGAAAGTAATCTTGGTTCCCCACCTAATTTTGTAATTAAGTATTTATTTATGTCATCAGCACCATAAAAATACCAAATCATTACAGTTAAAAAAGTATAGGCAGTAACAAGAATAGCAACAGCCACAAGAGGAAAACCCCAAACCTTCACATTGTAAATTAAAAAAATTATCAATGAAAATATCATCACAAGAAAAATCCAATTCCCAAGATGATTGATACAAGTGGGGTCATCAACAGTACTAGGTTCAGGCAATCCCATGAGCTCAGCAAAATCTTTTTCAGCCTGTAATGATTGAGCAATTAACTCTGCTCTCTCGCCGGTAAATTGATCAATTAAACATATAGAATCAATTTCTATAACAAATGAGAGTGATATAAGAGCCGCCATAAATATTAAGCTAACATCCATAAAAATACTTAAAGTTTTAGTTATGAAGCCTCTATTCTTATACTCCCTCCAAAAAGAGTGGTTTAGTGAAACCACCAACATCATCATGAAAAAAATTATAGGGAAAAAATATTCGTATGAAAATTTTCTAAAAACAATTTTGTTATTTCCAGTAATATCCCAAATCAACTGTTCTAAACCAGGAATAGCTGGAATTGTATTAAGCATTCCTACCAAAACAAGAACAAAAGCAATTACTTTTGCAATTTTTAATCCTACATCATTATTTTTCTCAAATTCTAGTATTGGGGAATTTTTGACAGAATTCATTGAGCTTTAATAAATTGAGTTATGAAAATAAAAATGGCCAAGCTGAAAACTTGGCCATTACGTAACTTTTACTTAGCGCAATCGGCTACTTTGTATCCAGCTTCTTCCCATGCTGCAACAGCGCCTGCATGGTACTTCACTTTACTTGGCCCGCATAATCCAGCTAACTTTGGGTCCATTTGACCAAGCCCAATGTTTGGAGCAAAAGGAGACTTAGCTTTTAACTTATCTAAAGTAGCTATATGAGTAGCTGTAATTGCTTTTGCAAGATCAAAACTCATATCTTTATGAACTAGCTCAACGAAGGCTGTTCCAAGTCCTCTAAAAACTCCATCTTCAGAAACCATTGAAACACCATCACTATAACCCATATCTTCCCATTTTACTTGAAGTGGAATATTGCCAGGTGCGTTAAAAACCTTTTGATAAGCTTCACTTTCAAAAATATCTTTAGGTGTAGAAATTATTCTTACATTTCCTGCAGACTGCATTACTGTAACTCTTGCAGAAGGAAAAGTAAGAGGAACCACAACTCCATCCACTGATCCATCAACTAGAATATTTGCTAATTGACCCCAATTAGCCTGAACACCTTTATAATCGTCCCCTTCTTTGTAACCGCTCGCTAAAACTATAGCTTGACGTGCATTAACCAAAGCAGCTCCTCTTGGAGGGCCATTAAAAATTGTTTTACCCTTAATATCTTTCCAACTTTTAATGTTTGCACTTTCAAGAGCAAATAAGCCAAAACCACCTGCATTGTATGGATAAAGAGCTCTAACATTTGCTGCTAATTCTGCTCCTTTATCCCCTTGTTTTGCAAAAGGTCCTCTTCCTTTATCTAGTAAAAAAGGTAAAATAATTGGCATTGCTGACATATCAATTTTTCCTTCAGCAAGTGTCATTAGTGAATTTGTAAGCGTCTGTCCTTCTGTAACTTGCAAGTTAGCAATTCCTGCTTCACCAAGAACGTCGGATAAATGCATAATTGTTAAATGTGGAACTCCACCAGGGCTCGCTGTATGGGCAGATAAATTCACTTGTGCGTTTGCAGTTATTGAACTTAACCCCAAAATTAGTAAAATCGTAAAAAAACCGTTTTGAATTTTTTTCATTAAATTCCTCCAGATAAAATATTTATTGAAGTTATTGTTATACTAATCAAAGTTATTTGCAATTGGTTTTAAATAGAAATATTGTTGATTAAATCAAATCAAAGGAGACGCTAATGGAGAAAAAATCAAGCCTAATTGGGGTTATAAAATTGAATATTCAGGGCGAACTATTGTTATAAGTGGAGATGCTAAAAATGATATTCGAGTATCAGAAATTGCAAAAAACTCTGATTTATTATTTCATTCCCTAGGTGCTGCAAAAGATGAAATCAAAAACCTTGATGATATTAATGCTATTCTTCAACATCATACTACACCAAAAGAGGCTGCAAAAATCTTTTCGTCATAACGACCGAAGCTTGCTGTTATAATTCATATGGTTCTTCTTGGAAAACCAGGCTTTCCTCCAATGAATTCAATGGAAATAATGGAAACAATACAGAAATATTATAATGGACCTCTCATTATAGCTGAGGATCTAATGAAGTTTGAGGTTGGAGAGAAAGTTAAAGTAATTCCAAAGGCAAATACTTAAATATAATAAAAATTACCTTAATTTTCCAAAATAAAAAAGAATTACAGAGAAATTTACCAACATATTTTAATTAAAACTTTTTAACTGTAAGATAATATCGAAGCTAAATGAATACTCTGAGTAGCCAGTGAATTAGCTGCTACAATATCACCAAATTTTGAAGTTAAGTTTGGACTAATCATATACAAGCCCTTGTTAGGCTTCCCGCCAATTCTAAGAACTCTAAATTTATCGTCTACTTCCAAAGTTTCATTAAAAATATCTGAAAAACCAATTTTAGACTTAATAATCTGTTTAGCGAGTTTATCTTCACCTTTACCAGAGCAATTTATAATTTTGTCTACTTTGATTGATTTTCTATCACCTATTGTTAAAATAATTGTGTTTTTATTCTGAATAATATTTTTTACTTTTCCTTTATGCATAAATAATTTTTGATTTTTTTGAAACCCTGTTAAATCTGTAATTGATTGTGGTGAAGCTCTATACCTATATCTTGACCAAGTAGAGTTTAATTTTTTTTTGAAGGATAATTTTCCTTTATCTGGCAATTTTTTCCAATTATCATTAATATTTTGTCTTAATTCTTCCCAAGCTGATTGCCATTCTGAACTCTCTACAGGTTTTGATGGAAGATAGTTTTTTATAAAGTTTAAAAAATTTGATGGGAGAATTCTATTATTATTCTCATTTGGCCAAATAGGGATTTTTTTTCTTTCCCATTTTGAATTTGCAGGAGGGAACTTTCCACTTGGTGAAACAACATGTATTTCACCTTTATGATCAATTGATTTTAGTGATGCTATACAATCTAGGGACGTAAGCCCTGATCCTATTAAAAGAATATTATCATTTTTATGAATTAATTTTATCCAATTTCCGTTCCAGGGATTTTCAACAAGATTTTTATTTTGAGTAATAGCTGATTTATCTAAAGCAAAAGGCCATTTAGGTGTTGGATTTCCTGTAGCAAGTATTATATTTTTAGAAAATATTTTCGTATTGTTACCTAAAGAAGAAGTCCAAGTACCAGATTTATCTTTGTATATTTTTTTTACAATTTCTTTTTTATGCAATAATTGACCTTTTTCTATGAGCTTGTTTATTTTCGAATGAACAAACCTACCAAAGTCACTTCTCTTATAAAAATTTCCAGCTTCATGATAAGCTTCTTCATCTATAATATTTTTTTTAGCCCAATTAGTAAATTCAAGCTTATTGTTTGGATCAATCCACATAATCTCAGATCGAACATTTAATCGATAGTTATCATTCATACAATTAAAAGCATTGCCGTAGCCCAGTTTAGTAGGGCCTACTATATTGATTGAATTTGGTTGAATTCCTGTATCTACTAAATGATAACACAAAGAGGCTGCTGTAAAGCCGCTACCAACAATTAAATACTCAACCATTTAGTAAATAAAATTTAATTTTAATTTAATGAGATATCTGTAGATGTTATTTCTGAGTCGTAATTGTATACATATATTCCAGAAAAATCACTCTGCTTGAAAATGAATGTTTTTTTCAAATCCTGAAAAAACTCTTTAGAGTTTTCTTCAAACTTATTTAAATCTTCACCTGACTCAAACTTAAGGTTTATTGATATGCTTCCACATTTACCTATGGAAATATTTAATGATCTTATATTAAAAGGAACAATTTTTTTACCAAGCCTTTCGGAACAAAAAGTAGCAGCAACTTTCGCTTCACTTAAACCTGGAAATTTAAAATTGTATACTTTAGCAAACATAATCTATTTAATTGTTGAAAACATCTCGTCGATTAAAGACTCAGCTGCTTCACCTGCAATTTTAATTTTTTTCATTTCTTTTACTTCTAATTTCATTAATGACTGCAACTCCAATCCACTTGGAGACATTGTGACATTTCCATTTCTATCAGATTTACATAAGCCCTTTTGAATTAAGCTAGAAGCTTCGGATTCATCAACTGATACATCAGAAATTATTGAAATAAACATTTTAAAATCATTAATGTTAAGACTTTCATCATACTTTTGAAAACTAATGAGAGCTTCTAAAATTTTCTGAGACGTAACTTCTTTTTGAGCGACTTGAGAATCAATCAGAAGTGCTATATTTGATGTGATTTTTTTTATTAGTGAAATTTGATTTTCATTCAGTGCTTTGGGAGTTCTATTCATCAAACACAAAGTCCCAAGAGCAAAATTATCCTTATTAGTTACTGGAAAACCGGCATAACCATACCATTCAGCAGTTCCTTTTAGAAACTCTGGGTGATTTTTCCAGATTGGATCTTTACTCATATCTTCCATAAGGAGAGGCTCTGTGTCTAATAATACATATGAACAAATATTATTCTCGTGTCTTAAACCTTTACCACCGGGTTTCTCATCATCATCTCCGACTTTAGCTATACTACATTGCATTTCAGCATCGAATAAGCTAAAGGATGCATATTCAAATCCAGTTATATCTTTTGCTAATTCACAGTAAACTTGGAAAGCAGTATTATCCGGAGCATCGATAAGTCCTGTTTTAATAACTGCTTTTACTCTTTGTTCTTCATTTGCAGGTCTTGGTGCTAATTTAACTGTCATAGTTTTCCAATCAATTAATTACTCAATTAAACAACATAAATAATCTTTGTCAATATCTTGTGAAAATCATAACCAAGAGGAAATTTCCTCAACCCTGAAAGATTGATATTTAGATGCAAAATTACTTTCAAACTTTGACCAATTAGAATGAAATGCTTGGCATTTTTTAAAAGCTTCTTCACTTTCATATTCCCAAATTAAAATTGTTCGAATCTGATCAGTATTTTTTTCAAATAAAATTTTTTGATCTATTTGGCCATTTTTTTTTAAAAATTCAATTGCTTTTGGGGAATAGAAAGTATTCCACTTTTCCAACCACATTTTTTGATCACCCTGAGTAGGGAAAAGAAGTATTCCAACTGAGATAAATTTTTTCATATTATAAATTTAATTTCATATTTATTCACTATATAAAAGATTATAATTATTTTTATTTTATCTCTATAGAAAAATGAACAAATCCGAACGCGTAAGATTTATTATTAGTCATCTAGAAAAATTATATCCTAAAACCCCAGTTCCATTAAATAATCAAAATAACTATGAATTATTAATTGCTGTATTATTAAGTGCACAGTGCACTGATGAGAGAGTTAACCAAGTAACACCAATACTTTTCTCGAAAGCAAACCGGCCAGACAAGATGATAAAACTCTCAATAGAAGATATTTATAAAGTTATAAGGCCATGTGGTTTAGCTCCTCAAAAGTCAAAAGCTATTTATAATTTGTCAGAAATATTAATTTTACAACACAAAGGAGAGGTGCCCTCTAACTTTGAAGACCTTGAAGCTTTACCAGGTGTAGGTCATAAAACCGCAAGTGTTGTTATGTCCCAAGGGTTTGGTTATCCTGCCTTTCCAATAGATACTCATATTCATCGACTTGCTCAAAGGTGGGGGCTTACAAATGGAAGAAATGTCATTCAAACAGAAAAAGATTTAAAAAGATTATTTCCAAAAGATTTATGGAATAAACTGCATCTCCAAATTATTTTTTATGGTAGGGAATTTTGTACAGCAAGGGGATGTAATGGAACTATTTGTGAAATTTGCAAAACTTGTTATCCAAAAAGGGTCAAGCCTGTTAAGACAAAAAAATGATTATTTTATACTTGAAATTGCTTTAATATGGTCAGGCGACGTTCCACAGCACCCACCAACTATTTGAGCTCCTAATGCATGCCAAACCTTTACTTTCTCGATAAATTTTTTTGGATTTATAACATTGTCAAATGTCCAATTTGGTGATAGCCAGCCACCACTGTCAGGGTAAGCAAATATTGGCCCATTGAAATTTTCTTTGATCATTTTTATGCATTCATCAATTATATCTACTGAAGTATGCATAGCTCCCCATACGTCAAATTCATAGTTTTGTGCAAGCAACATCATTTCCTTAAATGTAACCTCACTCTCATCTGTAAGACTAAGTATTTCTCCAGTATCTGATTTTCTGCATGAAAATCCAACCCATACCGGTATCTTTGATTTACGCATTACATCGAAAACAACTTCCATTCTTTCAGGTCTATACATCATTTCTAGTAAAATTAAATCACAACCGTTATTGCTAAGAAGATGGAGCATTTCATAAGTTGAGTCCTGAAGTTCATTTTTTGATACATTCACAACGGCTTGGGAAAGAATATCACCGTCTGCAATTGGATAACGGTGAGATATTGAGCCTGCAATAAGAACGTCATTTTTATTTGTTTCTTTTCTTGCACTTAAAGCTGAATTAACGGCTTTCAGGTTTATTTCTTCAAATCTTTTTTCCATACTAGCAGCTTTGAGCATTATTCTACTGGAGGCATATGTATTAGTTGTAATAATTTTGGAACCAGCATTAATATAGTCAATATGTACTTTTTTTAATATATCTTGATGCAATGAAGCAGACCCACACCAAGATCCGTCCATTTTAACACCTCGCTTTTGAAGCTCTGTACCAATCGCACCGTCAAGTGGTATCAGGTCTTTCATTTTTAATCGACTAATAAACTTCGTATATCTTTCAGAGTGCAATTAATTTACCTTTTTACCATCTCAAGCTCATACAACTAAGTCCCGCATCAACTTTTGATATTTCATTTACATTAGCTAATTTAATATCATAGGACTTTGATAATAGTTCATAAGTTTTTTCAAATCCTTTTGGTACTAAAAGATGATTATTTACCCTGAGAGAATTAGCAGCTGTTTCCTCACCCTCTGGCACATTTATTACTTTAAAATGATTTTCAAAAAAACCTGTCAAAGACATTTTTTTTGTCTGCAAAATAGTTTCATTATCTAATAAACTACAATCAGATTTAAAATGGAGAACTCCGTTTGGTGTATTTGTGATTGTAACCTTAGCACCTAAATGTAATAAGATTTTTTCTAATTCTTCTGCGCCTTCCTTGTTAGTTCTTTCTGAAAGTCCAATTATGAAACTATCATTTATTCTTAGAATATCTCCACCTTCAATTTTGCCATTATCAACCACGAAAACCTCTTCAAATATATTAATAGCCTCATTTCTAAAAACTTCATGTTCACCAAAACGTGATGGAGCTCCTGGCCTCAAAATTATGCAAAAGTCTTGAAAAGTAATTGCTGGATCTTCTACAAATACACTATCTGGATAATCTTCAAGTGCATCTAAAGTAATAATTTTAATATCAGAGCGTTCTAGTTGCATTTTATATTCATTATGTTCATCAATCACTTTTTCAAAATCTGGCTTTTCACCTATTGAGCTGAGTGCATTTGATATGCTTTTACATGGTGTTCTTACCAATGCATTTTTAAAATTATATGCCATGAGTATCTATTGTTTTATTTTAGGGTCATGAATTATATTCATTTTTTTCATGGGACTCACACCTAATTCTGTTGATGCAAATGCTCCACCATGACATTGATTGCCAACGTCACTCATTTCATCACCTAGATCACTTTTAAAAATTTTCTCTGCATATACTTCAGCGTTGTCCTTTGGAAGAAATCCAATATGAGATGCATCCGTATTATCAACATTTTTTCTGTCATTATTTGAAACTCCATAAAGAGTTGTAAATCCTGTGTAAGATGTTTCAATAGATCTGATTACGAGTTGGATAAGATCATTATAGGAGAGCCAACTAGATAAACCTCTGAGAGTATTCACTGGTGCACATGACGCTATCCTTAGACAAACAGCTTCAACGCCATTTTTTTCAAAATACATTTTTGCCAAATCCTCGGTAAAGCACTTTGCTAATCCATAAAAACTATCTGGCCTGTGAGGAGTATCTGGTTTAAGTGTAACAGTTCTTGGGTTCATTCCAACAGCGTGAATAGAACTTGCATAAATTACTCTTTTTACTTTATGTTTTTTTGAAGCCTCCCAAACATTATAGGAGCCAATAAAATTTGGACCCAGTAATTCATTGAATGGAAGCTCATCAACAATAGCCCCGAAATGACAAACAATAGTAGCATCCTTGATAATAGGCTCTATTTCATCATAAATAGAAATGTTTGCTTTTAAATACTGCTCATTTTTATAAAGCTTGCCAATATCTTCTTTAATATCAGAAGAGACTAAACTTTCACAAATTTTAGAAATTGGTTCTCTAATGTAAGATCCTAGTCGGCCACCGGCACCAGTTAAAACAATTTTTTTAATCATAAATAACCTTTTATTTATTTGCTTAAAATATATTATATTTTAATACACTGATAAATTATTCATATAAACAATTTCAGATTTAAACGATTTAAAGTATTAACTTATTTAGGCTTAATTAAAATATTAAAGGATTTTAATGATAAAAAAATTTCAAAAAAATACCGCCTTACTTTTAGTAGATGTTCAAAAAGGAGTAAATGATACTAAATACTATGGTGGACCAAATGGTAAGCGAAACAATTTAAATGCAGAGGAAAATATAAAAATAGTTCTTCAAGAATGGAGAAACAGTGATCGGGTAATAGCTTTTACAAAGCATAACTCTAGAGAAAAAGGCTCGCCCCTTAATTTGGAGCTCGAAAGCGGGCAACAAATTGACGGATTAGAACCTAATTCAGGGGATATCGTTGTAGTTAAAGATGTAAACAGTGGCTTTGTAGGAACTTCTCTTGAACTTGATTTAAGGAGAGCCGGTATCCAAAGGCTCGTCATTTTGGGTTTTTTTACGAATGTATGTGTAGAAACAACAACTAGAATGTCTGGTAATATGGGTTTTGATACCTACTTAATTCACGATGCCTGTGCATCAATGAATGTTATTGGTCATGATGGAACTTACTATGAACCAGATTTAGTGCATAATATGGCTGTAGGTAACCTACATGGTGAATTTTGCACAGCTATTAGTACAAAAGATGCACTGCATTTATGTGAAACTGATGCAACTCATATCAATAGAGTTCAAGGAAACGAATGAATTTTGGTGTTTCATCAATGGTTTTGCCACTTAAGAAAGTGGCTTTATTAAGACCAGGAGCATCATTATTAGAAGCAGATATTATTAAATGGCATTACAGTAATATTTTCAATCCAGATAAAGTCCAGGGCATTTACAATAATTTTGTAAATCTGCTTAAGGATGAAGGTGTTGAAATTTTTTGGATTGAAGAAAATACAAATATAGCAGACGCGATTTTTACTTATGATGCCTCAATGATGACGAAATCAGGAGCTATTTTAATGTCGCCCGGCAAAGAATTACGAAAAGGCGAACAAAATATACACCGTAATTTTTATAAACATAATAACATACCAATCATTGGGGAAATTACAGGCAAAGCTAATGCAGAAGCTGGTGACACTTTATGGTTAGATGACAATAGCTTAATTGTTGGCAAGGGTTTTAGAACCAATCAAGAGGGCGTCAATCAAATAAAAGAAATAATGAAACCTTTACAAGTAAATGTTTTTCAATTTGACATTCCTGTATACATGGGGACAGAAGCGTGTTTACACTTAATGTCCCTGATAAGTTTGGTCGATCATCGTAAAGCTCTTGTTTATTCACCATTACTGCCAGTTAGTTTATTCAAACTTCTTGAGGAGAAAGGCTTTACTCTGATAAATGCTCCAGAAGATGAATTTTTGTCAAGCCAGACATTAAGCACTAATATTCTAACTATATCTCCTAGAAAATGTATAATGATTGATGGCTTTCCCAAGACAAGAGAAAGCTTAGAAAATTGTGGTATAAGCGTAAAAGTCTTCAATGCAGATGAACTTTGCATTGCATGTGAAGGTGGTCCGACCTGCTTAACTCGTCCTTTGTTAAGATCTTAAAAATAAAATTAATGAAATTTTCATTGCCTCAACATAGTATTTATTTTTCTTTTTTTATTTATTCTTTCTCGTTAGGTGTTTTTTTTCCAAGAATAGCAGATCTACAACAACAAATGAATATAGGTGAAGCCACTCTTGGATTGGCACTTCTAGGCCCACCAATTGGCGTTCAAATATCTTTATTATTTGCAGATTTGATACTTGAGAAAATTGGATTTATAAAAACTATGTGCTTTGGTATTCCAATACTAGGTTTAGCACTTGTTTTCAGCGCACTATCTTATTCACCTATTTTCTTTTTTATTTCACTCTTGTTTGGAGGTTTTGCTATAGGAATACTCGAAGTTGCTGTGAACTTAGAAGCAGACCGTTTAGAAAACAAACTTAATACAAAAATAATGAATCGAAGTCATTCATTTTGGAGCCTAGGTTTTTTTGCCTCCGGTATTACGGGCGCCCTTTTCTCTCAAATGCAAATTTCGCCTTTTATAAATTTTTCACTTTCTTTGGTAATATGTTCCATTTTTACTTTTGTATTTTGCGCAAAATATCAACCTGCTAGTAAAAGAGATAATCCAAGCAAAAGTAAAAGTGTATTTGTTTATCCAACAAAATCAATAATGGGCCTCATACTATTGACATTATCACCTATGCTTCTCGAAAGTGCGAGCATTGATTGGTCAGTCATTTATATGAGAGATATTTTTTCAACTCCTCCGATTGTAAATGGTTTATCAATCGTTGTATTAGCAATAGCTCAATTTATTGTAAGATTTTATGCTGATTTTTATGTTGAAAGATTTGGTCCTATAAAAATATCTCATGTTTCTATTTATATTATGTTTATTGGTGTATTGGCAGTAACATTATCTAATTCCGTAATTATTTCACTGATTGGTTTTACTTTAATTGGAGGGGGTTCAGGAGTATTGTTTCCATTAGCAATGTCTGCTGCTGCTCAAAAAACTGATAGACCTGCAGCTGTTAATGTTGCCTCATTAGCACAAATATCTTTTCTCATGTTCTTACTGGCACCTCCAGTACTTGGTTTTGTAGCTGAAAATTTTGGAATTAGGGTATCATTTGGGATTGGTTTGCCAATGGTTGTTCTGAGTTGGCTCTTTATAAACTCTCTAAAAAACAAGAAGAAAGTTGTAAAGAATAAACATAATAGTTAATAATTAATTCACAAAGAATAAGAAATTAAGATTTAAATGACACACTCAAATACTGTTGGATCTGCAATATATCAAAAAATAAAAGATGATATAATCTATGGCAAATTACAACCTTCAACAAAATTGAAGTTAGATAAATTAAGCAATTCTTATTCTGTGAGCATGTCAACATTAAGAGAATGCCTTAACAGACTTTCAAGTGAAGGTTTTGTATCTGCTGAGGAACAAAGAGGTTTCTTTGTAACCTCAATTTCACTTAATGATTTTGAGGAAATTACAAGCCTTCGTATCTTACTTGAATGCCATGCCCTTAAACTTTCTTTAAAAAATGGAGATACTGAGTGGGAGGGCAATCTAGTTGGGGCATATCACAAACTTCATACTAAAGAAACAGAAATGCAAAATGGTGATGTTTCAACAAAAAAGTCATTGATTAGGTATGACTGGGGTTTTCATCAATCATTAATACTTGCATGCAACTCAGCAAATTTAATCTCTTTACACTCACTTTTATACTATAAGTTTCTTAGATATCAAATGCTTCTTACTTCTTCTAGGGGTAGTGATGCAGTAAACGAGCACAAAAAAATTTTTGATTCAGCATTAGAAAGAGATTTTCCAAAAGCTGAGAAAGAACTAAAAAATCATGTCAAAATGGGTCTCAATTTCATTTCAAAAGGATATAAATTTAATTGATCTCTAATTGTCTCATTTTATAATATTTAAAATATGAATTTCGCTTAAAAAAAGAAAGTACATTGTGATAAAAAATAAAGAAAATAATATTGCAAATTTTAAACAATCTTTAAGCCGACAGACGAAAAAGTCCGAAGTCCCTTTATCAAAAAGTATAGTAAGGAATATTCCCATTTACGAAGGTAAAGAGGTTAATGAAAGATCATCAGAAGAAGATTATAAAATTGCACTTCTTCAAGAATGGTCAAATGTTTTCAAAGAAGGTTCTGGCATTATTGTAATAAAAAAAGGTATAGCCAATTTAAAAGTTATCTCTAAGGCAACTAGTGTTTTTACCAAACTAATAGAAACAGAAAAAGAAAAATTCAATTCTGGAGGTGACCATTTTGCTAAACCAGGAGCAAATGACAGGGTTTGGAATGCGCTTGAAAAACATTGTATTTATGACCCTGATAATTTTTGTCAGTATTATTCTTCTCCAAGCATCCGACTTGCATCTGAAGCATGGTTAGGTCCTTGCTACCAGGTAACTGCACAAATAAATCGTGTTAATCCTGGAGGGGCGGCTCAAACTGCTCATCGGGATTACCATTTAGGTTTCATGACAGTTGAACAAGCTTCAAAATATCCAAAACATGTTCATACATTCTCACCTTTTCTTACATTACAGGGCGCGGTAGCCCATTGTGATATGCCAATAGAAAGCGGGCCAACGAAATTACTTCCTTTTTCACAAAATTTTACATCTGGATATTTGGTTTATGGAAGACCTGAATATCAAGAACACTTCGAAGGTAACTATGTTCAGATACCTCTTGAAATTGGTGATCTAATTTTTTTTAATCCAGCTATTTTACATGCCGCTGGGAATAATACCTCTACTGATATATTCAGAATGGCAAACCTTCTACAAATTTCATCCCCATTTGGAAGAGCTATGGAAACTGTAAATAGACTTAAAATGTCACTAACAGTATACCCAATACTATTAGATGCAAAATTGCATAATAAGATTTCAGAAATAGAAATTGATAATGTAATTGCAGCTTGCTCTGAAAGCTATTCCTTCCCTACAAATTTGGACTTGGATCCTCCTGTAAATGGTCTTGCACCATTAACGCAAGCACAAATTATGAGAAAAGCACTTAATGAAAATAGCCCTATTGATAGCCTTAAAGAAGAACTTATTGAGCAATCAGAAAATCAAAAAAGTTAAATTAATTTTGCAATAACTTTTCTTTATTTTTACTTCTTCTGCACCTTTCACTGCAATAAAGTACATTTGCCCAGTCTTTTTTCCATTTTTTTCTCCAAGTAAATGGCTTTCTGCAAGTTTTACAAATTTTTTCGTCTTTCATTGTGTATTATTACTTATAAATTCTTCAGCTTTTTCAAAAATATGAGACTTCCTGTCTTGAGACATTTTATCCAAAGTACGATGCAAAAAAGATAATCGCGGATTAGACTTGTAAAAATCTATGTTTTTTTCTGTAAATCTCCAATATAAACCATCAACAATGTCACACCATTCACCCTTAGGATAATTACTCATTTTTAAAATATAATTCGAGCCACAAGTATAGGGCTTAGTAGACATTAACCCACCATCAGAGTAAGTTGCCATGCCAAAAACATTAGGAACCATTACCCATTCAGAAGAGTCGATATACATTTCCATAAACCATTTATATATATCTTTTGGATCAATTTCACATAAATTCATTATATTGCTAATTACCATAAGCCTTGGAATATGATGATTATAACCATGTCTTAAAGCACATTTAATTGAATCATCTAAAGGCAGAATACCTGTTGTGCCATTATACCAGCTGCTTCTTAATTTATTTTTATGTCTCCAATAATTATGACTACTTTGAAACTCACTTTTTTCTTGGTAAATACCCCTTATAAATTCCCTCCATCCAAGAATTTGTCTTATAAATCCTTCAAGAGAATTTATAGGTATTTCATTGGTTTTTGAAAAATCAATTAGTTTTTTAATAATGTATCCAGGGGAAAGTAGCCCAATATTAAGGGAAGAGCTTAAGCAACTGTGGAAAAGAAAATTTTTTCCTTCCAACATTGCATCTTCATAAATACCAAAATTTTGAAATCTATCTTCAAGAAATGTATTTAAATATGTTTCTGCATCATTTCTGGTGACAGGAAACCAGATTTCATCTAATTGACCTGGATGATCATGAAAATGCTTTTCAATTAACTCAACAACCTCATCATGATATTTAGATTTTTGAAATTTTGGGTTATTTGGTATAGTTGTTCCTGCAGGTATTTTTTTTCTATTCTCAGCATCAAAGGACCACTTACCACCTATAGGTTTATTGTTTTCATCCATAAGAATGTTAAACTTTTTTCTTCCATATTGGTAAAATGAGCTTAGTCTGTATACTTTATTATTTTTATTGAAGTCTCTAAATTCATCTTTTTCAAACATAAACATTGGAGATGAATGTATTTTATAATTTGTAGAATTACTTTTAAAACCATTAATAATGTCTTTTTCAAAAGGCTTATCTTCTATTTCAAAAAAATTAATTTCTTCAACTTTATGACTTCTTATAAAATCATTAAAGAAAGAAAGATAATTTTGATCCTTTTTTCGATCATTTAAAGTGTAATAATGGACATTTAAGCCATTACTTACCAATTCATCTTTATATTCCCGCATTGCACAGAGAAAAAGATAAATTTTTAATTTGTGATGTTTTTCATATGTACATAATCCAAAATCTTCAGACATAAAAATTTCATTACATCCATGATTTTTAATTATTTCAGGGTTAAACAACTGATTACCTAAGATAAAGAATAATTTGTTCATTTTCCTTAACTAATTACAAAAAATAAAATTTAAAGTGTTTAATAAGTATAGATGGTTCTTAATTTAAATTAAAAAATTTTCTAATAGCATTAGTTATTGCTTTTAATGAAGCAAAGCCCAATTTACGATCTACTGAACTTTCATTATTTTTATCCTTAAGAGAATTTAATTCATTTTCTCTTATAAAAAGAATTTCAGATAATGCTGTGATTACTTTAACGTTAGCCTTTAAAACTTTTTCAAATACTTCTTTACTTATTTCAAAAAGGACGACAGGACGAATAGCCTTAACTGTTGCAGAACGTTTTGCGCCTGTTAAAAGTGTCATTTCACCAAAGACTTCACCAATTGTTAAATTGTCAATAATGATTTCTTTTCCTTTAGTATCTTGAATTATAACTTGAACAACTCCTTCAGTAACAAGAAACATCGAGTCACCCTTGTCACCTTGTTTAATAATAGTTTCTCCTACTTTAAATTGACGCTTTGTGACAGATGATGACAATTGATTAAAGTCTTCATCACTCAATGGCTCAAATACTTTTACTCTTCTAAACCAAAACTCTGGTTTTTGAGAGTCTAAGTAGATGTTGTTTAAAGGAGAATATAATTTCTCAAATGTTTCAATATTTTGACTAAAATCTTGAATTGCAGAAAGGCTTGCATCAGGTTCTAAATCTTGAGTTACCCTTCCAGTTACCATAGTTATTCCAGCACGAGTTAATACGTAATTTATAGAAAGCATAACAGATGATCTTTGACTAAAAAGTAGGGCCCTATCAAGACAATCATATCCAATCCAAAATTTCAAACCATTATCATTGGCACCTGAAAACCAAACATCAGTAAAGCCAAAAAATTCTCTTTTATCAACTGGTTTTGCTTTTGCTAAACCATCTTTCATTAAGTCTAATATATATAATGGATTGTGTCTTGGATGTACTGATATAGAATCATATGTTATAAATCCACCTTTACTAAAATTGGTATTATTTCTTGAATAATTTATAACTGTTGCTTTTGCTAATTTATCATTTGGTATAGCAATATGCATATTCTCAATAGAAGTAAGGCTAGTTGTTCTCCATGAAATAGATTTTATTTGACCTAGTTGACCATCAACTGAGACCCAATCCTCAGACTCAAAGGGTTTTTCAAGATTCAAGAAAATTCCAGATACAACATTACTGAGATTTCCTTGCAAAGCTAATCCGATTATTGCAGTAATTAAACCAGATGTTGCAAGTGCCGCAGTAAGAGATATATCGAATCCATATGATAAAAATAATAGAGTTGGTGAAACCAACAAAATTATCATCAATAAGAACCTTAAAATACCAGGGTATAATCTCTCTTCTCCAGTTTTAGAAGATTTTCTATCAATGTTTTCAAAAAGTAAAATTACTAATATAAAAGGAAAGTAAATTTTGTATGCAAGGCTAGGGAGCAGTTTATTATCAAAAAAACTATAAAAGTAAATTTCATTTTCTTTTAATACTGAATGCTCAAATGAAAAAAAAACAAGGGAATAAAGATACCCTAAAAATAAGATAATTAAAAAAAAATTATTTTGGGTTTTTGTTTTTCTGTTATTAATATTTAAAAGTAAAAGAATTAAAAAAAGCGCAACAAAGAAATTTGTATAAAAAGTATACGTGCTGTTTGAAAAAATATTTAAGTATGGCAAAACTGAAATTGTAAGTATCACTAAAAAGCATTGTGAAAAAAATTTTAAATTTAAATGAAAATATTTATCCATTATTTATAATATTCCTAAAAAAATTTAGTAAAAGTAAACTATTGAAATATAAGATTAAGAAAACCAACTATGTTTGCCGAACTGATTTGAATGTACTTTATCTCCCGTCTCTATAAAAAATTTAAACCCTTTAACTACATGGTTGATATATTTTTGTATACTAAGTTTAATATATAAATTCCATACTAACCATTTGATAAATCTATTTTTAAATGGTAGATCAGGATTTATTCTTACAAGCAATGATGAAACATTATTATTCCCTTTAATAATCCAATTTACAATCGCCTTTCTTTTTGAACCACCTATTTCAAGATCATAACCATTTTCAGTCCAATTAAAAAATTTTCTCTTATACCTTACACCATTAAGATATATTATTTCATCTTCAGAGTTTTTGCCCGGCCATGATAATGCTTTATTGGAGTGACAAAAAGGATGAAAATCCTCTAAACAACCTGGTTTTTTAATAGCATCTTCAATTACCTTTTTTGGTTTATTAAAGTTTGCAGAGGCTTCTACATAATACATTACATAATAATAGTAGTTTTTGGGTATATATATTTATATATGATCTTATTAATAGATAGGCAACGTAGCACAACTGTTATGAAAAATGATATTTACATAAAAATCCTAAATTCATCCATTTGCTTCAATATAAGTTAATTATGTGTTAATGGAATACAAAATTAAGATTTGGTTGCGGGGGTAGGATTTGAACCTACGACCTTCAGGTTATGAGCCTGACGAGCTACCGGGCTGCTCCACCCCGCGTCAAAAAAAAATGCTGTAGCTGAAAGGCTTGGCAGCGACTTACTCTCCCACACCTTAAGATGCAGTACCATCAGCGCTGAGGGTTTTAACGGCCGAGTTCGGAATGGGATCGGGTGTTGGCCCCTCGCCATAACCACCAAGCCATTCAGCTACAGCAGTATAAATAAATGAATAGATCTCAAGCTTTTGTTCCAAAGCAGTGCTAGACACTGCCTTCGCATACGGGCGATCAAGCCGATCGAACTATTAGTATCAGTTAGCTTCACACATTACTGCGCTTCCACACCTGACCTATCAACGTGGTAGTCTTCCACGGTTCTCGGCGAATCCTGGTTTCGAGGGGGGCTTCCCGCTTAGATGCTTTCAGCGGTTATCCTTTCCGCACATGGCTACCCGGCGGTGCAGCTGGCGCTACAACCGGTACACTAGTGGTGCGTCCATCCCGGTCCTCTCGTACTAGGGACAGCTCCTCTCAAGATTCGTACACCCACGGCAGATAGGGACCGAACTGTCTCACGACGTTCTAAACCCAGCTCACGTACCACTTTAATTGGCGAACAGCCAAACCCTTGGGACCTGCTCCAGCCCCAGGATGTGATGAGCCGACATCGAGGTGCCAAACACCCCCGTCGATGTGGACTCTTGGGGGGTATCAGCCTGTTATCCCCGGCGTACCTTTTATCCGTTGAGCGATGGCCCTTCCACTCAGAACCACCGGATCACTATGACCGACTTTCGTCTCTGCTCGACTTGTCAGTCTCGCAGTCAGGCAAGCTTATGCCATTGCACTCTACAGCTGATGTCCGACCAGCTTGAGCTTACCTTCGCGCGCCTCCGTTACTCTTTGGGAGGCGACCGCCCCAGTCAAACTACCCACCATACAGGGTCCCGGGCCAGGCTTCACTGGCCGCGGTTAGACAGCAGAAGGAAAAAGGGCGGTATTTCACATTTCGACTCCACCACAACTGGCGCCATGGTTTCAAAGTCTCCCGCCTATGCTACACATTTTCATTCTGATGCCACTGTAAAGTTGTAGTAAAGGTGCACGGGGTCTTTCCGTCTGACCGCGGGTACCCCGCATCTTCACGGGGAATTCAATTTCGCTGAGTCGATGTTGGAGACAGCGGGGAAGTCGTTACGCCATTCGTGCAGGTCGGAACTTACCCGACAAGGAATTTCGCTACCTTAGGACCGTTATAGTTACGGCCGCCGTTTACTGGGGCTTCAATTCGAAGCTCTCACCTCTCCTCTTAACCTTCCAGCACCGGGCAGGCGTCAGACCCTATACGTCGTGTTGTCCACTTCGCAGAGCCCTGTGTTTTTAATAAACAGTCGCCACCCCCTAGTCTGTGCCACCCCTGAAAAGTTGCCTTAACAGAGGTCATCCTTCTTCCGAAGTTACGGATGCAATTTGCCGAGTTCCTTCAACATCGTTCTCTCAAGCGCCTTGGTATGCTCTACCTGCCTACCTGTGTTGGTTTCGGGTACGGTCTTGTTGGCAGGGCTATTTCCTGGAACACCTTCACTGCCTTATTCAATCCAATAAGAAAAGACAATTTACGGCATTCGTCACCACTGCCAGGTCACGGAATATTAACCGTGTTCCCATCGACTACGGCTTTCGCCCTCGTCTTAGGGGCCGACTAACCCTGCGTTGATTAGCATTGCGCAGGAACCCTTAGGCTTTCGGCGAGAGTGTTTCTCACACTCTTTATCGCTACTCATGTCAGCATTCTCACTTCCGATATCTCCATCATACCTCGCGGTACAACTTCACAGACTTACGGAACGCTCCGCTACCACATACGTAAACGTATGTCCACAGCTTCGGTGTATGGTTTAAGCCCCGTTACATCTTCGGCGCAGGCTGGCTTATCTAGACCAGTGAGCTGTTACGCTATCTTTAAAGGATGGCTGCTTCTAAGCCAACCTCCTGGCTGTCTTGGCCTTCCCACATCCTTTCCCACTTAACCATAACTTGGGGACCTTAGCTGGTGGTCTGGGCTGTTTCCCTTTCGACTATGGACCTTAGCACCCATAGTCTGTCTGCCAGACTATACTTACAGGTATTCGGAGTTTGGTTAGGTTTGGTAAGGCTCGCGCCCCCCTAGCCCATCCAGTGCTCTACCCCCTGCGGTAAACATCTGACGCACTACCTAAATAGTTTTCGCGGAGAACCAGCTATCTCCGGGTTTGATTGGCCTTTCACCCCTAGCCACAGGTCATCCCCCCATTTTTCAACATAGGTGGGTTCGGTCCTCCAATGCGTGTTACCGCATCTTCAACCTGCCCATGGCTAGATCACCCGGTTTCGGGTCTACTCCATCGAACTGCACGCCCTATTCAGACTCGCTTTCGCTGCGCCTACACCTAACGGCTTAAGCTTGCTCGATAAAGTAACTCGCTGACCCATTATACAAAAGGTACGCTGTCACCACTTAATGTGGCTCCAACTGTTTGTAAGCATTCGGTTTCAGGTCTGTTTCACTCCCCTAATAGGGGTTCTTTTCACCTTTCCCTCACGGTACTTGTTCGCTATCGGTCGTTGAGGAGTACTTAGGCTTGGAGGGTGGTCCCCCCATATTCAGACAGGATTTCACGTGTCCCGCCCTACTCGAGGATCAAATCTGAGCATTACCTATACGGGGCTATCACCCTCTATGGCCTGCCTTTCCAGACAGTTTTAGTTGTCTCAAATATGATCACTGGCCTGGTCCACTTTCGCTCGTCACTACTCGCGGAGTCTCGGTTGATGTCCTTTCCTCCGGTTACTTAGATATTTCAGTTCACCGGGTTTG
>CACMFN010000001.1:0-127500 GCA_902612965.1 uncultured SAR116 cluster alpha proteobacterium | reverse complement strand
ACCAAATGAGAGAGAATGGAGGCAAAAGTCAAATATTTCAATTCCTGAAGCAAAACCTGATCCTGCTTTTTTCATGCTAGCCATTCCAACAAATCTAGAAGCGCCAAAAAGAAAACCTGATCCTAAAAGTATTTACCCTATGGCAACAAAGAGTTTAACTGAAATGGTTTTTAAAAAAACAAATATTTTTATCTCAAGTGATGACATACAAAGATTAGATTTAAAAAAGAATGAAGGGATCGGGCCATTATTAAAAAGAGCAGGATTTAATTCAAAACAAGTTTACGAAGCTGTGTCTAATATCACAAACATTGTGAATTTAAATAAACTACCTGTTGGATTGAAAGTTGATGTTTTATCTCCCTTTGGAAATAAAGCAGGGGCCTTTTCATTTAAAATTAACAATGAATTTAATATTTATGCCATATTAGACAATAAATTAAATTGGTCTGCTTTTAAAGCCTTTAGACCTGTGAAAAAAGAAACCTTATTTATTACAGGCAAAATTGAATCTAATCTTTATTTATCTGCACAAGAAGTGGGTCTGCCAGAAGATGCGCTAATAGAATTTGTTCAACTTATGGGCTATTCCATTGACTTTCAAAGACAAATTCAAACTGGCGATCAGTTTAAAATATTATTCAAACAAAGTTTTGATGTCTTGAGTGAAAAGAGGATTGGCTTAGAAGAAATATCATATGCTGAATTAAATGTTTCTGATGAAAGTTATAAATTTTACCGCTTTACTGACTCGGAAGGCAAAGTAGGCTACTATGACGAAAAGGGCCAGAGTGCAAGAAAAACTCTAATGAAGACACCTATAAATGGTGCAAGACTTAGTTCTGGGTTTGGAATGCGCAAACATCCAATAAAAGGCTTTTCAGCAATGCATAAAGGCGTTGATTTTGGAGCTCCTACTGGAACTCCTATTTTTGCAGCAGGTGACGGTGTGCTTGAGAAAGTTGGTTGGATAAATGGATATGGTAGATATATACTAATTAGGCATAATTCGACTTATAAAACCGCTTACGCACACATGAGCGGTTGGGCTAAAGGCATTAGAAGAGGTTTAAGAGTTTACCAAGGACAAATAATTGGATACGTAGGCTCAACGGGAAACTCTACTGGACCACATTTACATTATGAAATCTTAATTAATGGGAGGCAGGTAAACCCTCTTAAAGTTAAAATGCCATCTGGGAAACCTGTAAATTCAAAAGATAGGAAAACTTTTTTAAGAAAAATTCAAAGAATTAAACAAGAAATAACTAATCTAAATAATATTAACTAGCTTAATTGACTTTAAAAACCATTTCACCTATTTCTCCAGAACTAATGTTAACAAGATCTCCTGATTTAATAGCTCCAGAAATAATTTTACTTGAAAGTGGGTTCTCAATTAAATTCTGAATGGTTCTTTTAATTGGCCGAGCACCATACTCAAAATCAATTCCATCTTTTGAGATTCTTTCTATTGCTGATGCATCAATATTTAATTTAATACTGTGACTTTCAACCCTTTTTGCTAATTCTTCAAGCTGTATTGATATTATATCTTTAAAATTATCTTTTGTCAGAGTTTCAAAAATAATAATTTCGTCAACTCTGTTTAAAAATTCAGGCCTAAAGGTATTTTTAAGCTCTTGATTGACTTTTTCATGAATTTGTTTTTTATTTAAGTTTAGACTAAAATTCTCATAACCGACATTTGAAGTTAGAATTAAAATTGTATTTTTGAAATCTATTAATTTACCTTGACTGTCAGTTAATCTCCCCTCATCAAGAACTTGTAATAGCAAATTAATAACATCTATATGTGCTTTTTCTATCTCATCAAAAAGAATAACTTGATAGGGTCTTTTTTTAATTATTTCTGTAATAGAGCCACCTTGGTCAAAACCCACATACCCTGGTGGCGCTCCAATTAACCTTGATACTGAGTGCTTCTCCATATATTCAGACATATCAACTCTTATAAGGGCTTTCTCATCTCCAAAAAGAAATTTAGCGAGAGTTTTAGCAAGCTCAGTTTTTCCAATACCTGTTTGACCCAAAAAAATAAAACTTCCCATAGGTTTAGATGGATCGGAAATACCCGATTTTGATCTCCGAATTGCATTTGAAACTGATTTAATGGCTTTTTCTTGCCCTACAACAGTCTTGGAAAGATAATTCTCCATCTCAATTAATTTGTCTCTTTCCTCCTGAAGCATCTCCTCTACAGGAACGCCCGTCCATTTAGATACAATAAGAGCAATTTCTTTATCTGTTACAGTCGCTAGGGATATCTTTCCTTTTTGATCAGTTTTATTTTTTTCAATATCACTTTTTAATTCTGGGATTACTTGATACATTAATTTTCCTGCATCTTCTAATCTACCTTCTCTTTGAGCCACAATTAACTCTTGCCTAGCTTCATCAAGGTCATCTTGAAACTTTTTATTTTTTTCTGAAAGGTGTTTTTGGCTATTCCAAATTGTGTTTAACTTATCACTTTTTTTGCTTAATAATGCTAAATCAAGATCTAATTGTTTAAGTCTTTTGATTGAGCTTTCGTCTTTTTCATTTTGAATAGCTTGTTTCTCAATTTTAAGCAAAATAAGTTGCCTGTCTGTTTCTTCTAATTCTTCTGGTTTAGAGTCAAGCTCTATTCTCCTTCTACTTGCTGCCTCATCCATTAAATCAATGGCTTTATCAGGCATAAACCTATCAGTTATATATCTATCTGATAATTTAACAGCTGCTATTATTGCTCTATCTGAAATTCTTACTCCATGATGAGCCTCATATCTTTCTTTTAAACCTCTTAGGATTGAAATTGTTTCATCTATATTTGGTTCGCCAGTGAAAATAGGTTGAAATCTTCTAGCTAGAGCTGCATCTTTTTCAATGTGTTTTCTAAATTCATCTAAAGTTGTTGCCCCTATACAATGTATATCTCCTCTAGCAAGAGCTGGTTTAAGCATATTTGAGGCGTCCATTGCACCTTCAGCTGAACCAGCTCCAACAATTGTATGTAATTCATCAATAAATAAAATGATAGACTCCTTAGAGTTTGAAATCTCATACAAAATAGATTTCAATCTTTCTTCAAACTCACCTCGGTATTTTGCACCTGCCAACAAACTTCCCAAGTCAAGAGCCAATACTTTAGTATTTTTCAATGTTTCTGGAACATCATTATTTGTTATCCTTTGAGCCAGGCCTTCAACAATAGCAGTTTTTCCTACGCCTGGCTCACCAATCAGCACAGGATTATTTTTTGTTCTTCTTGCTATAACCTGGAGCGCACGCCTAATTTCTTCGTCCCTACCAATTACTGGGTCAATTTTTCCCTTTATTGCATCATTTGTAATGTCTCTTGTATATTTTGCGACAGAATTTATTTGATTTTCAGGATTTGGGCCAGAAGCTTTTCTACCAAGTCTCATTTTGTCAATTTCATCTTTTATTTTTTGGTATGGCAATACAAAATCAAGATCGTTTTGTGTTTCCCTATTAAATTTTGAATAAGCTAATAATAACAGTTCTTTAGTAATTACTTTATCGCCATATTCATTACAAATTTTTTGAGTTAATTTTAAAAAAGATAAAAAACTTTTATCCGGGGACGGGGACGAATTAGATCCTGTGACGGTAGGAAGTTTATTTAAATAATCAGTAATCTTTTCATTAATAGAATTTATATCAATATTACATTCTTTAAGTATAGGTTGTGTTATTTCTTTATCTTTATCCAAGAGGACTTCAATCATATGCTCTGGGAAAATATATGGATTATTTCTTTCAAAAGCATTTTTTTCAGTAAGCTGGAAGATTTCAGCAGCGTTTTCAGAAAAGGGTAAACTTATCAATACATAAACCTTAAAATTATTTATGGTTTATATGGTTATAAAACAAATGTTTTACAAGTTTTGACAATTTATAATATTTTCAAAATTAATTTGCTGAAGAAACTAAGTTTTCTTCCAAGCTAGATGTTTGTTTCTCTTCAACAATTTCAATTGCTTCTTTTTTATCTTCGTTTTTTTCTGTATCTGATAAATCATCAGAAGAAACGGTAATATTTTCATCTGCTGAATTTTTTCTTGGGTCAATGCCGCCATTTGCAAGCATGTAAACTCTGTAATAATGATCGGCATACTGAAAGAGCGACTCAGCCTTAATCCTGTCACCACTCATTGAAGCATCATTAGCAAGAGCTATATACTTTTCATTAACTTGTATTGCACTACCTCTAACTCTTACGTCTGGACC
Source organism: uncultured SAR116 cluster alpha proteobacterium (assembly GCA_902612965.1). Taxonomy (GTDB): domain Bacteria; phylum Pseudomonadota; class Alphaproteobacteria; order Puniceispirillales. The sequence goes on along the minus strand of CACMFN010000001.1, from coordinate 123,243 downwards.
TGAACTATCAATATTTGTTGACTTTGACGAAGAGCCGTTACCATTTCTTCTATTCTGGTTTCTGTTTCTATTTCTTTTAAAGTTATTGGATCTCATATAAATTTCACAAGTTAGGTTAACAAAAAACAAATAATCAAATTGCTAAGTAGAAAGCTATTTTAATTAAAATTTTATGATTAAAACAATGAGTTTATACTCAAATAAACAATTTCTGTTTTAACTTAATGTAAGGTTTATTTTTAATCATTCCAAGTAAAAAATTAATTTTTTTTAAGTTTTTGAAAAATTAAACATCTTTTCTGTCCTGAAAGATCATTTTGTGTTGAAAAAAGTTCTAAATCATTACTTTTAGCAATACTGACAACATGCTTGCTCAAGCAAGGTTCAATTTCTAAAAGAAAAAATGCATTATTAGACATATAATTTTTTATATTTTTAAATATTTTTTTATAACATGACAAACCATCTTTGCCTCCATCAAGAGCTATAATTGGATCAAATTTACTCACTTCTATTTGAAGGTTCTTTATATCATCTGATTTAATGTATGGTGGATTTGAAAAAATTAAGTCAAAATTTCCTTTAAATCCATTTGTCCAATTAGAAACTAAAAACTTTACTTTTTTTTCAACATTTAAATTACAGGCATTTTTCTTTGCAACCATTACTGTATTAAAATCTATATCTACTCCAATGCCGTTTGAAAAGTGAATTTCTTTTAATAAAGACAATAAAATGCATCCACTCCCTACACCAAGTTCAAGAATATTAATTTCTTTTTTTATAAAAATTTTTGCTAACTCAATACCACTAGAGACTAAAACTTCACTATCAGGTCTTGGATCAAGTGTTGAATCATTTATGCAAAACTCAGAATTCCAAAAGTTTCTTTTTTTAATAATCCTGCTTACAGGCTTTCCATTAGCTCTATCTTTTATTATAGAAAAGAATTCATCTTGTTTTCTTTTTGAAACTTTAATGTCTGATAGTAAATATTTGTCATCAATATTCAAAATCGTGCAAAGTAAAATTCTTGTATCTAAATGATAATTGGGAATTCGTTTAAATTTTAGTTCTAATTGACCTAATTTTAATAGCTCTTCAGCTAAAATTTTACATCTCCCCTAGTTGTGATAATTTAGTAATTTGATCATGCTCAGATAAAGTATTTATAAATTCATCTAAGCCCTCTCCTACAAGAATTTTTTCCAATTTATATAAAGTTAAATTAATTCTATGGTCTGTAACTCTTCCTTGAGGAAAGTTATAAGTCCTAATTCTTTCTGACCTATCCCCAGAACCAACCAAAGTTCTCCTTGAGTCAGCTCTTTCTTTTTCTTTTTTCTGCTGTTCTAGTTCATAAAGCCTAGCCCTTAATACCTTCATAGCCTTTGATCGGTTCTTATGCTGAGATTTTTCATCTTGTTGAGTAACAACAATGCCTGATGGCAAATGAGTAATTCTCACTGCTGAATCAGTTGTATTTACAGACTGACCTCCTGGCCCAGATGATCTATAAACGTCAATCTTTAAATCTTTTTCATTAATATCAATGTCAACATCTTCCACTTCAGGTAAAATTGCGACTGTTGCAGCGCTAGTATGGACTCTGCCACTCGATTCCGTTTCAGGAACTCTTTGAACTCTGTGAACGCCTGATTCAAACTTTAATCTTTCAAAAACATTTGAACCTGAAATAAGAGCCATAGCTTCTTTATAACCACCTATTCCAATTTCAGATACAGAAATTGTTTCAAATTTCCAACTATTTATAGAAGAAAATCTGTGATACATATTAAATAGATCAGAAGCAAATAAAGCAGCTTCATCTCCACCTGTGCCTGCTCTTATTTCTATAATAGCATTTCTTGTATCATCTTTGTCTTTTGGAATTAGTAATAGTTTTAGTTTTTTTGTCTCTTTATCAAGAGTTTTATTTATCTCTTCCAACTCATCTTTAGCTAAATCAACAAAATCTTTTTCATTTTTTTCATCATCAATTATGACTTGTGTGTCAAACAGGTTTTCTTTTAACTTACTAACTAGATTTGCTTGTTCAGCTACAGGAGTGATTTCTGATAACTCAGTTGAAAAACTAATCACATCATCGCTAGATAAATTTCCACTTGATAGAATATTCTCTAATTCTATTTTTCTACTTAATATTTTTTGTAAACTCTTTTCTATTGACATAGGTTTATAATCAAACGTTTATTTTTTCTAAGATGTCAGTTTCTTGAATTTTTATCTGTTCTCCTGTAGACAAATCCTTTAAAATTACTTGTTTATTTTGAATTTCTTCGTCGCCAACAATAATTACTAATTTTCTATTTTTCTTGCTAATTTTCTTTAAATTCTTTGATAGATTGCCACCTTCGAAAATTTCACATTTTATGTCATTCTCTCTAAAAATGTTAAGCAAGTTGTAACAGTACTCAAAATTTTCCTCTTCAACAGGCAATATGCTTAAAATGGTAGAATTTTCTTCAAGATTTGCAGTTAACATTACTAACCTATCCACACCTGCTGCGAAACCTACAGCTGGAATACTTGGGCCACCAAGCATTTCTGATAACCCATCATACCGCCCACCACCTAAAACAGTACCCTGTGAACCTAACCTAGTTGTTATAAACTCAAAAGTAGTATGACTGTAATAATCTAACCCTCTGACTAGTTTTTCATTATGTGAATACTCTATACCAGAAGAATCGAGAAAACTTTTAACTTTTTCAAAATGGTCAATTGACAAATTATTTAAGTAAGAAGAAAACAAAGGTGCTTTGAATATCACTTCCTCGTCTTGTGGCTCTTTTGAGTCAAGTATTCTTAGAGGATTCAAGGAAAGTCTGGATTGTGATAGTTTAGATAACTTTTCTAAATTTTTTGAAAAATAATCAACTAAACTTTTTCTATATAGTGCCCTAGATTCTGCATCACCAAGAGAATTAATATTCAAAACACAATCTCTTTGGAAACCCAGCCTTTTTAATAATCTAGCTCCACAAGATATTACCTCAGCGTCCTCTAAGGGCCCGTGATTTCCAATGCTTTCAATTCCAATTTGAAAAAATTGTCTCAAGCGCCCTTTTTGAGGTCTCTCATATCTAAACATTGGCCCAGAGTAAAATAGCCTCAGAGGAAGGTCATTAATTTTTCCTTCAGATATTATTGATCTTATTACGCCTGCAGTACCCTCAGGCCTTAGTGTAATCTTCTCTCCACCTCTGTCCTCAAAAGTATAGGTTTCTTTTGAAACCACGTCACTTGCAACACCAAGAGGTCTTGAAAACACTTCCGCTTTCTCAAAAATTGGAAAAGACGCTTCTTCATAGCCAAACAACTCTGCAACAAGCCTTGCCTCATTAATAATATGGTTATAACTTCGCATCACAGAAGAATATATATCTTTAGTCCCACGAACAGACTGAATTTTACTCAAAAATTACTCCAATTTTTAGTTTTTTTTAGGCAATTAATTGTTTTTCTGGATTATTTGGACTTGTATTAATATTTTTTTCAGCAATGTACTTTTCCACAAGCTCTACGATATGATCTACAACGTTTTTATCTTTTAACCTATGATTAGCCACACCGGAAATATATATTTGATGAGTATTTTTTCCTCCACCAGTTAAACCAATGTCTGCTGTTTTAGCTTCCCCTGGACCATTAACAACACAACCAATAATAGATACAGTTAAAGATTGTTTAATATGACTTAACCTTCGCTCAATTTCACTCACGGTTGAAATCACATCAAATTGCTGTCTGCTGCAGGATGGGCATGATATAACTTTGACACCTCTATTCCTGATATCAAGTGCCTTCAAAAGATCAAAAGCAACTTTCACTTCTTCCACAGGATCCGCTGATAAAGAAACTCTTATTGTATCTCCAATACCATTAAGCAACAAATAACCCAATCCAATTGAAGATTTCACTGTGCCTGCTCTTAATCCACCAGCTTCAGTTATTCCAATATGAAAAGGCGCATCAGTTTTTTCAGCTAATTTTTTATAAGCATCAATTGTTAAAAAAACATCTGAGGCTTTAACACTAATTTTAAAATTGTGAAAATCATTTTCTTTTAATATTTGAGAATGGAAAAGAGCACTTTCAACCATTGCGTCTGAGTTAGGCTCTTTATATTTATCTAAAATTTTTCTCTCAAGAGAACCAGCATTTACGCCAATTCTTATTGAGCAATCATTACTTTTTGCAGCATTAATTACTTCTTTTATCCTATCTAAAGAACCAATATTTCCAGGATTAATTCTTAAACAAGCTGCACCTGCATCTGCTGCCTCAATTGCTCTTTTATAGTGAAAATGTATGTCTGCAACTATTGGAATAGGTGAATTTTTAACAATAGTTTTAAGAGTATTTGTACTTTCCTGGTCAGGACATGAAACTCTAACTAAATCAGCCCCAGCATCTGCAATTTTTTCAATTTGATCAAGTGTTGCAAAGCTATCTTGTGTATTTGTATTCGTCATTGACTGAACTGAAATATTAGAGTTATATCCAACGGATACATCTCCAACATTTATAACACGTGTTTTTCTTCTTTTGATATTACTTTTCATAAAAAAAATTTACAAATCTTAATCAACAAAACTAATTTTATTTAGAATATAATTCAGATTAACAGCTTGGATTATCTCTCCACTTTGACCAATTGGCTTAACACCAAAATTTAAAATCTCAACTCCAATTGCACCCGCATTTCCAAGAGTAATTAATAATCTTTTATCATTAGGCACTATAAGATTATCCCCTTTTTTAACCATGCCAGTATAAAACATTTCACCTTCAGTACTAATTATTTGCAGCCAAGAATCCTCGATTCCAACAAAACTAAAATTTTCATAATTTTCTATATCATAAAGACCGATTTTTAAATTATCATTGTTTTCATTATTTCTACTAAGGGTAGTTATACTGCTTTGGGATAAATCTTCACTATTTATATTGTTATCAAAACCATTAGTTTGATTCTCAATAATTTCACTTTCTAAAACATCTGATACATTGCTCTTTTCAATCGAATTGGTAATATTATCAAATGTATTTTTCGTCTTATTTAATTTTTCCTCAACAAAACCTTCATTTTTATCAAGTACGCTTGATTGGGTCTTAAGTTCTGAAACAAAACTTAAATTGTCTTCTAAAGATTTGTTAACAGAAACATCAGTATCTTGAGAGTTTATACTGTTATTATTATCATATTGGGTTAACAGATTAATATTAACTTTTTCTTGATTAGGAATAGGGGTTGTTTCTTCTGAACTATTAACTGAGTAAAAATACCACCCACTATAGGATAAAATAATTAAGACTGAAAGTATAATTCCAAAATTTGCAATTATTGGTCTCTTTTGAAGAGACGATGGTTCGGGAAAATTATATGGGTCTGGATTTTTGTTAAAATAGTATTCATCAATCCATTTTTTCACAATCGGATCAGGATTTGTATTAGTTACTCGACAAATTAATTTAATGTAACCGATTTCATAGGTTCGGCCAGGTAAATTTTCTACTTCACCATTTTCTAAAGACTGGATCATACTTTTAGAAATTCTTGTTACTCTGCTGATTTCTGAAATCGATAACTCTTTTCCCAATCTTGCCTGCCTCAGCAATTCACCTGAGCTTTGAATAAAATCTTCGTCGGTTTCAGTTTCTTTTATTTCTTTACTCATCTTAAAGGCCTATGAAAAATGAAATACATTTTTCTATAAAAATTAACACTATAATACAAAAAATAATAATTTATAAATTATAATTAATTACTTTCATCTAAATTAAAAGCAGTATGCAGTGATCTAGCAGCTAGTTCCATGTATGGAGCTTCAATCAACACACTGATTTTAATTTCAGAAGTTGATATCACTTTTAAATTAATGTTTTTTTCTGCTAAAACATCAAACATTTTTTGAGCTACACCAGCTTGAGTTTTCATGCCAATACCAATAACAGAAATTTTAGCTACATCACTATCTGATATAATTGACTTAAATCCAATTTTCTTTTGTACTGATTTAATTGTATTAATAGCATCTTCTAATTCATTTTTAGGAACAGTAAATGATAAATCTGTAGCACTTTTATTAGCAGATGATGACTGTGCAATCATATCAACATTAATAGCTTTCAGCCCCAAAGACTTAAATAAAATTGAGGCCTGACCAGGTTTATCAGGTATGCCTATTACAGTTAATTTTGCTTCATCTAATGAAAAAGCAATGCCACTTACGTTTTTCTTTTCCATAATTTCATCCTCATGTAAAACAAGCGTACCTTCTTTATTTTCAAAACTTGATAAGACTTTAATCTTTAATTTATATTTCATAGCCAATGCAACTGAACGAGTTTGAAGAACTTTTGCTCCTTGACTTGCCATTTCTAACATTTCTTCATATGAAATTTTATCCAATTTTTTTGCTTTTGGAACCATTCTTGGGTCAGCAGTATAAATTCCATCAACATCAGTGTAAATATCACATCTTTTTGCATTTAAAGCTGATGCTATTGCCACAGCGGATGTATCAGAACCACCTCTACCGAGAGTAGTTATCTGATTTTCATCTGTCACCCCTTGAAAGCCAGGAATAACTGCGATTTCATTCCTATTTAGAGCTTGCATTAAAAAATCTATACTAATCTCAGTAATATTAGCTTTAGAAAAAGTAGTATCTGTGAAAACTGGAATTTGCCAACCCATAAAAGACCTAGATGGAATTTCTTTAGAATTTAAAGCCATAGAAAGCAACCCAGCAGTTACTTGTTCACCTGAAGAAACAACTACGTCATACTCTTGTAAATTTCTATCCTTTGATATCTGTTTTGTTAAGTCAATGAGATTATTAGTTGTGCCTGACATTGCAGATACAACAACAACAATCTTTTTATTTTTTTTGTATTGAGCAGCTACTTTATTAGCAACATTTTTGATGCAGTCAATATCTGCTACTGAAGTACCTCCAAATTTCATCACAATAATAGACATTTACGAATCTTATATTATTTAAAATAAAAAATTTGATTTTAGAATGTATTTAGACAAAGAAACAAATTTGTGCAAGTATTAGTAAAATTTTGCGTATGAATTCAACTGTAGACAAAACAGAAGTTAATCATTTTGATAAGCCCAATCAAGATTGGTGGGATGAAAGCGGATCATTTTCTGCATTACATAGATTAACTCCGTGTAGAGTTGAGTATATAGTTCAAGTAATTAAAAGAAATATAATTAATAAACATATAAATTCTTCCATTCAAATATGTAATAATTTGAATATTTTAGATGTTGGATGTGGAGGTGGATTATTATGTGAACCATTATCACGATTAGGGGGGAATGTAACCGGAATAGATGTATCAGAAAATGCCATTATAACTGCAAAACAACATGCATCTAAAATGGGGCTTAAAATTAACTATATTTGCACAAGTCTTGAGGAATTAAATTTGAAAAAAGATTTTGATTTAATTATTGCTTCAGAAGTTATTGAACATGTTTTAGACAGAAAATATTTTTTAAAAATGATCAGAAAAATTTCATCAAACAAAACCTCCTTTATTTTTACAACTATTAATAAGTCTATTCCAAGTCTGTTATTTGGAAAATTTGCAGCTGAATATATACTTAATTTATTACCCAAAGGCACCCATGATTGGGAAAAGTTCGTAACTCCACAAAAGTTATATTTAGAGGCACTGGAGAATGGAATATATCTAAATAATTTTTCAGGATTAACACCAAATATTTTTAACAAAGAATTTAATTTGACTTCTTATTTGGGGATAAACTACGCAGCTTCTGGCATAGTTAGAGAATAAAAATTAGGCATCATCTTTAATCCATGGAATTGCAGTGACTTCAATGCCTTCATCTTTTAAATCTTCTGCATCTTTGGAACTAACTTTACCATAAATATTTCTATTTTTAGCCTTGCCTTTTGAAATTAATCTTGCTTCACTAGCAAAATTTTCTCCTACGTTTTCACAATTTTTTTCTACATAACTTCTGAAATTTCTTAGTGCTTGCCGAATATCATAATCTCCAGCTACTACTCTTTTTTCAGATAGTCTCAAATTATCAGCAGATTTCTGGTTAACTATTTTTTTATCCAATTTTTTTGAAGATCTAACAGCAGGTGACATTAAAGCTTTAGAAATTTTTTTATTATTACAGTTTGGGCAGGATATTAGCCCTTTTTTAACTTGATCTTCATAATCAACAGATGATCTAAACCAGCCTTCAAATTGGTGATTATTTTCGCATTTCAAAGAGAATGATATCATAAAATCTTATTATTATTTATTTTCCGCAACAGTGCTTATATTTTTTTCCTGAACCACATGGACATTTGGCATTCCTGGGAACTTTACCCCAATCTGTATGTTTGGTGTTACTCTTTATATAGTTTCCATTATTTTTTGTATCAACATTTTGATCTTTTTCTTCTTTAACCTCTAAATGAGACAATACAGATGTAATTACTGTTCTTAAGTTTTGCAACATTTGTTCGAATAAAATAAATGCTTCCCGTTTATACTCATTCAAGGGGTCCTTTTGTCCATAAGCCCTTAAACCAATACTTTGCCTCAATTGCTCTAAAGCCTGAAGATGCTCTTTCCACTGCTGATCTAATACTTGTAGCAGCAAAGACTTTTCTGCAGTTCTAAAAACTTTTTCACCAATATTATTGGCTCTAGATATCATATAGTCATCTGAAATATTTTTTAATTTTTGAGAAATTTCGTCTTCAGCTATTCCATCTTCTTTAAACCATTTTTCTGAATTTATCTCTATCCCTAAAAGTTTTAAAGCGTCTGAGTTAAGTGTTTTATGATCCCATTTATCAGAATAAGAACCTTCAGGAATTGACTTATAAACAATGTCTGAAATAACCTCATGTCGCATATCTATTACAGTTTCAAGCACATTATCTGAGCTCATAATTTCTCTTCTTTGTTCAAATACAACTTGCCTTTGGTCATTCATAACGTCATCAAACTTAAGTAATTGCTTTCGAATATCAAAATTTCTAGATTCTACTTTTTGTTGCGCTTTTTCTAGGGCTTTATTAACCCATGGATGTATAATAGCCTCACCTTCTTCAAGGCCAAATTTCTGCAACATATTATCAAGTTTATCAGAACCAAAAATTCTCATTAAATCATCTTGAAGAGATAAAAAAAACTTTGATGAGCCAGGATCCCCTTGTCTTCCAGACCTTCCGCGCAACTGGTTATCAATCCTTCTGGATTCATGCCTTTCAGTACCTATAACAAACAAGCCTCCGTTGACTTTTGTCTCTTTTTTATTTTTTTCTATTTCTTCTCTAATCTTTTCTTTTTGTATTTCAAATTTGTCTGATGAGGAGCCTATTTCTTCCTCTAACTTTTCTATTCTTCTATCAAAGTTCCCCCCTAATTGAATATCTGTTCCACGACCAGCCATATTTGTTGCAATTGTAACAGCTCCAGGAACTCCTGCTTCAGCAATTATACCTGCCTCTTGTTCATGAAATCTTGCGTTCAAAACTTTATGAGGAATGTTTTTCTTTTTAAGTTGGCTTGAAAAGTTTTCTGATTTTTCAATCGAAACAGTACCCACTAACACAGGCTGCTTTTTTTCTTGGCATTCCTTAATTAGCTTTATTACAGCATCGTCTCTTTCCTGACTAGTTCGGTACACTTCATCATCAAAGTCTTTTCTATCCACTTCTTCATTCGTTGGAACTTCTATTACTTGGAGGCCGTATATCTCTTCAAATTCTCCTGCCTCAGTAATTGCAGTTCCTGTCATACCTGCAAGCTTAGGATATTGTCGAAAATAGTTTTGAAATGTAACAGATGCCAAAGTTTGGTTTTCTGGCAAAACATCAACATTTTCTCTTGCTTCAATTGCTTGATGCAGGCCATCAGAAAACCTTCTACCTTCCATAGCTCTTCCAGTAAACTCGTCAATGATAACTACTTTTCCACCCCTAACAATATAATGAGTATCTCTTTGGAATAGTTTATGTGCTCTCAAGGACTGATTGACATGGTGAAGTATTCCAACATTTGAAATATCGTATAAACCTCCTTCAACCATAATTTTATTTTGCAAAAGCAAATTTTCAATATTCTCTAATCCTTTGTCCGTTAAAGTTACTGAACGCTGTTTTTCATCTAAATCAAAATCTTCTTTGACAAGAGCTGGGATTAATTTGTCAATACTTTTGTAGGTTTCAGAACTTGTTTCAGCTTGACCTGATATAATTAATGGAGTTCTTGCTTCATCAATTAAAATTGAATCAACTTCATCTATTATTGCATAATTAGGTGCTCTTTGCACCATATCTTCCAATCGAAATTTCATATTATCTCTAAGATAATCAAAACCGAGCTCATTATTTGTGGCATAAGTAATATCTGCATTGTAAGCAATTTTTCTTTCTTCTTCATTAACTGACGGTGTTACACATCCTACTTTTAGACCTAAAAACTCGTAAATTTTTCCCATCCATTTAGAATCTCTATTTGCAAGGTAATCATTTACTGTGACAACGTGAACACCTTTTCCAGAAAGAGCATTCAAATAAACAGCTAAAGTCGAAACAAGTGTTTTTCCCTCACCTGTTTTCATTTCAGCTATGCTACCGTCATTCAATATTAGCCCACCTAGTAGTTGAACGTCATAATGACGTTGACCCAGAGTTCTAGTCGCAGCCTCCCGAACTGTAGCAAACGCATCTTCTAAAATTTCATTATTTGATATTCCTCCAGTTAATTTTTCTTTAAAAAATTTTGTTTGGTTTTGAAGTTCGCCATCTGTCATTTTTTGGTATTTGGGTTCTAATAAATTAATCTTTTCAACTCTTGGTTTTAATTCCCTGAGTTTTCTGTCATTAACAGTTCCAAACAATTTTGAAAAAAAGCTTTTCATTTAGAGTTCCTAGAATTACGAATAAGCGGATACATAATACTTATAATATAAATAAATAAAAAAATATTGTTATATTGTTTATTTTTTTTACTGCAATATGCTTTATATATTTTTTTTTAATTTTTAACTATATAATAAATTTAAGAACTACTGATTGATCTGGAGAAAAATATGTATTTAAGAAAAATTGTTTCGTCAATATTTGCCTTTTTATTATTTTCAATATTGTTTCTTAAAGCAACTCAAGCCCAGAACATTCCAATAGTCGCAAATGTTAACAATGAAGACATTTCTTTAGAGACTATGATACATGCCATGAACGAGTTACCACCTGAAATACAATCTCAACCATTTATGTCTTACTATGAGGATCTTCTTGAAAGAGTGATTGATATCAAATTATTTGCTCAAGCGAGCAAAAAAATGAAACTTGATGAAGAACCATCCGTAAAGGCAGCAATTGATTTTGTTATAGAAAAAGTTTTAATGCAGGCTTTTCTTTCAAAATATGTTCAAGAAAATATAAAAGAAGAAAATATAAAAGCATCCTACATTAATTTTATTGCTGATGAAACAAGTCGAGAAGAAATAAAAGCAAGTCACATACTTATGGACACAGAGAGTGAAGCAATTGATGTCATAAACATGTTAAATGATGGTGGTGACTTTGCAGAACTTGCAAAAAATAAATCTACAGGTCCATCAGGTCCATCAGGAGGTGATCTTGGATGGTTCAAGAGAGGTCAGATGGTTCCACCTTTTGAAAAAGCAGCATTTTCACTAAACAAAAATGAAATTACTCAAAGACCTGTGCAAACACAATTTGGATGGCATGTCATTAAAATTTTTGATAAACGGATACCAGAGGCTCCAAGTTACGAGAGCATGAAAAACAAGCTGATCCAAGACCTTGAGAGAAAAATAGTTTCAAAAAAAATACAGGATTTACGAAATGATGCTTTAATTGAAAAATTATCATCAAGCGAATTAGAGCCCCTTTTGAATTTGCCTGTTAGTCAGTAATGACAAATTCTGAAAGCCCACTTAAACCAAAACAAGTAAAAAAAATTTATACTATCCCAGGCGTAAACCTTTCTTTTACCAATTCAGAAGAGAGGTATATAGGGAGAGATGATTTAATTTTGATTTCATTTAAGAATAAATCAAATTTTGCAGGCGTTTTTACAAAATCTACTACAGCTTCTGAGGCTGTTAAATGGTGTCAAAAAATAATAAAAAATGATGATATTAGAGCAATTATTGTAAATGCTGGTAATGCTAACGTCTTTAATGGCGAACTTGGCAAAAGCGCAATAAATAAAATTATTTTAAAATTGTCATCATGTCTAAAGATATTTAAAAATCAAATTTTAATAGCTCAAACTGGGGTAATTGGAGAACCTCTTAAAACGCATAAAATAATAGATGCGATATCAAACTTAACTGATAATTTAAATTCTAATAATTGGCAAAGTGCAGCAAAAGCAATTATGACAACTGACACTTATCCAAAATATTCAAGTCTAAGCTATAATTTTGAAGGTTCAAAAATACATATAACTGGAATAGCCAAGGGCTCTGGTATGATTGCACCAAATATGGCAACCATGTTAGCATTTATTTCCACTGATATTAAAATTTCTAAACCAATTTTACAAAAACTTCTGGAAGAAGTAAGTGAGGATACTTTTAATTCAATCTCTGTAGATGGAGATACCTCAACTAGTGATAGCGTTATTCTTTCAGCTACAGGCATGTCAGATAATAAAATTTTAAAAAACAAAAAAGATAAACATTATGAAAAATTCAAAGATGCTTTATTAAAAATTAGTAAGGATTTGGCTCTCCAAATTGTAAGAGACGGGGAAGGAGCATCTAAATTAATTACAATTCGTGTAGCAGGGACAAAAAATAAAGTTAGCTCAAAAAAAGTTGCTTTTTCAATAGCTAATTCACCATTAGTTAAAACAGCTATAGCAGCAGAAGATGCAAATTGGGGGAGAATAATAATGGCAATTGGTAAAACAAATGAGATTTTTAATCAAAAAAAATTAAGGATTTATATAGGTAAACATTTGATCACTTATGACGGAAGAAGAAACAATGGTTACAGTGAAAAAAAAGTTTCAAAATATATGAAAAATAATGAAATAGAGATTAGTGTTGAATTTGGAAGTAAAAAAAATGAGGCTACTGTTTGGACATGTGATTTAACACAAAAATATATCGATATAAATGGCAAATATAGAAGTTAGCAATAATGGTCAAAAAGATTATTTATGTATCAGCATGCGTAATAGTTGATATTGACAATAGGATATTAGTTGCAACCCGAGAGCATAAAAGTGATTTCAAAACATACTGGGAGTTTCCAGGTGGCAAACTTAATAAAAACGAAACACCTGAAGATTGTTTAATTCGAGAAATTAAAGAAGAAATTAATATTGATATTAGCAAATCATGTATTGCTCCAATTGGGTTTTCTTCATTTTCTTATTCTCATTTACACGTAGTATTGATGCTATATATTTCAAGAAAATGGAAGGGAGAAGTATTACCAAGAGAAGGCAACAAATTGAAATGGATTAGAAAAAGTGAATTGAAAGGTTTAAAGATGCCAGAAGCAAATAAAAGCCTGATACCATTTATTCTAGATTTAATTTAAAATATTCATATAGTAATTAATTTTTACTCTTTCCATGCTGTAATAGTTATCAATTCAAATACAGTATTGATAATTTTATCATTAATTAATCTATTTTCTAACTCTTTTGTTACAACTCCTTTTAAAGGCTTATATATAGAAGTCATACAATTAGTCTCTCCCATGCCCCTTAGATCATGAAATAAACTATTAATGTTTGTATGAGTAATATTAATTATTTCTGAGTCAACCACTGGTAATTTAAACCCAGTATTTTGAGCTAAAGCACCAGCACTCCTAATATCTATGAAAGGGATAATTCTTGGAGAAGCTCCTCCCAAGAGTTTCATCTCTACATCAATTAGATTGATTTGCAACTCACGTAATGTTTTTCCACCAAGAAAATTTATTAATAGTAATCCATTTGGTTTTAAAAGATTTCTAATTTGAGTTAAAATTTTAGGAACGTCTCTAATCCAATGGAAATAAAAATTAGATATTACTATGTCAAATTGATTTTCTCTAAATGGTAGTTTGGTGTTATCAATATTTATGGAGGGGAAATTGGTTTTTTTTGAATTTTTACAAAATTCGAAGATTGTATCTCCCTGAATGAGTTTTTTTATTTTTTTTTTATTTTTTATTAATGTTCCAAATTCACCAGAATGACAACCTATCTCTAAACCAAGATCAAAATTTCGTTTTACCTCAAAAAGTCTCTCATAAAGTCTTTCAGCAGAAAGTTTTTTAAGATAATTAAAATTATTCCATTTCTTAACAGACCTTATTCTTTTTAAATTATGTAATTTGTAATTTATTATTTCATTCATTTTATTTGAAAATGACAGTTCTTAAAAATAATTTAATAATTAGTTTTAAATATAAATGAAATCTAAAACAAAAAGATTTTAAAAGTCTAAAAATCTTTTATTTCTTTTGGATTTTAGCTCATTTCTAGAAAGAGAGATGATCTGCTCTAAATTCAGTTTTAAACTGTCAAAAATGGAATTAAATAAAGTTTCAGGATTTCTATGAGCTGCTCCAATTGGCTCAGGGATTATTTCATCTATAACTTTTAGTTCAAGAAGATCTTGCGCAGTTAATTTTAAAGCATTTGCCGCTTGTTCATTATTTTCTGAACTTCTCCAGAGAATAGATGAACAACCTTCAGGAGAAATCACAGAATAAATTGAATGTTCCAACATTATTACTTTATTAGCTGTAGCTAAAGCAACTGCGCCTCCAGAACCACCCTCACCAGTTACAAGAGAAATAATAGGAATTTTTGCATTTAAGGAAGTCTTAATGCAACTTGCAATTGCTTCTGCTTGCCCTCTTTCTTCTGCTCCTTTGCCAGGATATGCTCCTGCCGTATCTATAAGAGTAATAACAGGTAGAGAAAATTTATCTGCAAAATTTATCAATCTTTGAGCTTTTCTGTACCCTTCAGGTCTAACCATTCCAAAATTATGGAAAATTCTCTTATCAACTGTTTTTCCTTTCTCAATTCCAATAACCACACAAGGCACATCACCAAGTTTTGCAACTCCACCTAAAAGGGCGTTATCTTCTTTGAAACCTCTATCACCAGCAAGAGGTTGCCAATTGGTAAAAACATTCTTAATTATTTCACTAGGATGAGGTCTTAGAGGATGCCTGGCAACTTTCACTTTATCCCATGGAGTTAATTGTGAATAAGTTTTTTTGAGCTTGTTCTCTAATTGCTCTTCAAGTTTACTAACTTCTAGTCCAATATTTAGACCATCTTTTGAAGAGATATTTCTTAATTCTTCAATCTTCCCTTCTAAAACAGATATTGATTTTTCAAAGTCTAAAAAATGATACATTTTGGATTCCTTTTTTGAATATATAGTCTAATAATCATTTATTCGCAAGTGGATGAACGTCATTGACCAAGCTTTGCAAACGTTTATTTTCAACCTTAGTATAAATTTGAGTTGTAGATATACTTGTGTGGCCGAGTAAAATTTGTATTGATCTTAAATCTGCACCTCTATTTAGCAAATGACTGGCAAAAGAATGTCTAAAGGAATGAGGCATAATTTTAGAAGGATTTAATCCAGCTTTTTTTGCCAAAGTTTTAATTTTATTATAAACAGTTTGACGACTAATATGCCTTTTATTTTTTATAGGAAACAAAAATTGCGAGCTTACAGCATAACTCAAAGTATGTCTTTTTTTAATCCATTTTGAAAGAGCAATTTTTGCAGATCGAGTTAATACTACAATTCTTTCCTTACCTCCTTTCCCACGAATAGAGACAGTATCTTCAAGATTATTTACACTTTGGTATGATAAACTCACAAGTTCAGAAACCCTCATTCCAGTGGAATATAATAGTTCTATAATACAGTGATTTAGTTCAGTGTCTTTAGTGGTGTTTTTTTGTGCTTCTAAAATTAATTTTTCTATATCATTTTCAGAAATTATACTTGGTAACGAAATATTAGATTTTGGTGTTTGTATCTTTGAAAAGATATTATCTGACCTGTAATTTTCTGATTTTAGCCAAATAAAAAATTGTTTTAACGTTGAAATCATTCTATTCTGAGACTTAGCTGAGAAAACATTTGACCAAGAAGAAATAATTTTATTTAAGTCGTTATTATCAATATCTGATAATTTTTTATTTTGTAAAATTTTTCCAGCGTTATTAAGATCACTTCTGTAACTTAAGAGTGTGTTTTCTGATAATCCTCTTTCAAGAAAATTATTTTTTAAAAATTCTTCAACTAATATGTCTTTCATTATATAATTTTAATTATGAAATTATTTTCTGTAATCTTCAGTTATATTTGTAATTATTTTTGAAACAATCCACTCTCTAGTAAAGTCTCTGGAAATTTCAGTTAAACCAAATGAATTTAAACTTTTTACGATTTCATATACCGTATTTGAAGAGATCAATGAAATATTTAAGTCTTTAATCAACAAAGACTGAATTGTTAAAGCCTCTAATAAATTATTTTCTTCAGATGCTTTGTTTAAAGCCAATTTCAATAAAATATTACTTTCCACACTTTCGAAAGTTTTATTTTTCTTAAGGTATAACTCAATATAGTCACCTTCCTGTATACTAATGTTGAATAGATCTAGAATTGGTATTAAATCCTCAATATTATATTTTGAAAGCATATTAATGTTTATTTCTTTGTTTGGCATTAATGAAAGTAAAGTTAAAATAAAACTATCTTCTCCATCAAAACTCTCAATTGAATTATTATAAATTTTATTTATAAGTTTAATATCCTTTATAGTTGAGTAGTTTGGGTCAGTTTCTTTCTCAGGTAGAATTAAAAATTCTGAATATAGTTTTAAGGCCTGAATTGGTCTGCCATTATTAGCTTCAATATTAATAAGATTTAAAATATAATTATTTAAGTTATTTTCTCCAGTATAATTATTTAAGGTTTTCCAGAAGTCAGCCCGTAATTGAGGCCCTAAATTAATGCCGGTATTTTGAAACCCTTCATTTATATTCAAAGAATTATCTCCTATTAAATCATAGTAAAACTGAGTTTCAGTTTTGGACATAATTTGATTTTCAACAAGATTATCAATTAAGAGGGATTTTGCTTCTGCTTGAATATTTTCAATATTCAGTAACACAGAGTAATTATATTGTGGCGTTTTAAATATAAATTCACTTGGAATTATATTTCTTATTTGATCCATCATTATAATATGTAATAATTCCAATTTATCTTCTTCAATAATAAAATCTTCTTTCTGTCCTATCAGTGAATAAAGTAAATTAAAAAAATTATTATCCTGACTCCCACTTGCACGCAGTAACTCGGCATCAAAAATAGCATCATCTTCATTACCAAGTATAATTTGACAAAAAATTTGTGCCTTTTTCCAGAATTCATCCTCATTCTCAACTGAAATATCATTTACAATTTTGCAAGCAAAACTATCAGATTCAAACTCACCTTTTAATAATAAATGTTCAACTCTTAAAGCTCTCCAATGGTCAAAAATTATGTCGTCAGGCAGTAAATCAATTAATGTATAAAGGGTCTCTAATTGGTGCAAATTTGCAATCAACTCTAGCTTTTTATTGATAAATTCTATCTCTAAAGATGTTTCACCAATTGGAGGATCTTGCGAAATAGACAATACTTCATTTAAAAGCTCCTTTAAAACAGAACTATTTGCTCTGAAATCAATTTTTTCAAGTAAATATAATGCTCTTTCAAAACTAACATCATTCCAAATAATAATTCCATTTGGGAGAAATTTTGTGTCTTCAAGTCCCAATGAAGAAATCTTTACACTTGCTAACTGAGAAGTGCTCACATTAGGTATGCTTGAAGATTGCGGCTCAAAAACTTGAGAGTTTTCATTAGTATCCAACTTACTTTCTGATAAATTGTCAAAAGTAACATTATTATTAGAAAATTCTTGTAGCAGTTGATCTGAATAATTATCATTGAAAACGTTAACTTCTTTAGAAATATTGTCTTCATTAAAAATAATTACATCAGATTTACTAATATTTCCATTTTGAGATTTGTTCAAACTTGGAAAATTCATTGCCTTATTGTCACTGTTCTCAAGTTTTTCTAAGAATGAATTGATTTCTTGATTATTATTTAAGGTAGTAAAGTTGTTATTATCACTTTGCGAAGGCGGCATTAAGGGTGAAATTGTTTCAGTTACAATGCCTGAATTTTTAATATCTTGAGATGAAATACTAAAGCTTATCAGATTATAACAAATTAATGAAATAACAAAAATTAAACTTTTTAAGCTATTAGTTTGCAAATGTTTCATTAGGAATTATCAAAACTTTTTCTGCAGTTGGGATTGGTATTTGCCAAAAAGCCAACGTCAAGCTAAGTACAGCAAGTATTATTAAACAAACTGAACATACAATTAAAATTGATCTCATAAATATCTCCAACTATTATAATATAAACAAAATATGTCGTTAATCGGGCAATCAAATATAATGATAAATTTCTAAAAATATATTATTAATTCTTTTGTTGAACGATAATAATTTTAATGCTTTTATTTATCTTAATTTAAAAATTCAATTTATCAAAAAAAAATTTCAAATGATTTTATCAAAACCAATAGTTTTAGTAGGAATGATGGGATGTGGAAAATCCACTATAGGAAAAATTGTTGCTGAAAAATTAAATTGGTTATTTTTAGATTCTGACAAAGAAATAGAAAATGAAATGAATTTAAGCACTAAAGATATTTTTGATAAATATGGTGAGAAATTCTTCAGGAATAAAGAATATGAAATTTTTAAATTCTATAGCAAAAAAAAGAATATTTTAATCTCCTCAGGTGGAGGTTCATTTTGTCAAAAAATCACTTACAGAATTATAAAAGAATATTTTTATAGCATTTGGTTAGACGTAAATGAAGATATTATTTTTCAAAGATTAAAAAAAAATAAAAATAAGAGACCTCTTCTAAATTCTTTAAATGATAATGGGCTCAGAAGAAAAATTAAAGAGATAATGTTTGAAAGAAAAGATTGCTATATCAAAGCAAATAAGAGAATTGAATTAAATGACCAAAGCATTAAAGAAAGCTCAAATAAAACTTATCTAGAAATAAAAAATGATCAAAATCAATAATTTTGAAATATATATTTAACAATGGAAACAGTAAAAAATTTAGAAATCAGTTTAAAAAATAAAAAATATAAAATTTTTTTAGGTAATAATTTATTAAATCAAATTGATTTTATTTTAAAAAATCATTTAACCAACAAAAATATTGTTATCCTATATGATAAGGCTTTGAAAGATAGGCTCAATATATTGGAACTTTCTCTATCGAAAGTTGCCTCAAAGATTGCGACTATCGAAATTAATTCAGGAGAAAAATCTAAGTCTTTGAATAATTATATTAAACTTTGTGAACAAGTAATAAAAACTGGTATTAGCAGAGATACAATTATAGTTGCATTTGGTGGGGGAGTAATTGGAGATTTAGTTGGTTTTGTTTCTTCTACTCTTCTTAGAGGATTAAATTTTATTCAAATTCCATCTACTTTTCTTTCACAAGTTGATAGTTCAATAGGCGGCAAAACTGGCATAAATTCCGTATATGGTAAAAATTTAATTGGTACTTTTTATCAACCTATTGCTGTATTAACAGATGTTAGCCTTTTACAAACTTTAAATAAAAGAGAAATTTTATCAGGATACGCCGAAATAGTAAAACATAGCATAATTAAGGATAAAGTTTTTTTTCAATGGTTAGAAAAAAATGGCTCAGACATAATAATGGGTAATAATCAATTAAGAATTGAAGCTATTATTAAATCATGTAGGATTAAAAGATCTGTTGTTGAAGAAGATGAGTTTGAAAAAGGAAATAGAGCATTATTAAATCTTGGTCATACTTTTGGGCATGCAATTGAAGGCTATCTAAATTATGATGGGACAATATTGCATGGAGAAGCTGTTTCAATTGGAATAATAATGGCTTTAAAATTATCTGTAAAAATGGGTTATTGTTCTAAAAATGATTACGAGAGGGTTTTAGAGCATTTTAATGTTGTAGGACTGCCAACTTCAATGAAACTTTACACAAGTAAAATTATTGATCCTCTTAAACTTTGGAAAATAATGCAGAATGATAAAAAAATGTATAAAAATCATCTAAATTTTATTTTACCTGATAAAATTGGCAAATGTAGAATCAGAAAAGACATAGAAAAAAGTGACGTTTTATCACTCCTTAATGAAGAACTAAGAACATGACAGATATTGAGTTCTGGCTTTTAATTATAGCAATTTTTATTTTAATAATAATTTCAGCTTTTTTCTCAAGCTCTGAAACAGCTTTGACTGCTGCCTCTGATGCAAGAATGCATCAATTATCCAAAAAAGGCGATAAAAGAGCTTCAATTGTCAAAGATTTAAGATCTAATCGAGATCTCTTAATTAGTACACTTTTGATAGGTAATAATGCTGTAAATGTTTTGGCATCAGCTCTTGCTACAGGCACTGCTATAACTTTATTTGGGGAAGGTGGCGTTGCTTTTGCAGCTATTGTAATGACACTTATTTTAGTAATTTTTGCAGAAGTTTTACCTAAAACTTATGCTTTTAAAAATTCTGATAAATTTTCTCTAAGAGTTGCCTTGCCAGTTAAACTTACAGTTAGAATACTTAAACCGATTTCTCAACTTATTGGCTTCACAGTATCATTGGTGTTTAAACAGCAAAAAGATACAACAAGTAATATGGAGGAGGAATTAAGGGGTTTAATTAAACTTCACAGCTCTGGCGGAGATAACTCCGATAGAGAACGTGGGGCTATGCTTTCCTCAGTTTTAGATTTAAAGATTATCACTGTTGAAGAAATAATGAAACATAGAAGTGACGTAGTTATGATTGATTATAAAATGGATTATTCTTCAATTCTTAAACAAGTTAGAGAAAGTTCATATACAAGACATCCTGTGTTTTCTGGTAAAGTAGAAAATATAATTGGGGTCTTACATGTAAAAGATATACTTAAAAAGTTTAGTGATGATATTAGTTATATTGGCCCTTCTGATATTGGAAATATAATTTCTCAAGTTTATTTTGTTCCTGAAACCACATCTTTATATGATCAGCTTCAAGCATTTAGAAAAAGGCGCGAACATTTTGCTGTAGTGGTTGATGAATACGGTGATTTTAGAGGGATCATAACTTTAGAAGACATTTTAGAGGAAATTGTTGGGGAAATTGATGACGAGTATGACAATACTCTTCCAGGTTTGTCCTCACAAAAAGATGGTTCATGGATTGTTAAGGGTGATATTACAATAAGAGATCTTAATCGTACTTTTGATATAGATTTACCAGACGAAGAGGCTAGTACAATTGCTGGATTGGTAATGTATGAGTCCAGATCTATACCATCACCAGGACAAGAGTTTAGATTTCATAATCTAAGGATAAGAATTTTAAATAAGGAACAAAATAAGATTACTTCTCTAAGGCTATGGTTTGATAAAAAAAGTTTAACAGAAGAATGAGCACTGAAAGTAGAAATGATGTTGAGAAAACCCTCCTTCATACAAGAGACGTTTCCTCCAAAGGTTATATTCGAACTGATGGAATGTTTGATATTGAAGGCATTATAACTGACAAAAAATCTTATGATATTCCAAAATCAGACGGAACAATTCTAAAAGAGGGAGAACCACTTCATCAAATGGTGGTTAAAATTACAATAGATATCAATATGACAATAATAGATGTATCAGCTGAAACTTTATCAGCTCCATATGATGTATGTACTGGTGCTAATTTCAAAATTAAAAACTTGATAGGTGAACAAATTGGCCCTGGTTGGAAAAATAGAGTTAATAAAATCATTGGCAATAATGAAGGATGCACTCATGTAAGAGAGTTATTGGTTTCAATGGCAACAGTTGCTTTCCAAACCATTTACGGAGAAAAATCTAGACAGAGCAGGGAAGCATTAAGAAATAACAAACCCAACCCTTTCCCAGAAAAAATTGGAAAACCTGCTTTACTGAATACATGCTTTGCGTTTGATGAGAGATCTGAAGTTACTGAAAAACAATGGCCAAATTATTTCAAGAAAGACTAAAATTCTGTTTGAATAGAGATTGAATGAACTCCATTTGCCCATTCTTCATTTAATACCTCATTTATTGATCTGTGTATTTGTAGTTTATTCATATTTTTAAAAAAATTAGATTTTATTTTTATAATAAAATGACTTTCACCACCTTCTTTGAAGCCAGCATGGCCTCTATGCATTTCTGATACATCCTGTATTATAAGCTTTATAGGCGAAAACTCTTTTTTAAGCTTTTGCTCAATAGAGGTGGAAATTTTAATTTTTGCATTCATATGAATACTTTAAACTAGGCTTCCTTTGTTGCAACAATTTTTTGGTAACTTATAATATAATGTGATGAAAACAACTGTTAATAAAATTAGCACAAAAAAAAATGATATGTTTGAGCATAAATGCGCTCATTCTTCTTGTGACAAGATAGGGGAATTTAAAGCTCCAGTTTCTAGAGAAAGCATAAATGAATATATCTATTTTTGTCTTGATCATATAAGAGAATATAATAAAAATTGGAATTATTATGAGGGCTTAAATAATGAAGAAATTGAGTCAGAAATAAGAAAAGCAACCACTTGGGAAAGGCCTACATGGCCAATGAAAGATGGAGTTAAAAAAAATTGGGGTGATATAAATTTTGAATTTCAAGATTTTGATAATTTAAATAATAAAGAAATAGAAAAAAAAGTAGCTAATTATTCATTGGAAGAGATTAAAGCTTTTAAAATATTCAATATTCCACCTACAAAAAATACTGAAATAATTAAAAAAACTTATAAAAAATTGGTAAAAAAATATCATCCCGATTACAATATGGGCAATAAAGAATATGAAAATAAGATCAAAGAAATTAACCAAGCTTATAATGATATAAAAGATATAAAATAAATAAGAAGAAGATAAAAAAATGGAAAATAAACAAACACATTCACTTGACGAACCTGATGTAGTTGTAGATACAAAATCACTTTTCAATATAGATGTAGACTTTGAGGTAAAAGGATTTTCAAAAGGATCTGATTACGTACCTGAAATTGATCCAGCTTATCTTTTTGACAAAGATACCACACAAGCAATCCTTGCAGGCTTTTCAAGAAATAGACGTGTTATGATCCAAGGGTATCACGGAACAGGGAAATCAACTCATATTGAACAAGTAGCCGCAAGACTTAACTGGCCATGCATAAGAATTAACTTAGACAGTCATATAAGTAGAATTGATCTAATTGGCAAGGATGCAATTGTGATTAAAAATGGAACACAAGTTACTGAATTTAAGGAAGGTATATTGCCTTGGGCTGTCCAAAGCCCAATGGCCCTAGTATTTGACGAATATGATGCAGGAAGAGCAGATGTTATGTTTGTAATTCAAAGGGTATTGGAATCAGGTGGAAAACTTACACTACTAGATACAAATAAAGTTATAAGCCCTCACAATTCATTTAGATTATTCGCAACAGCTAATACAGTTGGATTGGGAGACACAACTGGTTTATATCATGGCACCCAGCAAATAAACCAAGGTCAAATGGATAGATGGTCAATTGTTGCTTCACTCAATTACTTGCCAGTAGATGCAGAAGTAGAAATAGTGCTTGCAAAAGTACCCTCTTGGAAAACAGAAAATGGTAAAAAGACCATACAAAAAATGGTCTCTTTAGCTGGTCTTACCAGAAACGGATTTATGTCAGGAGATATTTCAACCATTATGTCTCCTAGAACGGTAATTACCTGGGCGGAAAATGCAGAAATTCTTGGTGATATAAGTTTAAGTTTTAATTTATCTTTTCTTAACAAATGTGATGAAATTGAAAGAGATATTGTCAAAGAATATTACCAAAGATGCTTTGATGTTGATTTAGGAATTACTAAAAACCTTGAGGCAAGTTAATGCCCGACAAGGATGTTGAAGCTCAATTTCAAGAAGCTGTAGCATCAACATTACGTGCCATGGCTGGTGGTACAGAACATGATGTTGTCTTTGTTGGGGACAATACATTTTTACACCATGATAAAGTTCGACTCCCAAAATTAAATGATATTACAAATGACAGTCCACGTTTAAGGGGTGAAGCAGATAAAATTGCCCTTTGGATAAAATACCATAATCCTAATCTAGATAAAGAATTTGCCCCCAAAGGTTCACTTCAAAAAGAAATATATGACTCTGCAGAGTATGCTCGGGTTGAAGCTCTTGGCAGTATATATATGCCAGGTGTATCTTCGAATATTGATGCAAAAATAAACCACGAATATAAAAAAAATAAGCTTCCACTTCCAGGTGATAATAATGATAGTGCATTAGCCCAAGTAATGCATTTACTAATAAGGGAAAAGCTAACTGGAAGAAAAAGCCCACCTGACATTAATGAGATTCTTAATATTTGGAGACCATGGATAACATCTAGAATAGGAAATTCACTTAATGAATTATCTTCGATAATTGATGATCAGAAAGCATTTGCACAAGAGATACAGAAAGTTATAAATAATTTAGAAGACACCCTTTCAGACTCAAATTCTAGTGAAGATGAAGACAATGATAATAACGATGATAATAATGAAAATGAAGAAGAAAACGAAAATCAACAATCTGCCCTTGGTGAAGAGTCTAGTGAAAGAAGTGGTGAGGAAGAGGAAGATAGTGAACAAGGAGACAGCGAAGGTGTAGACGAGTCAGATGACGGTGAATTTGGTGAAACTGACAGTGAAATGCCTGGAAATCCATCTACGTTTAAACCTACTAATGAGCAGGAAAATCAGATAAGTTATAATATATTTACTACGCAATTTGATGAAGTAGTAAGTGCTCAAGAATTATGTGATTTTGAAGAACTAAAAAGATTACGAACTCAACTTGATAGACAACTGGAGTCCCTACAGGGTGTTGTATCTAAACTTGCAAATCGTTTGCAGAGAAAATTACTGGCAAAACAGAATAGATCTTGGGAGTTTGATCTAGAGGAAGGTATACTTGATGCTGGTAGACTTTCAAGGGTCGTTACACAACCACTTTATCCACTGTCATATAAAGTTGAAACAGATGTTAATTTTAGAGATACTGTTGTAACACTTTTAATTGATAACTCTGGCTCCATGAGAGGCAGACCTATAACAATAGCCGCACTTTCAGCAGATATTTTATCAAGAACATTAGAAAGATGTGCAGTAAAAGTTGAGGTACTAGGTTTTACTACTAAAGCATGGAAAGGTGGCCAAACAAGAGAAAAATGGCAACAAGAAGGAAGAGCAAATAATCCAGGAAGATTAAACGATTTAAGGCACATAATTTATAAGGCTGCTGAAGAGCCATGGAGACGCGCCAGAAATAATCTTGGGCTTATGCTTAGGGAAGGAATATTGAAAGAAAACATTGACGGTGAGGCTCTTGACTGGGCTCATAAAAGACTCTTATCTCGTTATGAGGAACGAAGAATATTAATGGTCATTTCTGATGGAGCACCAGTCGATGATTCAACTTTATCAGCTAATTCAGGCAATTATCTGGAATCTCATTTGAGAAATGTAATCAATTATATTGAAAACAAATCACCAGTAGAGTTATTAGCCATTGGTATCGGGCATGATGTTACAAGATATTATTCAAAAGCAGTTACTTTAACCGATGCAGAACAACTTGGAGGAGCAGTAACTGAACAACTAGCTAATTTATTTGAGGAAAAAAGACCTCAAAAATTATATAAAAATGTATCTTAAAAAATTATTTGTTTTTAGCTTGTACTAACTGAAGTTTTAACTTTTGTGCTTTTTCAGTAAGATGAGAATTACTACTATTTAAAAGGAATTCATCCAATCCACCTTTTTTCTCAACTGTTCTTATCGTTGAAGCAGCAACTCTAAATTGAAGCGTTTTACCTAAAATAGAACTATGCATTGAACTTTTTTGAAGATTTGGTAGAAATCTCCTTTTAGTTCTATTATTGGCTTTACTGACATTATTACCTGTCATAACCTTTTTGCCTGATAATTCACATACTCTTGACATACATATACTCCAAAATCATGTTTTATATATGACAGACAGATTTAATCGTCAACAATTACTCTAATAAATTTTGTAAATTATTTGAAATACTTTTTAAAATTTTCATAATATTAATATAGTTATTGGAAAATTTGGAATTAATTTATGCAAATAGATGAAAATCTTTTAAAAAGACGGTTAGCGGGGTTGAAATTAGCCTCCATTTTCCTTGGCGCAATTTCCATGTTAGCATTGATTTTTGGGATAATTTTTCCTCCATACAGTATTAATTATCTTAATCAGATATATACTTTAGCGTCTTTAGCTTTAGGAGCATATTTTGCATTTGTTTTTTTTTCATCTAATAAAAAAAATTATGAATATTTTGCATGGAGTACAGTTATAATAACAATTTTGTTTTTTTTTCTTTCAGAATTGGATTTACAACGCAGAATACAGAATATCTTATAATATTACTGATACTTACTATGGATCTTTTATTCTTAAGCATGCAAATTTAGTCAATACTTACTATAATTTACCATCACTAATTGTTCTCATTTCAGCAATGTATCAAAGAATTTCTTTCGTAATAATAGTTTCAATTTCAATGCTAGTTGGCATCTTGCATAATATACTTCCAACATTACTAGATGAAAAAATTATAGTCACAAAAAGTGCAGATATATATTCTACAAACGTAAACGCAATTGATGAAATATTTTTAACGTTTAACTTTCAAGTTTTTATTTTTACATGCATAGCATCTTTTGCATTAGTTCTACTAACTTCAAGACTCACTAAAGATGTGGCAAAATTTGAGAGAACCAATACTCAACTTGGAAAGTATTTTTCGCCAGCAATTAGAGAAGAAATAGAAAAAATCGATATGGATTTAAGTAAAAAGCCAGAAAAAACTCAAATGATAGCAGTTTTATTTACAGATATTATTGGCTTCACAAAAATTTCTGAAAAAATTGAACCACCAGAAGTACTCGATATTCTTTCAAGATATCAAAAAAGGATGACAGAAGCTATTTTCAAAAATAATGGTACCGTTGATAAATTTATTGGTGATGCGGTAATGGCAACTTTTGGTACACCAATTTCAAGAGGCAACGACGCTCAAAATGCTCTTAACTGTGCAAGAGACATGCAAATTCTTATGCGTGAATGGGAGAAAGAAAGATCTAAAGATCAAAAAAATATAATCAAACATAGAATTGGAATACATTACGGAAGGTGTGTAGTTGGGAATATAGGTGGTGATGAACGAATGGAATTTACAGTTATTGGAGATACCGTTAATGTAGCAAGTAGGATTTGTGATGCATGTAAAGAAAATAATGCGGAAATTCTAATAACAGATAATCTCAAAAATCAATTAAATTAAGAAATTGAAACTGAAATAATTCAGAATTTTAAAATCCGTGGTAGGGATGAATTAATAAATTTACACAAAATAAAATTATAATTTAATTAATATTCTAAATTATTTAATTTCGCAGCCTCTTCATATGACAGAGTACCTACAGCGTCTTCTAATGAATTAAAACCGTCTCTTTTAAGAAATTCGCTTAATTGAGATGTTATAATCTTTACAATATTAGGTCCTTGAAACAAAAGTCCAGTATATAATTGTATTAGCTTAGCACCAACTAATATTTTAACATATGCTTGATTAGCACTTTCAACTCCTCCAACACCAACAAGGTCAATTTTACCATTTGTTATTTTATGTATATTTTCTAGAAGTTTAGTGGATTTTTTAAATAGAGGATTTCCTGATAATCCACCTTTAATATATTGATATTTGCTGTTTAAATATACAGGTCTTTCAATTGTTGTGTTTGAGATAACAAGAGCATCTATATTTTCATTTATTGAAGTATTTATAATTTCTGTAATGGTAGAAATTTTCTCATCAGGCGAAATTTTCAAAAAAATTGGTTTATGACTACCTACTTCAGAAATACCTTCTTTAGTAGCTTTTATAACTTCACATAATAAGTTTTTATCGTGCATATTTCTTAAACCTGGGGTATTAGGGCTAGAAATATTAATTGTAATGTAATCACAATATTTTGATAAATTTTTTGAGGTAACTTTAAAATCTTCTATTGGGTTTTTTGATTTTTTATTTGGGCCAATATTTACTCCTAAAACGCCTTCTCTTTTTTTGCCATCATTAAGTCTATTTTTAACAATTTCCATACCATCATTATTAAAACCATAGCTGTTTATTACGGCCCTGTTTTTATATAACCTGAAAACTCTTGGTTTATTATTACCCACTTGAGAAAATGGAGTAACAGTTCCGACTTCAACAGATGAAAATCCCAGTTTAAATATACCATGAAAACATTGACCTGATTTATCAAATCCTGCAGCAAGGCCTATAGGATTTTTAAATTCTAAATTAGCTATTTTTGTGTATAAATCTTTGGTCCTATAGCTTACAAAATGATTTCTAGAGAGGATAGATACTGCTAATTTATGTGCAGTTTCTGGATCAAAAAAATTTAAAAGGTATTTAATTAAATTATTCATTGGGAAATCCTTGCCAAATTTATCTTATAATGGCAAGTGTTAGTATTATATATTCTAGGAAGTGTAAAAAGACTATGGATGCTGTAACTTGGATTGATGATGATTGGATAGAGGGTAATCCTCCAATTCTAGGACCAATGACACAATCAACTTGGCTTGGGTCACTTGTCTTTGATGGCGCCAGAAGAATTGATGGAAAATATCCAGATTTAGACTTACATTGCGAAAGGTTAATTAAAAGCTCAGAAAGCATGGGCCTTAAATCTCCCAAATCCGCTAGTGAAATATTAGATATTTGCATGGAAGGATGTTTAAGATTTGATAGTGATAAAGATCTATACATTAAGCCTTTGATGTGGGCGGAAGATGGGATAGGAATTATTGCACCTGATCCAAATAGTACAAAGCTAGCTGTATGTATTTTCCCCGCCCCTTTACCTGAAGGAGGAATGTCTGCATGCCTTTCAAGTTATATAAGACCTATGGAAAATGCTGCGCCAACAGATGCAAAAGCAGCAGCGCTGTATGCAAACACAGGACGAGCAGTAAGAGAAGCAAAAGCAAAAGGATACGATAATTGCGTAATTTGTGATCATGAGGGATATGTTGCAGAATTTACTGTTGCTAATTTGTTTATGGTAAAAAATAAAATTGTTTATACACCCAAACCCACTGGCACCTTTTTAGTTGGCATTACGAGAAATCGAGTTATAAAACTTCTAGAAAAGTTAGGCATTGAAGTTATTGAAAGTAAAATTAAACCTGAAGATCTTATTGAAGCAGATGAAATTTTTTGTTCTGGAAATTATGTTAAATTAAGAAAAATTATTAAGTATGAAAATAAAAGCTTTAAGAATACGCCAATTTTTGATTTAGCTTATAAAGCTTATTGGGATTGGATGAAAACTATTTAAGCTTTCCTAAAAGAGCGTCATCAATTAAATTTTTAGTTTCTTTAATTCCATACAATGAGATAAAAGAACCCATTCTTGGACCTTCACTCTGACCGAGTAATATTTCGTATAGGCTCTTAAACCAATCTCTAAGATTTTCAAAATTATTTTCTTTGCCTATTGAAAAAACTAGTTTTTGAATTTCCTCAGATGATGAAGATTTATCTAATTTTATTAAACCGTTAGATAATTCTTTCAATGCCTTTGTCTCATTATCGTCCGGCAGGCGATATTTCTTATTTGGTTTGATCATATCATTAAAATATACAACTGATAGATTAACCATATTTTCTAAAAATTTATTATTCTGTAATTTGGTTCCAGGTGAGTATTTTTCAATAAAGCCCCAAATAATCTCTGGATCTTCTGCATGGCATACAGAAGCTAAGTTTAGTAAAAGAGAAAAAGGGATAGTTGTATTTTCTTTTGGCATTTCACTAGGTTGAATATTATGAACATATAGAGCAGGATTGTTTAATTGCTCCTCATTGGATTGAGAAATAAAATTTTTCATTTGAGTTAAATATTCATCAACTGATTTAGGAATTACATCAAAATACAGTCTTTTTGCTCTTTTTGGATGCCCATACATAAAATAAGAAAGTGATTCTTGGGGGCCATAACTTAACCATTCTTCAATAGTTAATCCGTTTCCCTTTGACTTAGAAATTTTTTCACCGTTTTGATCTAAAAATAATTCATAATTGAAGCCCTCAGGGGGTCTTGAGCCTATTTGCTTATTAATTTTACTAGATAGAGCAACAGAATCTATTAAATCCTTACCAGCCATCTCATAGTCAACTCCAAGTGCATCCCAGCGCATTGCCCAATCACATTTCCACTGTAATTTGCATTTTCCACCAGTAACAGAAATAGTAACTTTCTCATTAACAGCTGGATCAGTGTATGTAATTGTCCCATTTATTTTATTTATTTCATTGATAGAAACTTCAAGTACTTTTCCAGTTTTCTGACAAATAGGTAAAAAAGGTGAATAAGTTTTCCTTCTTTCTTCTCCGAGTGTAGGAAGTATTATTTGCTTTATTTTCTCATAATTGTCTAAAACCTTAATTAAAGTTTTGTCAAATAAGCCGCTTTTATAGCAATCAGTTGCGCTATAAAACTCATATTCAAAATTAAAACTATCTAAAAATGATTTAAGTCTTGAATTATTGTGCTCTCCAAATGATGAATGAGTCTGAAAGGGGTCTGGTACTTTAGTAAGTGGGTGACCAATATAATTAGACATACTTTCCTGGTTAGGAATATTTGAAGGAACTTTTCGCAAGCCATCCATATCATCGGAAAAGCAAATTAATTTTGAAGGCCTGCCTGTTAATAAGGTAAAAGCCTTTCTGACAAGGTTGGTTCTGAAAACCTCACAAAAAGTACCTATATGCGGAAGCCCTGAAGGACCATATCCTGTTTCAAAGACTACTAACTTATCCTCAGGAAGATATTTTAGCCTATTAATAATTTTTTTAGCTTCTTGAAAAGGCCAAGTGTTGCACTTTTCAAGGGCTTCTTTGCTAAAATCATTTATTTTTAATTTTGCTGTCATTAAAAAAGTTTTGTTTTCAATTGGTATATATTTTTTTATTAAAAATTAAAATCTTTAAATAAAAAAGGCCGGCAAAAAGCCGGCCCAAGATAATATTTTAGGTGGTTACATCATGCCGCCCATGCCGCCCATGCCACCCATGCCGCCCATGCCGCCCATGCCGCCCATATCTGGAGCGCCACCAGCTGACTTTGGCTCTGGTGCATCGGTAACCATAGCTTCAGTTGTAATCATTAAACCGGCAACAGATGCTGCATTTTGTAATGCATTTCTGACAACTTTAGTTGGATCTATGATTCCAGCTTTAATCATATCTTCATATTTGCCTGATTGAGCATTAAAACCCATGTTTTTATCTTTGGATTCCATTAATTTACCAACTACAACAGATCCGTCTTCGCCAGCATTATCTGCAATTTGGCGAGCAGGAGCTTGTATTGCTCTTCTAATAATATTAACACCTACTTTTTGATCATCATTATCAGTTTTAATATTATCTAAAGCACCTGAAGCTTTTACTAACGCTACTCCACCACCAGCTACAATGCCCTCTTCAACTGCAGCTCTTGTTGCGTGCATTGCATCATCAACACGGTCTTTACGCTCTTTAACTTCAACTTCTGTTGCGCCACCAACTCTGATTACTGCAACTCCACCAGCTAATTTAGCAAGCCTTTCTTGAAGTTTTTCCTTATCGTAGTCAGATGTGGTCTCTTCAATTTGCGCTCTTATTTGAGCGACTCTACCTTGAATTTCTTTTTTAGAACCAGCTCCATCGACTATTGTTGTCTCTTCTTTAGTTATTTCAACTTTCTTTGCTGTACCTAATTGATCTAAAGTAACATTTTCAAGTTTGATACCAATATCTTCAGAGATAAGCTCACCGTTTGTCAAAATAGCGATATCTTCAAGCATTGCTTTTCTTCTATCACCGAAACCTGGAGCTTTAACAGCAGCTATCTTAAGTCCGCCACGTAGTTTGTTAACAACTAATGTTGCCAAAGCCTCACCTTCAACTTCTTCAGAAATAATCAATAATGATTTGCCTGATTGAACAACTTTTTCAAGTAAAGGTAACATATCCTGTAAGTTTGAAATCTTCTTTTCATGAAGTAAGATGTAAGGATCTTCCATTACGACACGCATTTTTTCAGCATCAGTAACGAAATATGGTGAGAGATAACCTCTATCAAATTGCATACCCTCAACAACGTCTAACTCAGTATCTAAAGACTTTGCTTCTTCTACTGTAATAACACCCTCATTGCCAACTCTTTCCATTGCTTTGGCGATCATTTCACCCATTTCAGATTCGCCATTTGCGGCAATTGTTCCAACCTGAGCAACTTCATTCGATTTACCAATTTTGTTAGACTGCTTTTCGAGGTTAGCTACAACAGCTGAAACTGCAACATCTATACCTCTTTTAAGATCCATGGGATTCATTCCAGCTGCAACTGATTTTGAACCTTCTCTAACAATAGCTTGAGCTAGAACGGTTGCAGTTGTTGTACCATCACCAGAAACGTCATTAGTTTTTGATGCAACTTCACGAACCATCTGAGCGCCCATATTCTGAAATTTATCTTGTAATTCAACGTCCTTTGCTACAGTAACACCGTCCTTGGTAGTTCTTGGAGCACCAAATGATTTGTCTAGTACAACATTTCTTCCTTTTGGACCAAGTGTTACTTTTACAGCGTTAGCTAAAACATCGACACCTTCTAGCATTCTTGTTCTAGCATCAACACCAAATTTAACATCTTTAGCTGCCATTTTTTTCTCTCTCTCTTTTATTTAAGTTAATATTTATTGATTTTATGACGTTAAAGAACGCCCATTATGTCAGATTCTTTCATTATTAAGTAATCTTCATTATCGATTTTTACTTCAGTTCCTGACCATTTACCAAAAAGAACAGTGTCACCTGCTTTGACATCTAGTGGCATTATTTTTCCACTATCATCACGAGCACCATTTCCTACTGCAATAATTTTTCCTTGCATTGGTTTTTCTTGTGCACTGTCTGGAATTATAATTCCGCTTGCAGTTTTTTCTTCACCATCAAGGCGCTTGACTACAACACGGTCATGGAGTGGCCTAAATTTCATAGTTATCTCCTCATATCCTTTTAAAAATTAAGTTTTTAGCACTCTCACAATCAGAGTGCTAAAACAAATAGCTACTAATTAAATTTATTTCAAGACCTAAATAAAAAAAATTTTATTTTTTATACTCCAAGTTTTTTTTGTAAAGAGGAAGAAGAGGTTGTGTATTGAAAACGTATTTTTTTATCTGGATAAATGTACTCATGTGCAGCTTGCGACATAAGTGCAGCTTCATGAAATCCAGAAAGAATTAATTTAAGTTTACCAGGATAAAAATTAATGTCACCAATTGCAAAAATGGATTTTTCAGAAGTTTCAAACCGTTCAGTATCAACAGGTATGAGGTTATTCTCAAAGTTAATACCAAAATTTGCGATTGGACCTAATTTCATTGTAAGACCAAAAAAGGGGAGTAAAACATCACATTTTACAGATCGTGTTTCAACTCCACCAACAGGTGAAATAGAAATTTCTTCAAGTTTATCTTTTCCTTTAAGATCTTTGATTTGACCAATAATTAAGTCAATTAACCCATCATCTTTTAATTTATACATTTTAGAAACAGTATCTGGCGCAGCTCTAAAATCCTCTCTTCTATGAACCAAAGTAAGATTTTTTGATATAGGTGCAAGATTTACTGCCCAATCAAGCGCTGAATCCCCTCCTCCTGTTATAACTATTCTTTTATTCTCAAAATTTTTGATTTTCCTCACTGCATATTGAATTCCACCAAGTTCCTCATACTTTTCACGATCATTAAGTGGAGGTTTTTTTGGAACAAAAGATCCTCCTCCTGCAGCAATAATTATGACTCTAGCTTTAATTATAGTTTCTTCATCAGTCTTTAGTACCCATAAATTATTTTTACTATCCCACTTCAATTCGCTAGCCATTTGACCAAGATGAAATATTGGTTTAAATGGTTTAATTTGTTTCATTAAATTATCAGTTAATTCTTGTCCTGAAACAATTGGTAAAGCCGGGATATCATAAATAGGCTTTTCTGGATAAAGTTCACTACATTGGCCGCCAGGAAAATCTAGTATATCGACCAAATGACATTTTATATCTAAAAGACCTAATTCGAAAACAGCAAAAAGGCCAACTGGTCCAGCACCAATTATGAGAGCATCAGTTTGATGTATTTTCCCAGGTTCTTCGATTATGGGTTCCAATTTGATACCTTGCTTTATTATTTTTAAAATATATATGTCATTTGAAAGACTTTTAATATATGGATACTTTAAATCAAAATATCAATCTTAAATTGGCAACTTGGCTGTTTGCTTTATGTATTATGATTGTAGCAATGATATTCATTGGTGGTGTAACTAGATTAACTGGTAGTGGTCTCTCAATGGTCGAATGGAGGCCCTTTCTAGGTTTTTTACCACCACTAACAGAAACTGAGTGGACAAGGGTATTTGAGCTTTATAAGTTATCTCCCGAATTTAAACAAATAAACTCCTGGATGGAAATTTCTGATTTTAAATTTATTTTTTTCTGGGAGTACTTTCACAGAGTTTGGGGTAGGTTAATAGGACTATTTATTCTAATACCATTTCTGTATTTTATTGTTACTAAAAAACTAAAAAACAAAGTTTTATTTCGAAGTTCTATAATATTATGCCTCGTCTGCGTTCAGGGCTTAATAGGTTGGTGGATGGTAAAATCTGGTTTGAATGAAATTGCAACTGTATCTCAATATAGACTTTCAGTTCATTTAAGTATGGCATTTATAATTTTAGGTATAAGTTTTTGGACTGCACTAGATCTTTTTGAAGGGGCACCAAAAAATTTAAAATCTTACGATATCATTCCACTCTTATTTATCTCATTAACTATTATTGCAGGAACTTTTGTTTCAGGGATGGATGCAGGATTAGTTTACAATACTTTTCCGTATATGGGTGAAAGCATTATACCAATTGAATATGGCAATTTGGGTTTTATTGATCCATTTGAAAATCCAGTAACGGCTCAGTTCCACCATAGATTGCTTGCATCAATAACGTTAATAATTATTATTATATATTCTATTCTTTACATAATCAGAAATCCCATAAATTTAAGAATACTACTGCTTTTGTTTGCTATAGTTTGCCAATTCATAATAGGCATTTTTACTTTATTATATTCTGTACCAATCACATTAGGCGCTATGCACCAATTTGGTGGAGTTTTGCTTTTTCTAAGCGCATTATGGCTTCTTCATTCTCCAAAAAAAAATACATTTTAAAATAAATAAGTTTTTGTATTAATATTGTTTGTATGATTGAAGAAAATTCAGACAGAAAAATAGCTGTTATATTTGCAACTGACGTTGTTGGTTATAGCAAAGCTATTGAGAATAATGAGACACAGACACTTAAGAACTTAAAAGAATGTCGGAATATACTTGAAAACTTAATATTAAAGCATAAAGGGAGAATATTTAATACGGCTGGCGATTCAGTTTTAGCAGAGTTTAGTAGTGCAGTTTCCGCATTAGAATGTGCAACAATTTTCCAGAAAAAAATTAGAGATAGAAATTCCTCAGTTACAGATCTAGAAAATATGGAGTTTCGTATTGGCATCAACATCGGTGATGTAGTTCTTGATGGAAAGAATTTGTATGGTGAAGGCGTTAACATTGCAGCAAGATTAGAGTCTTTTGCACAACCAAACGGTTTATCTATTTCAAAAAGCCTTTTTGATCTCATTGAAGGGAAGACTCAGAATAAATTTAGAGATTTAGGAATTCAAAAGATAAAAAATAATAAAATTCATGTTTATGATTTAATTAGTAATGAATTAAAAAAAAGAAAAAGAACTAATAATAAAAAATTTTATTCTTTAATAAGTGTTTTTATTTTTTTGGTTTTAGTTTGCTCTGCTGCTATTTTGTATTTATTAAATTCAAACCAAAAGATTTCCGATACTTTTTATACAAAAAAGCTTTTAATATTACCATTTGAAGTCCGTTCAGCAGATAAATCATACGAATACCTTAAACAAGGTACTTTAGAGTATTTAATTTCTAATTTATCAGGAGTAAAGCTTAACAATGAACAGTCAATTGATATTCTATCTACTTCACTTTCTAACTCAATAAGTAAAAAGAAATTAAATGATGAAGAAATTTTGAAGAAGTATGGAGCTAATTATATACTTAATGGCTCAATACAAATATCTAATAATAATTTGCGCATTAATGTAAAATTAAATGATGTTGTTAATAATAAAAAAGTATGGTCGTCCACAAAAAATTCAAAAATTGAAAATATTTTTAATATCCAAGATGAATTAACTATTGATTTGCTCTCATTTTTAGGTTTTGGAAACCAATCATCTTCGAGAAGTGGAATTATGGGGAAGATAAAAACTCCAGAGGAAATGAAACTTCTTTTGGAGATTATTAAGACTCAAAGAAAATTTAGTGCGGAAGCATGGATTGAAATGGCTGATTTGACAAGTCAGTTCTATGCAATGAATCCAGATGGAATAGCTCAAAATGTAATGAAAGCATGGGAATATCACTGGAAAGTAGCTTGGAGAGTATCAAAAGAGATTAAAAAAGACCTAAAAAAGGGATTGGTATATGCTGATACTGCTATTGAAAGAAGTCTAAATACAAAACAAAACCCTCAAGAATCATATACTGTAAAAGCTTTTCTTTTAATGTCTTCAAAAAAATATGATGAAGCATTATTATTTGCAAACAAAGCAAAAAAAGTTATTGTTAATAACCCAGAGGCATGGGGTGGAATTGGAGTAGTATATTTCTTTTGTAATGATTTTAAGAGCTCGATTGAAGCACTTGAATTACAATCACAACTAGTAATGGAACAACAACTGATTTTTAAAGACATCTTGGCATGGGCATATATTTTTGAAAATGAGTTAAACAAAGCAAAGACACTACTTGAAGAGATTATATTAAAGAAAAATCACCCAAATAAATTAACGATGTCTCAATCATATATTATGCTATCGTATATAGCTCACTTAGAACAAAATGAACAACTTTCAAAAACATATTTTAGTAAACATCTAGAGTTAGAACATCAAACAACAATTGCAGGTTTCACAAAATTTAAAAGGTTTAAAGACAAAACTATAGCAAAAGATATTTTGCAATTTCTGAATAAAAAAGGTCTTAATTAGAGAGTTTTCAATTTACTTTATTTTCTTTAGTTTTTTAATGCTAAGTTCTTTTAACTGCTCATCAGAAACTTCTGAAGGTGCGCCCATCATAAGATCTTCAGCTTTACCATTCATAGGGAATAAAATTACCTCTCTAATGTTAGGTTCATTAGCAATAAGCATAACTATTCGATCAATTCCAGGTGCGAAACCACCATGAGGTGGCGCACCAAATTTAAAAGCATTAATCATTCCTGAAAAGTTACTATCTACAGTTTCTTGAGAGTAACCAGCTATTTCAAATGCTTTGTACATCACTTCTGGCAGATGATTTCTTATTGCACCAGAGGAAAGTTCTACGCCATTGCAAACCAGATCATACTGCCAAGCTTTAATATCCAATGGATTTTGTGTATTGAGTGCTTCCAAACCTCCCTGAGGCATAGAAAATGGATTATGAGAAAATTCTACTTTACCTTTTTCATCTAATTCGTACATAGGGAAATCAATAATCCAACAAAATTTATAACCATCCTTGTCAGATATACCTTGATCTATGCCAATTTTAATTCTTGCTTTACCAGCTAAATCAGCTGCATCCTTTTCATTAGAACAAGAAAAAAATGCCGCATCTCCATCTTGAAGCCCTAACCTGTTTTTTATTTCATCACATTTTTCTTTTCCAAGAGCACCTGCAACTGGTCCTTTAGCCTCGCCATCACTATAGATTATATACCCCATTCCTGGAGCACCCTCTCCTTGAGCCCAACTATTCATTCTGTCAGCAACAGACCTGCTCCCACATTTTGGTCCTGGAACAGCTCTTACAACTGCATTTTTACTAGCAATTAAATTTGCAAATAGTGAAAAGCCGCTTCCATCAAAAACATCTGTAACATCTACAATCTGTATTGGATTTCTTAGGTCTGGTTTATCAGTTCCGTAAAGCAACATAGCTTCAGCGTAAGTCAATCTTTTGAAAGGTTTTTCTAGTTTTGCATTGGTAAACTCTTCAAAAACTCCACCTATAACTGGCTCAACAGCATTAAAGACATCTTCCTGCTCAACAAAACTCATTTCAAGATCTAATTGATAAAACTCTCCTGGACTTCTGTCAGCTCTACTATCTTCATCACGAAAACAAGGCGCAATTTGAAAATATTTGTCAAAACCTGAAACCATTATTAATTGCTTAAATTGCTGTGGAGCTTGCGGAAGAGCATAAAACTTTCCAGGATGAAGCCTTGCTGGAACCAAAAAATCTCTTGCACCTTCAGGACTTGAAGCTGTCAATATAGGCGTTTGAAATTCCATAAATCCTTGATCAATCATTCTCCTTCTTATTGATTGAATCACTGAAGACCTTAAAATTATATTATTATGTAGGCGATTTCTTCTTAAATCTAAATATCTGTAACGAAGTCTTATTTCTTCTCCTGCATCATCATCTGAGTTCACTTGTAAAGGAAGTGTTTCAGCTGTTGATAAAATTTCCAAATCATTGATTTTAATCTCAATTTCACCAGTTGGTATTTTTGAGTTGATGGTATCATCTGACCTTTTCACTAACTCACCGTTTACTTTAATAACAGACTCAACTTTTAATGGCTCAACAAGTTTAAATACTTCTGATTCCATATCAGTTACACATTGGGTTATTCCAAAATGATCTCTTACATCTATAAAAAGCAAACCACCATGATCTCTTTTGCGATGAACCCAGCCAGAGATTTTTACAATTTCACCTACGTTACTTGCTCTTAATTCTGAGCAATTATGAGACCTGTAATGATTCATTTGTATTCCTAATTTTTATTAATTTTTTTTATGCTTCTTCTGTTAACTCTTCTTTTGAGACCTTGTCTTTCCCTAAGTATAGGTAATAAAGATAATCTTTCATCATTATTCATAGAGGGCCAAAGAGCAATTTCATTTTCAGTTCTAAAACATCCTTCACAAAATCCAGTTGATTTGTTTAATTTACAAATACTAACACAAGGTGACGGTAGATTTTTCATTTAGGCTCATAATTAATTATTTTTTCAGTTACTATCAAGATAAATTTTAAATTATAATCTTAAATTAAAGGTTAAATTAATCAATTTGGAGATTTCAAATTGGAGACACAAAATGCTCTAGTCATAGGAATTGGTTATGTTGGAATAAGACTAATAGAAAAAATTAATAGTCTTGGCATAAAAGTGTTTGGATTAAGTAGGAATGAAAAAAGTCTAGAAAAATTAGAAAGATATGATGCTCAAAAAATTTATTGGGATGAAAAAAGTGTATTAGATTTTAATTTAGTAGATAATAAGATAAATTTTATTCTTTCTACAGTTCCACCTGACAGC
The DNA here is from genome assembly GCA_902612965.1 of uncultured SAR116 cluster alpha proteobacterium. Taxonomy (GTDB): domain Bacteria; phylum Pseudomonadota; class Alphaproteobacteria; order Puniceispirillales. The sequence continues at coordinate 83,426 of CACMFN010000001.1, read as the reverse complement.
ATAGGAAATGATCCTGTTTTAAACATATTTAATAAAAAATTATCACAATACAAAGGATGGCTAGGATACATATCTTCTACATCTGTATATGGAGGAGAAAATAATCAAATTATTGATGAAAGTTCAGAATGTTCACCACAAACTAGCAGGGGAATTACAAGGCTTAAAGTTGAGAAAGCATGGTTTAACTTTGGTTCAGAAATTTTTAGAGTTGCTGGAATATATGGTGATAAAAGATCGCCTTTTGAGAAATTAACAGATAAAAAAACTTATTTAGTTGATAAAGAAAATCATGTTTTTAACAGAATTCACATTGATGATTTAGTTGAAATCATTATCAAGTCCTATACAAATCCCAGGCCGCAAAGAATTATAAATATATCAGATGGCAATCCTTGCAACCAAATTGAATTCTACAGAGAGGCTTGTAGAATATCTAACTCTAAAATGCCAAAAATTTATAAAATAAATGAAGTTAAAATGTCAGATAAGCAAAAAAGTTTTTGGCTATCATCTAAACACATAGTTTCTTCAATTCTCAAAAATGAATTCAATTATAAATTTATTCATCCGGATTATAAGTCAGGTTTGAAAGCGATTTGGAAAATGAAAAATTAAATTTTTGATGAAATAAATTTGTAAAAACTTTCTTCATTTTTACTTTTCATAAATTTATTATTCCAAATAATTTTATTCTGTAATACTCGAATAATTTGGATATTAGTAAAACTATTTTCGACTTTAATTTCTTTAAAATAATAATGCCGCCAATATTTATAAGAATTGTCAACTAGTTTACTGAAATCCTTTTGGGATGTTTTGCTCTTTTCATTGAGCCAAATTTGATATTTGGAATGTGAAGGAATTTTAGATCTGTAAGGGATTTTTTTTAGTAAATTTATGCAATGAATTACATCTTGCGATGCACCATCTGGGAATGGTCCTGCAAATTTTTTTAAAACTAGAGGATGAAAACTACCGGGAAGAAGACCAAAATGTTTTATTTCAAAATTATAACCTGGGTCTAATGTAAAAAGGTGATTTCCATTTTGATTTAAAATTTCTGTTTTAGTGATAGCCATCCCATATCTCATGGCAATAGGTTTAAGTTCACACAAATAATTTGAAGACCAGGTGTCATCGGCATCTAGAAATCCTATTATTTTCCCGCGAGCAATTTTGATGCCACGATTTCTTGCTTCACCCGCACCAGTTCTTAACTTTCCTGAAGGATTTAAGATACGAATGTTTTTATTTAATAACTTAAAATGATCATATTTAAAATTGTCATCTACTGATAATATGATTTCTATTTTATCTTGATCATAAAGCTGATTATTTATTGAAGAAATAGCACGCTCTAAGGTAGAATGGGCTTTATAAACAGGTATTATTACTGATATTTCAGGAGTAATTATTTTCATTAAATGCTATAAGAGGGTTATTAACTAACTTAATAAAAAAATATAAATTAAGTTATAATATTTGGAAGTTAAAATGAATACTTTTTCGCCTGATTATAATGAGAATAAAATAAATAATATTTTGTTATCCTTATCTAAAGAGATATCATCATTTAGTAATTTAAAAAATCCTTCAATCAACCTAAAAAAAAGAAGAGCGTTTTTTATTAAAGAGTTAGAGGACCTGACTTTTGATGCTTCAAGGCATAATATTTCAATTGAAACAATTAAACTATCAAAAAAATTACTTCAAGAAATGAGAACAAATGAGTTCCTTGAAGCTATTTGGAGCGGGAAAGTTGTTAATATCACGGAAAACAGACAAGCGTTACATCCTGCGCTAAGAGGCTCAAGAGATAGTTTTTTTCCTGAAAATATTATGAATGAGGTTACAAAACAAAAAAAACAAATGCTTAAAATTGCTGAAGGTGTAAGAAATGGTAATATTAAAAGCCATAGTGGTAAAAAGTATACATCTGTTTTAGCTATAGGAATTGGGGGCTCTGACCTTGGTCCAAGAATGTCAGTTAAAGCATTAACACCTTTCAAAGGTAACATTAATGTGAGATTTGTATCAAATATTGATCCAAGCGATTTAATTAATGCAACAGACGACTTAGATCCCTCAAGAACTCTTGTTATTGTCTCATCAAAAACATTTACTACGATAGAAACATTAACCAATGCAAAAGCGGCTTTTAACTGGTTGGCGAAAAATATTGGAGTAATTGGAGCCAAAAATCAACAATATGCAATTACTTCAAATTTTGATAATGCAAAAATATTTGGATTTGACGCCACCAAGATACTTCTTTTTTCAGAGTGGGTAGGAGGACGAACTTCAATCTGGTCAAGTGTTGGTCTTCCTCTAGCAATATCTATAGGAGAAAAACTTTTTAAAGAATTTCTTTTAGGTGGGTATTCTGTGGACAAGCATATGAAAAATGAAATGACTGATTCAATACCTTCTCTAATGGCAGTTTTAGGATATATACATAGAAATCAACTTGGGGTAGGCAGCCACTGCATTATACCTTATGACGCTAACCTTTCATATTTTCCTTCATATTTACAACAACTTGAAATGGAATCGAATGGTAAAAGTGTTTCTATTAAGGGTGATTGCATAAAATCTTCATCAGTTCCAGTCGTTTGGGGTTTGGTTGGAACAGATGCCCAGCATTCATTTTTTCAGATGTTGCATCAAGGAACAGATAAAATTCCTTTGGATATTTTAGTTGCAAGAGAGAGTGCTTACGCTAAGAAAAATAAAGATATAATTGAAAGACACCGAATGTTAGTTGCTAATGCCCTTGGACAAGTAGAGGCTCTACATAAGGGAAGTAAAAATATATCCAAACATAAAAATTTTGATGGTGGCAGGTCAATTTCTTTAATTTCTTATAATAAACTAACTCCTTATACACTTGGTTCTTTAATAGCTATTTATGAATATAAAGTAATTGTTCAATCAACTTTGTGGAGAGTAAATCCATTTGATCAGTTCGGTGTTGAATTAGGGAAAAAATACGCTAATAATTTGATAGAAGGCAATGAGACAATTTTTACAAACGAACCAAATAAGTTAGAAAATTTTTTAAATTTAAAATAGCTATATAAATTAAACTGAGGAATATATGAAAGATAAATACAGAGCGGTTATTATTGGTGGAGGAGTAGTAGGGTGTTCAGTTCTATACCATCTTGCTAAAGCAGGTTGGAAGGATATTTTACTAGTTGAAAGATCAGAGCTCACTTCTGGCTCATCATGGCATGCGGCAGGTGGTTTTCACACACTAAATGGTGATCCTAATGTAGCAAAACTTCAAGCGTACACGGTATCTCTTTATAAGGAGTTGGAGGAATTAAGTGGCCAAAAATGTGGTCTCCATCTAACAGGTGGTGCCATGATGGCAGATACCCCAGAGAGAATGGATTTCCTAAAGCACACTCACGCAAAAGGACGATACTTAGGTATGAGTACTGAAATCATTACTCCAAGTGATGTAAAAAAAATGTTTCCATTAATCGATGAAAGTCATTTTGTTGGCGCTTTGTGGGATCCAGTTGAAGGACATTTGGACCCTTCAGGAACAACTCATGCATATGCTAAGTCAGCAAAAATCTTAGGCGCGGAACTATCTCTACGGAATAAGGTAGTTGAATTAAATCAGAACTCAGACGGAATATGGAATGTTGTAACAGAAAAAGGCACTATCAAAACTGAACATGTTGTTAACGCTGGAGGTTTATGGGCCAGAGAAGTTGGCCGAATGGTTGGTCTAGAATTACCGTTGTTAGCTATGGAACATCATTATCTATTAACTGACGAAGTCCCAGAAATAGTTGAATTTAATGAAAAAACCGGTAAGGAGCTTATACATGTAATTGATTTTAAAGGTGAGATTTATACAAGACAAGAACAAAAAGGTGTTTTGCTTGGAACTTATGAACAAGCATGCGAGCCTTGGTCACCTCTTGAAACCCCATGGTCTTTTGGACATGAATTATTAGAACCAAATCTTGAAAGAATTTCTCCCTCTCTTGAAATAGGATTTAAACATTTTCCTCCTCTTGAGAAAGCAGGGATCAGAAAAATGATAAACGGCCCTTTTACATTTGCACCTGATGGAAATCCTCTAATTGGTCCTGTTCCAGGTTTAACAAATTATTGGTCAGCTTGTGCTGTAATGGCTGGATTTAGCCAAGGAGGAGGCGTTGGGCTTGCTTTGTCTAACTGGATGATAGAAGGGGACCCTGGATATGATGTCTTCGGAATGGATGTTGCTAGATTTGGAGACTTTGCTACCTTACGTTATACAAACGCAAAAGTAAGAGAAAATTACTCAAGAAGGTTTAGGATTTCTTTTCCAAATGAGGAGCTAGATGCAGGAAGACCACACCAAACCACTCCTATTTATGATCTATTAATAGAGCAAAATGCTGTTATGGGTAATTCTTGGGGCCTTGAAAATGCATTATGGTTTGCACCTAACAAAAAAGAGGCCAAAGATATTTTATCCTTTCACCGTTCAAATGATTTTAACTCAATTAAAAAAGAGGTTACTTCAGTTCGAAATAGTGTTGGAGTAACTGAGATCTCAAACTTTGCAAAATATATGGTTTCTGGGGCAGATGCAGAGAGTTGGTTATCTAATCTAGTGACAAATAATATGCCAGAAGTTGGAAAAATGGTTTTAAGCCCAATGTTAAATGAGTTTGGAAAAGTTATTGGTGATTTTACTATTGCTCAAGTTGATAAAAATCAATTTTACGTTTGGGGCTCCCAAAATGCTCAAAAGCACCACATGCGATGGTTTCATAAGCATCTAAATACAGGAGAGGATGTTTCTATCGATTGTATCGATTTGAAAATGGTCGGCTTATCAGTTGCCGGACCAAAGTCTCGAGACACGCTTCAAAAATTAATAGACAAAGATATATCAAATAATAGTTTTAAATTTATGAATTCCCAAAGAATGGATGTCGCTGGGGCACCATGCATTGTTAGCAGAATTACTTTTACAGGCAGTCTTGGTTTTGAAATCTGGATGGAACCGTCCTTCCAAAGAAAAGTATATAAAGAAATAAAGTCAGCAGGTGAAGAGTATGGAATAGTTGATTTTGGAACCAGAGCATTACTCTCAATGAGATTAGAAAAAAACTTCCCAACTTGGGGACATGAACTACGACCAATCTACGGTCCATATGAATGTTCATTAGACCGTTTTGTTAAACTTGATAAAAATAAATTTATTGGAAGTGATGCAGCAAGGGATGAAAAAGAAAGTCTTCCAGCTCTCAAAAGAGTATCTCTTGTGATCAATACTGATGATGCCGATGTAATGGGCGATGAACCAATATGGGCAAATGTTCCTAAAGGTGAGTTTTCAAAAGCAATTACAGAAACACAACCCGATAACAAGCCTTGCAAATTTGATGAGAGCGGAAAAGATTTTCCTAATATTAAAAGCAATACTTCAGATGGTGAATGGAATGTCATAGGGTGGGTGACGTCTGGAGGATACGGTCATTATGTTGATTTGTCTCTTGCACAAGGTTATATACCTTTTTCTTTGTTTAAAGAGATAAAAAATACAAAATTTCAAGTTGAAATATTAGGCAAAAGATATGATGCAAGCATTGCTATTGATCCTCCTTTTGACCCTACCGGTTCAGCAATGAGAAGTTAGATCAATTTTTCTTATATGGAAAATACAAACTTTTTTAATAGCAAAATTTTTTTCCCAACTGACTGGCTAGATTATGAATTAATTGACTTTGGGAATAATAAAAAACTTGAAAGATTTGGAAAATATATTTTCATTCGCCCCGATAATCAAGCTATATGTAAACCATGTCTGAGTAGAAAATTTTGGGAGAATGCTGATGGCGAATTTAGCTCTGAAATCAACAGTGAAAAAGGAAATTGGAAATTTTATAATAAAATCCCTGAATTTTGGGACATTAAATATAATAAATTAAATATAAAATCGCTTCCTACTCCTTTTAGGCATTTAGGTTTTTTTCCAGAACAATCGGTCCATTGGAAATGGTGTCGCGATCTTATTCAGTCCTCTCAAATTGATCGGCCAAGAGTTTTGAATCTTTTTGGCTATAGTGGCATAGCTTCATTAGATGCTGCAATTGCTGGTGCATCTGTTACTCATATTGACGCATCCAAAAAAGCTATCAATCTAGCATTTGAAAATAGAAATAGAAATAATTTAGAAACTTTACCAATAAGATATTTAGTTGAAGATGCAGTAAGCTTTGTAAAAAAAGAAATTAATAGAAAAAAAAAATATGATGGAATTATACTTGATCCTCCAAAATATGGGAGAGGACCAAATGGCGAAATATGGAAAATTGAAGAAAATCTTTTAGATTTGATGCTTCTAATAAAAGAAATTTTATCAGAAAATCCTCTTTTTTTAGTTATAACCTCATATGCAATTAGATCATCTCATATGTCTTTATATAATTTGCTGAAAAGTAGTTTGAATTTTGATTATGGCAAATATAGTTCAGGTGAACTTGGAATAAGAGAAAGCGGCAAAAAAAGAAGAGTTTTATCCTGTGCAAATTTTGCTAGATGGGAAATAAAATAGAATTTATTTTTTTGTTTTTAAAATTTCATACAAAAAAATTCCTGTCGATACTGATAAATTAAGGCTATCTGAAGTACCCATCATTGGCAGCTTTATCAATTCTTCTGCACTACTCTCAATTTCTTTAGAAACTCCTGATTGTTCATTTCCCATTACAAGTATAGGTTTTTCACCCCAGTTGCATTCAGTATAGAATTTATTTGCTTTAAGACTTGTTACTATTAGCTTATTTTTTCTTTGATTACTCCAAATAAGAAAATCATTTAAGCTTATACATAATATTTTTATAGAAAAAATTGCCCCCATAGACGCTCTTACACATTCTGGAGAAAATGGATCACAACAATTACCTATAAGAATAACTGTCTTAATACCTGTAGCATTACAAGTTCTAAAAATAGTACCTAGGTTTCCTGGATCCCTTACTCTATCAATAGCCAGCCAAGCTATTGAACCATCATCTATTAGATGCTCTATATTAAATATTTTTTGTTCAAAGACACCCAGTATAGTTTGAGGGTTATCTTTTTTTGAAATTTTTCCAATAATTTTGGTAGTTACATTCAAAACCAAACCATTATTTTTCTTACATTCAAAAATTAAATCATTGAAATTTATAGTTTGATTTTTTTCATTACTGTAAATTAAATATTTTGGGTTCCATTTATGCTCAATCGCCTCACGACAGGTTCTCTCACCTTCAGCAATGAATAATCCTGTTTGGTTTCTGTTTTTTCTTAAAAGTAAGGATTTTATATATTTAATTTTTGGATTTGAAATACTTATAATTTTGTCTTTTTCAGAGATCACAAATACCAAATTAAACTAAAAAAGTCCCTGAACCAAATTTTCTTTATCTATATGAATTTTCTCAGCTGCTGGTACACTTGGTAATCCTGGCATAGTCATTATATCGCCGCATATTACAACTATGAACCCAGCACCAGCAGAAATCCTAACTTCTCTTATTGGTATAATGTGCCCTTCTGGAGCACCAAGTAAATTTGGGTCAGCAGAGAATGAATACTGTGTTTTAGCCATACAAATTGGAAGATTTCCATAGCCCGCTTTCTCCCAGTCATTTAATTGATTAATTATTTTCTTATCAGCAGAAATATCTGCAGCCCTGTATATCTCCGTAGCTACACATTTTATTTTATCAATTAGAGGAAGATCATCTTTATAAAGGGGTTTAAAGTCTGCAGCATTTGAGTCACATATTTCAACTACTTTTTGTGCTAATTGTTTTGTTCCTTCTGATCCATCGGACCAATGCTTACATACTATAGCTTCTGATCCAGATGTTGACACTATATCAAGCAGTTTTTCAACCTCGTTATCAGTGTCTGAGACAAAGTGGTTAATGCCAACAATCGCGGGTAAATTAAATTTCTTGATATTTTCTATATGCCTAAGCAGATTGACCGAACCCTTCTCAAGCGCACCTACGTTTTCTTTTGAAAGCTGATCTTTTGGTATTCCACCATTCATTTTTAATGCCCTAATTGTAGCTACAATTACCACTGCATCAGGCTTCAGATTGGCTTTCCTGCATTTAATATTTAAAAATTTCTCTGCCCCTAAATCAGCACCAAAACCAGCTTCAGTTATTACATAATCCCCTAATTCAAGGCCTGCACGTGTTGCAACAACAGAATTACATCCATGGGCAATATTTGCAAAAGGACCGCCGTGAATGAAAGCTGGGTTATTTTCTAAAGTTTGTACTAAATTTGGCTGGAGTGCCTCCTTTAAAAGGACTGTCATTGCGCCATCAGCACCAATATCTCTGCAAAATACAGGTGATTTATCTTTTCTATAACCTATAATTATATCACCAAGTCTTTTCTCTAAATCTTCAAGATTTTCTGATAAGCAAAATATGGCCATGATTTCAGATGCAACTGTAATATCAAAACCAGATTCTCTAGGAAAACCATTGCTAACTCCACCAAGAGAAACAACAATATTTCTTAATGCTCGATCATTCATATCCAAGACTCTTTTCCATGTAACTCTTCTTGGATCTATTTCTTGTTTATTGCCCCAGTAAATATGGTTATCTATCATAGCAGATAATAGATTATGTGCTGATGTAATAGCGTGAAAATCACCTGTGAAATGTAGGTTAATGTCTTCCATAGGTACAACTTGAGCATATCCTCCCCCAGCTGCACCTCCTTTCATACCAAAACAAGGGCCAAGAGATGGCTCTCTAAGACAAACTATAGATTTTTTTCCAATTGAATTTAAACCATCATTCAAACCAACTGAAGTGGTGGTTTTTCCTTCTCCTGCCGGTGTGGGATTAATTGCAGTAACTAAAATTAATTTAGCATTTTTTTTCTCGGATTGGTTTTGTAGCCATGTTGGTGATAATTTTGCCTTAAAATGCCCAAATGGTCTAAGTGCTTTGAAAGGAATATCTAACTTAGCCCCAATATCCAAAATTGGTTCCATGTTTGCTTTTCTTGCTATTTCAATATCACTGCTCATTTATTTGCCTTTAAGAAATTTAAGTAATTTAATTAATGTCGTGTTTAAGTTTTTTTTAATTCTCTTTACGACTTAATATTGTTGATTTTCGTCATAAAATATATTTATTTTAATTTTAGTTTAAACTTTTATACTCTCAAATAAGGACTTACAATTTCAAAGTGATAAATACTCAGAATAAGATTACAAAAATAAGCTTTTTACTAGTCGAAGAATTTTCTATGATTGCTTTTGCTTCAGCGCTTGAACCATTAAGGACTGCAAATAGAATTAGTAAGAAAAAATTATTTGAATGGGAATTTTTAAGCCTCAATAACCAAAAGGTGTTCTGCTCAAACGGAATATCAATTGATACAGAGAATTTAAATGAAGAAAAATTACAAACTGATATACTATTTGTTTGCAGCGGAATAAATATTAAAGATAAAATAAATAAAAAATTACTTGCTGCTCTTAGAAGAGTCAGCAGAAATGGTATTAGCTTAGGTTCATTATGCACAGCAAGTTATATATTAGCAAAAGCTGGCCTGCTTACGAATAAAAAAGCTACAATTCATTGGGAAAATTTATCTGGTGTTAGAGAAGAGTTTCCTGATTTGCTGTTCACAAATAATTTATATGAGATTGATATAGACAGATTTTCTTGTTCGGGTGGAACATCTTCACTTGATCTTATGCTTAATATTATCTCAGGAATGCATGGAAATAATTTAGCTAAAAGTATATCAGATCAGTTAATCCATGAAAGAATAAGGCTTCCTAATGATTTTCAAAGGATGGATCTTAGATCAAGATTAGGTGTCAGTCATCCTAAACTCTTAAATGCTGTATCTATTATGGAAGAAAATCTTGAAGAACCCCTGTCTCAAAAAGAGCTAGCTTTTAAATCAAATATTTCCCTTAGACAACTTGAAAGATTATTTAAAAAATATATATCTAATACCCCTAATCAATACTATCTAAAATTAAGATTAGAAAGAGCCCAAAATTTATTAATGCAAACTTCAATGTCAATTTTGTCAGTTGCTTTAGCCAGCGGCTTTACCTCATCATCACACTTTTCAAAATGCTACAAGGTTCAATTTGGAATTTCACCTAGAGATACTAGATTTCAAGAATAAGAATTTTAAACCTTAGCAGCATTTTTTATAGCTGAAACCATTGATGAAAGACCGTTTTTTCTAGTTACGGAAAGATGTTCATTTAAACCAATTTGAGAAATAAATTCTATTGGTGTGCTTAAGATTTCAGAACTGCTTCTATTGTTATAGACTCTTAATAAAAGCGCTATAAGCCCTTGGACTATAGCTGCATCAGAAAAAGCCTTAAAGTTAACTAACCCTTCATTATTTTTTTCAGAATAAAAATATACTGTAGACTGGCAACCTCTAAGTTTAGTTTCTTCAACTTTAAGTTCTTCATCCATTGGTTCAAGTTTTTTGCCCATATCGATCAAATATGCATACTTATCTTCCCAGTCATCAAAAAACCCAAATTCATCTATTATTGCATTAACTTCGTTTACAATTTCATTATTTGAACTGTTCATGTGACACTCTTCGTAATTTATTTTTTCTTTATAATAATTTATATAGTTTTAGATAGGTAACTTACAATTAATAAAAGATTATTAATGAAAAACATAATTCCTCAAAAATTTTTAATTAGTTCATTAATTATAATTGTTTTAACTTTTATCTTATTGAGAGTTTTCGCAATAATAAGTACTCCATTAGAATTATCAGCTGATGAAGCTCAGTATTGGCTTTGGAGTAAAGAACTAAATTGGGGTTATTTTTCAAAACCTCCTATGATTGCATGGCTAATCCATGTTTCAAATAATATTTTTGGCGATTATGATTACTCAATTAGAATTTTCGCTCCTCTTATACATGGAATAAATGCTTTGGTAATTTTTAGATTATCACAAGAAATTAATGATAATTATTTAGCTCATTTTTTATCCTCTTTAATATGGTTAACCTTGCCAATTGTTGGAGTTGGGTCATTTTTAATGTCTACGGATACACCATTAATGCTCATATGGACAACTTCACTGTTAGTAATAGTCAAAGCTTATAATTCAGACAATTTATTTCTATGGAATTTAGCAGGATTAATTGCAGGGTTAGCATTGTATGCTAAATATGCAGCTTTATATTTACCCTTGGGCTTAATTATTTTTTATATTATTAATTTTCAGAATGAAAAAAATATTAAATTAAGAGATTTATTCTTATTCGTACTAAATTTTATTATTGTTTCTTTACCAAATTTAATTTGGAATTATTTTAATAATTTTCATACAATTAACCATCTCTCGTCAAATGCTGTCATTGATGCTCCAAGTTACTCTCTATTCGGTTCATTAACATTCCTGATTGCTCAAGTGGCAATATTAGGACCATTACTTTTTATTGTATTTTTACTCACAGCTTACAATATTAAAAGATTAAATAAATTATCTATGTTTTTATTATATTTTATCTTTCCAGTTTATATCTTAATGTTTATCCAAGGTTTTTTCTCAGAAGCAAATGCAAATTGGGCGGCTTCTGCACTACCTGCAATAACAATTTTATGTGGTTATTTATTAAGTAAGAGGATCAAATTTGCAGTGCTCACAATTTTCTCAAATTTTTTTATTTGTATTTTTATTTTAATTGTTTCATTTAATGGCAATCTTATTTTCATTGATTTAAAGTCAGATCCACTAAGAAAATTAAAGGGGTGGAATATTCTAAGTGAGGATTTAAAAGATACAATATCTAAGGAAAAAAGTGATGTTGTCTTAGTTGATAGACGTGGCATTGCAGCTGAATTAATTTATTACCTAAGAAATGAAAATATTAAAATTAGAGTTCCAGAAAGCTCAAAATCTCCTTCCAACCACTACCAACTTCATTATCCATTAACGGATAAAGAAAATAAAATTTTTTATTATGCTTCAGAAATTACAAAAATTCCTGAAAGTTATACAGTTGGTTACAACGCAGTGAAAGTTGGAGTTTCAGATGTTCAAATTTCTAAGAAAAAAAATAGGAAAATCAATATTTATCTGATTGAAAAATTATGAATGTAATCTTTTATTTTATATAATTTTTAAATGCTTCAAGAGTTTCTATGCTTACATGATGCTCAAGACCTTCAGCGTCACTATGAGCTACTTCAGGAGCAACACCAATGTTTAATAAGAACTTATAGACAATTTCATGCCTATTTTTACAAAATTTTGCTAGTTCCTCGCCCTTTTTAGTAAGAAAAATTGATCTATAAGGCATTGTTTGAACTAGTCCATCTTTTTGAAGCCTTTGTATTGAAGCATTAACCGTTGGATTGCTAACACCAAACCTTTCTGCTAAATCAACAGACCTTGCCTCTCCTTTTTCATTAATTAGTTCAAAAATCATTTCCACGTAATCTTCGGCAAGTTCAGTTTGATGGGCTGCCCTTAATTTATTAAATCTATGGCTTGTGACATCAGGATTTAAATTTTTTTTTACTTCGGACAAAGCGCTTTAATATTTTTTAAGAACAAGTACTAGACTAGTATTTTTTTTTTTAATTGCAATAACTAATATTTATATTGGATTGAGACAATGATTGTATTAAGTTATTTGATAAATAATATTCGAAGGATTGTAATGAAAAGCTCACTAGAAAATGAAATTGAAGCAGCCACGCTTAAGAGGCTGCTATCACATTTAGATGAAAGAAAAGATGTTCAAAACATTGATTTGATGAATTTAGCTGGTTTCTGTAGAAACTGCCTTTCAAGATGGTATAGAGAAGAGAGCATTAAATTGAATTTAGATATATCAGATAAAGAAGCTAGAGAGAAAATCTATGGAATGCCTTATGATGAATGGAAACAGAAATATCAAAAAGAAGCATCACAAGACCAAAAGGATAAATTTAAAAAAATCCATAATCATTAATTGTGCATTTTGCAGATAAAATTACAGAAAAAACAAGAGAAACAGGCTCCCCACTCTGCTTAGGCCTAGACCCACACAAAAACTTAATACCAGATTTATTTAAAAAAAAATCAAGTCAATTGCATCTAACTGATATTGAAGATTTTTTGTTTGAAGTAATTAATCTTGCAAAAGGAAAAGTAGCAGCATTGAAACCTCAAGCTGCTTTCTTTGAGGAATGGGGGCCCGAAGGATTTTCTCTGTTAGCAAAAATTTCAAGATTTGCAAAAGATTTAGATTTTCCAATAATAATGGATGCAAAAAGAGGTGACATAGGTTCTACTTCTGAAGCTTATGCAAATGCGTGGTTGGGTGATAACTCTCATTTTTATGCAGATGCATTAACTGTTAATCCATGGATGGGACTAGAAACTATAGATCCTTTTATTAAAATAGCTAAAGAAAAGGGAAAAGGTGTTTTCATTTTACTAAAAACATCTAACTCAGGATCAAAAGATATTCAGAGCCTCGAAGTAAATGGTGAAAGTGTATTTTTAAAAATATCAAAATTAATACAAGAAAAATTACCACTTAATTTAGGAAAATCTGGTTATAGCAATATTGGTATAGTTGTTGGTGCAACTAAACCTAAAGAAGCACAGTTGATAAGGAAAATTCTTCCTAATCATTTATTTTTAGTTCCAGGTTTCGGTGCACAAGGTGGAAGTGCTCAAAACGCTTTTTCAGGACTAATTTTGAATGAAAACATTTACGAAGGAGGATTAATTAATTCTTCTAGAGCAGTTCTTTTCCCCGAAGCATCAAAAAAATACAACAAAATTTATGACTGGAGAGAAACTATCATAATGGCATTAAACAAAGCCAAAAAAGAACTTATGATTAATTAAAATTAACCGGAATCAAATTTAAGTTTGGAAACAATGTGTTTGTTCTGCCTGTAATCCTGTATGCAAATAAACCAAAAATTTCATGAATAAAACCATCTAATCTTCCTATATTACTAAAGCTAAAATTAAAATTAAACTTTGGTAATAAAGCTGTAAAATCTGTGGCATAAGGATAAATTATACTATCCCCTATATCTCTAGATTGCATCAATGCAATAGCCCGTGGCATGTGAAGTGCAGAAGTAACCAAAATCCATTTTCCTCCACTTTTCCTTAGATGTTCTGCAATTGCTATACTTTCTTGGTAGGTATTGTTAGCAATTTTTTTAATTATTAATCTTTTTTGATTTACTTTAAACATTTCAAAAAACTTCTCTGCTTGTTCAGCTTCACTTAAAAGGTCTGAAGAAAGCACTGATGAATCAGCAACGAATAATAATATTGAATTTTTGTTATTTTTTAGCAATCTTAATGCTTCAACTGCTCTCTCAGCTTTACCACCCAAGCCAACTTGATTTTCTTCTAAAGCCTTAATTGATCCAGTAAATGATCCACCTAACAAAATTATTCCATCAGGATTAACAGGTTTCTGAATTTCAATAAAATTTTCAAATTTCCAAATTAAATAATTGGGTATGTATTTAAAACCACCAATAATTATTACAAATAGCGCAAGCAAACCAAAAGAATACGACAAACCTCTTAAAAAGTAAAATCTGCTTTTAGATAGTAAAATATAAATTAAGATTGAAAAAAAAATTAAATTATAGGCGTTTAAAAAAAAACCTATCATTTTTGATAAAGTGAAAAACATAATAATTTAATGCATATAATTTATAGCAACTTTTAAGTATTCAGAAATAACTTTTTTACTTTCAACATCATATAAAACCTGAACAAAACCTCTATTATCATTAATTTCTATCTCATGTTTTAAGTCTTTTAAATAGACTACTGTCTGTCCTCGTGTCAAATTATCTTGTGAAACATAAACTCTAGCAACTTTATATTTAAAAAATTCTGGATTTGTCATTGCTATTACAGCGGTTGCATCATGAAAAAAACAACCATCCATATCTTTTGTGTCTTTATAAAACTTCATATAAATATTTGAAATTTTCTTTAAAAACTTTCCTGAATTATTTAGAGAAGATAATTTATCTATATCTTTTTGTGACAAAAAAACTTTGTGTGTTACATCCAAACCAACCATTATAATTGGCAAACCTGATTTAAAAACAATTTCTGCTGCTTCCGGGTCATTATAAATATTTGCTTCTGCAACTGGTGTAATATTTCCACCAGCTAACCATGATCCACCCATGATTAATAGAGAATTTACTTTATTTGCGATTGATGGATCTAGTTTTATGGAATTTGCAATATTTGTAAGTGGTCCAACAGCAACTAAGTTAATATTTCCAGAGTTTTCATTAATTCCATTTATAATAAATTGTACTGCATCTAATTTACTTGCATTAAATTTAGGCTGTGGATGATTAGTATCTCCTAAACCATCATGGCCATGGATAAATGATGGATAATTCGTTATCTTTCTTTCTAAGGGTTTATTAGCTCCTTGATAAACAATTGTGCCTTTGTGAGCCATTTCAGATAAAATTAAAGCATTTTTTGTTGAGGTTTCAAGAGGCGCATTGCCAAAGACTGTTGTAATTCCTAAAACATTAATATTTGGATGGTTTAATGCATAAAGCAATGCAAATGCGTCATCTACTCCTGGATCGGTATCAAATATAATATTAATCATAATTTATTTAAAACTTAATTTAGAATTATATTATATCATAACTATATTAACGTATAATTTAATAGATATAATTCATGCAAAAGGAAGTTTCTGAACTAATTATTATAGGTGATGGCATAGCTGGATCTATTGCTGCCTATGTTTGTGCAAAATTAAATATAAAAGCATTATGGTTTGCTCCAAAAAATAAAAGCTTAAATGGCGCTATACAAGTGCCTCCAAATTCTATAGATGCATTAAAAGGTCTAGGAATATTCAATGATTTGAAGAAGCATCTAACACCTATTGCAATGATTAGAGTTAGAGATCAGTTTTTAAAACAAGACCTTTCATCAATCGATGTAAATAATCATTATTTTTCTGTAGCAAGACAAGAGCTTTTGTCAGTCATAAAATTATCTTTTAAAAAAAATTCTTCTGTGACTGTTTTTGAGGAAAGAATTATATCCATTGAGAAAAGGGGCAATTACTATAATTGTATTACCTCTTTAGGTAATGTTTTTGTAACTAAGATAATTATAGGTGCTGATGGTAGTGATGGTGTTTGTAGATTGCAAACTGGCAACATTAACCAAAATTCAAATAAGACACTTATTTATAGGGGTACCCTGAGTGCCAAAAAAAATAATAGGGCATTATTCCAATCTTCAGTAAATTTATGGCTAAATGATGGTTGGCATTTAGTTTACTATCCTTACTCAGAGTTTAATTATTTAAATCTAATTCTAGTTGGAAAAAATTCCATTGAAAAGCTAAATAAATCTAAACAAGAGGAGTTTAAAAAACTTCATAATGTTGAATGGAAACCGGTTAAAACAAGCAAAATATCGAGTGAGGAAATTTACAATAGTGGTCAAATTTTTTTGATTGGTGACGCAGCACATCCCATTTATCCTCATTTAGCACAAGGTGCAGCTCAAACATTTTTAGATGGTTTCACTTTATTCAAGGTTTTATCAAGCAATGATGATATTAACTTATCATTAATTGAGTATGCCAAAATTAGAACCGCAACAATAAGCCGAGTTAAAGATATGTCTTATCTTTCTGGGCAAGTTTTTAAAGCTAAAGGAACGATAGCCAAAATAAGAAATAATTTATTGCTCAATGATTATTTAGACTTGGAAAATTTTCTTAATAAAATATGGGAAAAAGATAGCCCTTTAAATAAATAAAGGGCTACCTAAGATCTATTCTCTGTTACCCAATAATTGTAATAACATTATAAACATATTAATGAAATCTAAGTAGAGAGTTAAAGCGCCCATTATTGATTTCTTTAGTGCTGTACCTCTATCGTCAGAAGCCATATACATTAACTTAATCCTTTGGGTATCATAAGCAGTTAAACCTGCAAAAATCAACACTCCAACAACCGAAATAATAAACTGCATAGCACTTGAAGCTAAAAATATATTAACAATTGATGCTAAAATTAAACCAACCAAACCCATGATCAAAAATGACCCTAGGCTTGTTAAGTTCTTCTTTGTTGTATAGCCGTAAATACTTAATGCTGAAAATGAAGCAGCTGTCAGAAAGAAAACTCTTATAACGGATTCCCCCGTGAACACTAATAGTAGTGAAGATAAAGAAATACCCATAATTGCAGCAAATGCGTAAAAAAGATTTCTAGCAGTTTCTGGCTTCATAGTTTGAACTTTTGCAGATAGCCAAAAAACCATCCCTAAAGGAGCAAGCATTACTAACCATTTAAGTGGACTAGTGTAAATAGCAGCTCCAAAAGGAGTTAGCATTCCTTCAGATGTGACTGACAAAATTTTTGTTAGATATGCAAAAAAACCAGTAATAGCCATACCGATTGTCATGTGGTTGTACACACCTAACATGTAAGCTCTTAATCCAGCATCAATATTGGCAGCTTGTGCCTGTGTTGATGACATAAAACGAGGATCTTGCATGTAAAAACTCCTAAATAATAAATAATTTAAAATATATTTATATATTATTACTTAATTTTTCAAGTTTTCAAAGAGTTTTTATATCTAGTTTTTTTGTTTTATCGATAGTGATTTTAACTGACCACAAGCTGCCATAACATCTCTTCCTCTTGGGGTCCTAATTGGACTTGCATAGCCAGCTTTCATTATAATTTTAGCGAAATTATTAATACTATCTTCTTCTGAACATTCATATGGCGAACATGGCCATTCATTAAATGGAATAAGATTAATTTTTGATGGAATTCCTTTAATTAATTTAACTAAATTTTTTGCATCTTGAGCAGTATCATTTACACCTTTTAACATTACATATTCCCAAGTTACCCTTCTAGAATTTGAGATTCTTGCATAAGATCTAACAGCGTCTAAAAGTTGCTTTATGTCATACTTTTTATTAATTGGTACCAGTTCATTTCTGAGATTATCGTTGGTAGCATGCAAAGATATTGCTAAATTAACACCTAAATCATCACCACATTTTTTTATTTCTGGAACAATTCCAGATGTTGATAATGTTATTCGCCTTCTAGATAAACTAATGCCAGAGTGATCCATGATAATTTCAATAGCTTTTTTTACATTATCATAATTAAACAAAGGTTCCCCCATGCCCATTAAAACTATACTAGTGAGCAGACGATTTTCAGAAGCAGATGGCCAGTCTTTAAGTTGATCCATAGCTAACATTACTTGACCTACAATTTCTGAAGAAGATAAATTTCTTACTAATCTTTGAGTGCCAGTATGACAAAATTTACATGTTAGCGTGCAACCAACTTGACTAGAAATACAAAGAGTGCCTCTTTCTTCATCAGGTATCCATACAGTTTCAACTTCATTTCCATCATCCAGTTTTAACAGCCATTTAATCGTGCCATCTTGAGAGTGATGTGTTGAGGAGATTTTTGGCCTCCAAATATTAAAATTTTTTGATAGAAGAGACCTTAATTCTTTTGAAATATTTGTCATTTCATTAAAATCAATAGTACCTGACCTGTAAATCCAATTCCAAATTTGGCTTGCTCGAAAATTTGGTAAATTTATTTTATTTAATAATGATTTTATTTCAGCTTTTGTTAAGCCCAATAAGTTAGTTTTTGGATTGTTTTCAAGACTAGAAATGCTTGTTTTGAATTTATTATCTTCCACAAGCTTTATCAATTAACTTAAGAGCTGCGGTAAAACCAAAAAGAGAATATGTGTCTTCAGTGTCAGTACCCCTTGAAGATGTTCCTGAAACTAGTAATTTATTTCCAGCTTTCATTGCAGAAACAATTTTTGAGTCTAATTCTGGTGTCTCAGCCCAAGCTCGATCTTTTAACGTAAACAATGAAAACTTCTTTCCATCAATAGTATATTTTACAATCGATTGCTCTTTATGATCATAACCTGCCTTGATTGAAACTTCATTTGTAACATCCTGAGCTGGCCCATGAGTTACATAAACTCTTACGTCACCTCTATTTTCTTTTTTATAGTCTCCTTTTGAGGATTTAGGCTCACTTGAAACAAAACAAGTTCTTTTATCACCATTATCTGATCTGTAAGCAGTCCAATCGCGTTCAACACCTAAAATAAGTGTTTCGGATAATGCATTAAATGAGAAAAAAATTGAAATTAAAATATTTAACAGAATAATTTTCATTAGAACCTCAAAATGATTTTTTAATATTAAAATTTTTTGTAATTATATAACTTTTTTATAAAAGAATTAAGTAAAAAAATTATTCACATAAATTACAATACCTAAATATACTACTTTTGTTTTATGGCAACAAAATGTCTTATATTTCATTAAATTAATGGCCGGTTATCAAAATTTTTCATAGATATTATCCTATCATATAAAACAATACCTCCAGTAAGTGCTAAGTTTAATGAAAATTTCGTAGGAACTTTTATAATCTTATCACATTTCTCCAATATTTCTTTACTTAAACCATATCTCTCAGACCCAAGAATATACGCTGCTAATCTTGGGTGCTTAAATGATGGTAAGTATTCTGCATCATCAAGTAACTCAATACCAACTAATTTGCATCCTTTTGGAAGACTTAAATCTTTAACGCCATTAAAATAATAAGTAGGCAGGCTATTTTCTGTATTTGATGTATCTGACAACCTTATTTCATCTTTATTTAGTGGTCCTCCAACAAAAAATGAGAAGTTTGCTCCAAAAGCATGTGCCGTTCTCATAACAGCGCCAGCATTCATTGCTTTAGATACATTTTCAACACCAATTCCAAAGTAGCCTCTCATTTTTTTAAAATAAACCATTTATTAATGTGCATATAATTGCAACACATGTGAGCTTTAATCTTAAATTAACATACCAACTATAAGAGGAAAAATTCTTATTATCGACAATCAGCGAAATAATAAAACCTAAAGATAATATTAATGAGGCCAATAAATAGTAGTTAAATAAAAATATAACTATTAATGAAAACCAAGCTACTAATGATGTTGCAATTCCCCATGCCCATAGAATGCTTTCATGAGTCTCAGATTTTAGAAGATAGCCCCAGTAAACAGCACCTAAAAACCCTAAAATAGACGAAGCATAAAGTAATCCCAAGACTTTTAATTCTAATGAAAACCTGATTTCAAACAAAACAAAAAAAGATGTAAAAATAAATGGAAGAATTCCTAACCAACCAAGTATTTGAGGATTTTCAAGTACTCTTTTTTTTAGCATAAATTATTTTTTTTCAATAAAATTAATTAAATCAACATCTTTTTCTGTTATTCCACCCGCATCATGAGTAGTTAAACAAATCTCAACTCTGTTATATACATTCGACCATTCTGGATGATGATCTTTTTTTTCTGCATAAATTGCAATTTTGGTCATAAAAGAGAATGCCTCTATAAAAGACTTAAATTTAAATTCTTTTTTCAACTTTTTTCCATTATCTTCAATCTCCCACTTTTCATCAAATTGCTTTAAAATTTGTATAATCTCTTCATGTGATAAAACCTTTGCCATAAATAGCTCCTGTAGTTATTATGCAAATTATAAAAGTAATTAATTTTAAGAACAAGTTATAGCTTCAATTTAAGTCAGTAATTTTTAAATTAGAAAGCCAAAATAAATGAATATTCATAATCCTTCCAAAATTGTATTAGCCTATTCCGGAGGCTTAGATACTTCAGTAATATTAAAATGGTTACAAGAAAAGTATCAGTGTGAAGTTATTACTTTCACTGCTGATATTGGTCAGGGTGAAGAAGTTGAACCAGCAAGAAAGAAAGCTCAAACCCTTGGTGTAAAAAAAATATATATAGAAAACTTAGAAAATACATTTGTCAAAGACTATGTATTTCCGATGTTTAGATGTAATACAATTTATGAGGGAATGTATTTATTAGGAACGAGTATAGCAAGACCACTGATTGCAAAACGCCAAATTGAAATAGCTAAATTTGAGGGAGCTGATGCAGTAGCACATGGTGCCACTGGAAAGGGAAACGATCAAGTAAGATTTGAGCTATCTTACCTTGCCCAAGACCCCGACATAAAAGTTATAGCTCCTTGGAGAGAATGGGAGCTTTCTTCAAGAACAAAACTCATAGAATATGCAGAAAAGCATCAAATCGCAATCTCAAAAGATAAAAGGGGCGAGGCTCCTTTTAGCGTTGATGCAAATCTACTTCATGTTTCGGCAGAAGGTAAAATTCTTGAGGATCCATGGATAGAACCAGAAGAATATGTATATTCAAGAACAGTCAATCCAATGGAAGCTCCAGATAAACCTACTGAGATAACAATTGAATTTAGTAAAGGTGACCCCATAGCATTAAATCAAAAAAAATTAGAACCAGCACAAATTTTAAAAAAATTGAATGAATTTGGAGGGAAAAACGGTATTGGAAGAATTGATATTGTTGAAAATAGATTTGTTGGCATGAAATCAAGGGGTGTTTATGAAACTCCAGGTGGAACTATTTTACTTTACGCACGCAGAGCTATTGAATCCATTACTCTTGATAGAGAAGAAGCCCACTTAAAAGATGAAATCATGCCTAAGTATGCAAAATTAATTTATAATGGGTTTTGGTTTTCACCTGAACGTGAAATGATGCAAGCTTTAATTGATAAGGCTTCCATGAGTGTTAATGGTGTTGTTAGACTCAAACTTTATAAAGGTAATATCATTATAACAGGTAGAAAATCGGAAAATTCCTTATATGATCAATCTTTGGTAACTTTTGAAGACAGTAACAGCAATTATGATCAAACTGATGCAAAAGGATTTATTAAATTAAACGCTCTTCGATTAATAAAAAACAAAAAAATTTAATTTTGTAATTTTGACCTTGCTCTTAAAGCTTGAGTAATTGTTCCATCATCAAGAAAATCTAACTCACCTCCCATTGGCAATCCTTGTGCTAATCTTGATAGTATTATATCTGTACTACTTAGTTGATCAGCTATATAGTGCGCTGTGGTTTGCCCATCAACCGTTGCTGAATTAGCTAAAATTACTTCCTTTATTTTTTCACTTTTTGCTCTTTGAACCAATTGACCAATTTTTAAATCATCAGGACCTATATTATCTAATGCTGATAAGACACCACCAAGAACATGATACTTCCCAGAAAAAACACCTGACCTTTCAATAGCCCATAAGTCACCTACATTTTCAACAACACAAATAGTGGATACATCTCTTTTTTCATCTTTACAAATATAACATTCTTCGCTTGTATCCATATTCCCACAAATAACACAAAATTTAACACGTTCAGCAACATCCTTTATTTCATCAGAAAGGACTAGCATTTCTTTTTCTTTATTGTTTAACAAATGCAAAACAATTCTTCTTGCTGATCTCAACCCTAAGCCAGGCAATTTTGAAATCAGCCTCACTAAATGATCAATTTCAGAGTTGATCATGTCTTTTTTTATTTATTAAGAAGAATATGAAACTCATTTATTTTTATTATTTACTGATTTCAATTCTGCATTTGGAAAGGCTTTTAAAACTTTTTGCATTTCTGGCGTGTTTTTTGTATTTTCAATTTCTTCTTGAGCTTTTCTCTCATTTTTGTGATCTAAAGTTTCAGTGCCTTGGTCATCGACTATACTTATAAACCAATCTTCACCAGTCCAGTTTTTTAAAAATTTCGATATATCCTTTGCAATATTATTATTGGTATTACCACTAATACTAATTTCTAATTTTCCCTTTTCAAAAGAAATTAAATGAACGCAAGACAATAATTGAGCATGAAGAAGTAACTCTCCTTTAATTTTAAATATTTCAACAAGATCCTCAAAAGTATTGACATCTGCTAAAGTTGTTTTGTTATCAATAGAATTTATTTCTTGCAGGTCATTAATAATCTCAGATGTATTTTTTTTACCATCATCCTTTTCTTCTAAAGAATCGTTAAATGTTGATTTATTATCTTCGAGAGAAGCTTGGATTTTCTTCACTAAAGAAGCAGGGTCTGGTAAATTGCAAGAATAAGCTAACCTAATAAGTATCATCGAACCTGCTTCATCTGGATTAGGTGCAGCCCTTATTTCTTCAATTCCTTTTAATAAAATTTGCCATGCTCTTGTTAAACCCGGGAGAGATATTTTAGAAATTTTTAAAATACCAGCTTTTTCACCATCTGGAATTGAGTTCATAAAAGTATCTAAATTTTTTTCACCACTGATATTTATGCGGGTAGACAAATGTATTATATCAAGCATATCTCCAATTAGGATTTCACCGTTAGTACCATGATTAATAACGTTGTCATAAATCTTTAGTGCATTTTCTATGTTACTATCAAAAATATTTTCTAAAATTTCAATACTTGATACCCTGCTTGGTAAACCTAGCATAAAGGATATAGTTTCAGATTTAATGTCATCACCACTTATTGAGGCTGACTGGTCTAATAAAGAAAGAGCGTCTCTAACCGATCCTCCAGATACCCTAACAATTATTTGAAGTGCTTCTAAGGTAAAATTTATCTTTTCCTCTTCACAAACCCATTTAAGATGGTCAATTAAAATTTTAGAAGGAACTATTTGTAAGTCAAATCTTTGGCACCTTGAAAGTATTGTTATTGGAACTTTTCTAATTTCGGTAGTTGCAAATATAAATTTAACATGTTCTGGTGGTTCTTCTAAAGTTTTCAGGAGTGCATTAAATGCACCTTTTGATAGCATATGAACTTCATCTATTATATAAACTCTAAATTTAGATGTTAAAGGTTTGTATCCAACTCCATCAATTAACTCCCTGATATTATCTACACCTGTATTACTAGCTGCATCAATTTCCAGAACATCTATATTTTTCCCTTCCGCAATTCCCAAACAAGAGTCACATACACCACAAGGGTTAATGGCAATTTCAGATGATTTCTCTGGATTTGTGCAATTAAATAACTTTGCAATAATTCTAGCTGTTGATGTTTTACCGACGCCTCTTACGCCTGTAAGTATGTAAGCATGTGCTAATCTGCCTCTTTCAATTGATCCAGATAATGTTTTGATTAAATTATTTTGGCCAACAAGTTTTGTGAAATTTAGAGGCCTATATTTTCTTGCAAGAACTCTATGAATAGAATCTGTAACATTATTTTTATTTTCGTTAACCATCAAATTGAAATGCTCTTAGAATCATTTACGCAGGAAACTGCCTGACCCAAATAAAACTTGTTACGGCTGCTACCTTTCGATCCTGACCGAGTTCGCAAGACATCTGTCCAAACAGCTTCCCATGTCTGTATGATACAGTTCAAGGAAACTTTCAAGTATAAATATTCTATTTAATTATTTAGCTTTTCCTCAATGGTGATGCTAAATAAGTTCCTAAGATTTTAACTTTCTTCTCACCACAGTAGAACTCCAACTCTTTTAAAGCGTGTTTCATTGCTGATGTTTCAGGATGACCTTCAATATCTACATAAAATTGAGTTGCTGTCATACTACCATTAATCATATATGATTCTAGCTTTGTTAAATTGATTCCATTTGTTGCAAAACCACCTAAGGCTTTATAAAGTGCCGCAGGAACTGATCTAGTTGAAAAAACAATTGTTGTTATATATTTCTTTTTGCTAATTTTTGGCATTTCAAATGATTTGCTCATTATTAAAAATCGTGTCGTATTGTGGCTACTATCTTCAAAATTTTCTTTAAGAATTTCTAAATTATATCGTTTAGCTGCTAAATGAGATGCTATTGCACCAATAGATTTATGATTTAACTCTGAAACCTCCTTAGCTGCTCCAGCAGTATCAGGGTGAATTACAGGAATTAGATTTAGATTATTTATATTTTGTCTGCATTGAGCCAAACCTTGTGCATGGCTCCTTACCTCTTTTAAGTTTTCTAATTTTGAACCTTTTGGGCCCAAAAGCATATGATTTACTCTAAAAAAAGTTTCTCCAATAATAAATAATCCAGACTCAGGAAGTAAATGATGTATGTCAGCTACTCTGCCTGCAGTTGAATTTTCAACAGGCACCATTGCTAATTTAGCTTTATTGTCTTGAACGCTAGAAATCATTTGTTCAAATGAAGGACATGCTAAAGTTTCCATTGTATTAAAATTACTTAAACAAGCCATTTCAGAATAAGCACCTGGGATACCTTGAAAAGCTATAGTATTATCTGGGTTATTTACTTTTTGAGACATTCAACTACTTTCAGATTGATTTTTAATTTTATTTCTTACCTTATTTAAATCTTTTTGAGTATCAACCCCAATAAAGTGATCTTTAGTTTTTACTACTTTTATTATCATACCATTCTCTAAAGCTCTAAGTTGCTCTAATTTTTCTGTTTTCTCAAGATTAGACACAGGAAATGAAATAAATTTTTTTAAACTTTTTCTTTTCCACGCATAAATTCCGACATGATGCCAGTAGGTGTATGCATTGTATGGAACTTGCGTTCGGCTAAAATAAAGAGCTGTTCCATAATCATCGTCACTTTTATCCCATGATATTACTGCTTTAACTACATTTGGATCAGAAATTTCATCAAAGTTGGCTTTGCAAACTAAAGTAGTAATATCTTCACTTTTAATTTTTGACACTAAATTTTGCAATACTCCGGGGTCAAATATTGGCATATCACCTTGTAAATTTATAATTAAATCATAATTGAAATCAGGGTCAAACTTACTAAGTGCCTCATAAATTCTATCAGAACCAGAATGGTGATTAGCATCTGTGAGAATTGCATTTCCACCTTTGGCATCTATAACATTGCTTATTTTTTCTGAATCAGTGGCTACCACTACCGGTCCTAAATTAGCCTTTAATGCATTTGACCAGACATGACAAATCATAGGTTTGCCATTGATTATTTTCAGTGCTTTTTTTTGTAGTCTGGTTGATCCTAATCTTGATGGGATTATTATTATGGGTTTTAACATTTTATTTGGATCTTAATCTTGCAACTTTTGCTTGCTTTATATATATCATCATTATGAATAAATTTTGTTGAGATTAATTTGTATTTTAAAGTAAAATATAACAATAGCATAATTTTTAATTATTTAATAAATGAGTTTTTTCTATGAATGATCCTTTAGCATTTAATAAAGTTGTTGCTGGTTTTCTATGCGCGTGCCTTTTAATGATAGGCGCAGGTAAGTTTGCATCTTTTATGCAAGGAGCAGATGGTCACCATGACGACCACCATTCGGATGATAAACATTCATCAAAAAATTCATACCCAATTGAAGTTCCTGAGGGTGCAATTACTGAAGCCTCAGCAGTTGCTTCAGCACCTATTAAAATTGTGCCAATTTTAGCAATGATAGCAAATGCTGACATTGATGCTGGTAAAAAACTATCAAAAAAATGTGCAGCTTGTCATAGTTTTAATGCTGGCGGTCCTAATAAGGTAGGGCCTAATCTATGGAATGTTCTTAATCGTGAAATGGGCCAAGTTGATGGTTACAAATATTCGAAAGCATTGATGGCCTTTGGTGGTAAATGGGATTACTCTTCCCTAAATCAATTTCTACTCAAGCCCAAAGAATACATGAAGGGGACTAAGATGAATTATGCTGGTCTTAAAAAAGAAAAAGACAGAGCGAATATATTACTTTGGTTAAGAAGTCTGGCTGATACACCTGCTAATCTCCCATCAGATGAAGAAATCCAAAAAGAAAAAGAAGGAATGGGTTCATAAAATTTGGTAGAATTTAATAAATTAAATGACTTTCTTAATTTATTAGTTTTAGAAAATCGAAAGATAATACTTCCTTTATTTAGAAAAATTACAGATGTAGAGACAAAAGCAGATTTAAGCCCTGTTACAGAAGCTGACAAATCAGCTGAAAAAAATATTAGAAGTTTAATCTACAAAAATTTCCCTGACGACGAAATAAGAGGTGAAGAATTTCCTGATAAAATTACAGGTTCTAAATATAACTGGATAATCGATCCTATAGATGGGACTCGCTCTTTTATCACTGGAAAACCAACATTTGGGACTTTAGTAGGTTTATACGATAGGAATAAACCAATAGCTGGTTTAATTGACATACCAGTGCTTGAAGAAACCTATATTGGGGTCAAAGGATATGGTGCATATTTAAATGGAAATATAATAAAAACAAAAAATACTAGATCAATTCACTCAGCTTCGATTGCATGCACTTCACCAAACATGTTCAATGAAAAGCAATTAAAGCTTTTTAAAAATGTAGAGAATAAATGCATAAATTCTGTATGGGGAGGTGATTGTCACAACTTTGCTTTACTCTCAGCTGGTTTTATCGATATTGTTATAGAACATAATTTATCTTGGCATGATATTGCAGCAACAATACCTATTATAGAAGAGGCCGGTGGCTTAGTTACAGACTGGAATGGAGTAAAAATTGATTCTGAAAGTGATGGTGGTATAATTGCATCTAGCAATAAATTCCTCCACAAAGAAGTCTTGGACATTATTGGAAATTAATGAACATGAAAAAAAACATAAATTTACTTTATTACTGGGATGCTGAAGGATACAAATCATGGCAAAAAATTTTCAGTGAAAAAGCACCTGAAATTAAGGTTTTTAATAAAGATAATTGTATAGAAGATGATATTGACGTTGCACTAGTTTGGCTTCCACCAGAGGGTTTTCTTAAAAAATTTCAAAACCTAAAGGGTGTAATAAATCTTGGCCAAGGTGTAGATCATTTATTAAAACCAGGAGTTGTGCCTGACAAACTTCCAATAATTAGGCTGGTTGATGAAGACATGTCCAAGCAAATGGCTGGATGGGTGTCTCTTCAAATTTTGAGAGAAACCTGTTTTCTCAATGATTATTTAGAACAACAAAAGAATAAAATTTGGAAAACAGTAAACTTTATTCCAGGAAATAACTGGACAATTGGTATATTGGGTATTGGAGCAATTGGATCACATGTTGCTAAATCACTAACAAATTTTGGTTATAAGATTAAAGGTTGGTCAAAAAATAAAAAAAATATTCAAAGCGTTGAATGCTATTCTGGAAAAGAAGAGCTTCACAAAATGCTTGAAGATTGTAACATTTTAGTTTGCCTTTTACCACTCACTGGTGAAACAAAGCATATTATTTGTAAGGAAACATTATCATTACTTCCTAAAGGATCTACAATCATAAATGCTGGAAGAGGTGGGCACGTAAATGAAACTGATCTTTTAGAAATGATTAATAAGGGTCATATAAAAAATGCCTATTTAGACGTATTTGAAACTGAACCTTTACCAGAAGATCATAGTTTTTGGGAACATAAAAGTGTCTATGTTTGGCCACATGTTTCAGCTCAAACCAATACATTAACTTCAATTGATCAAATTGTTAATGCAGCGAGATGTATAACTGATGGTTTGGAAGCGCCGAATCAGATAAATAGAAGTAATGGGTATTAATGTTTTCTTATAAATTTTTTTAAATAATGATGGAAGGCTCTCAAAGTCATTGCCTCCCCACCAATAGGCCTTCCAGGTTGATAACTTAAATTCCAAGCCATAATATCCAAGTGCATCCAAGAAGTATTTGGTTTTATAAACTTTTGTAAAAATAAAGCAGCTGTAATTGCACCGCCATATGGTGATGATCCAATACTAGAAATCGAGCCATTTTTATTTTCTAAAAATCTTTTATAAGGTTTATATAATGGTAGGCGAAACAATGGGTCTCCAACTTCTTCTGCAGACGAAATTATGTCTGTACTTGCATCATTATCATTGGAAAATAATGCAGGAAGTTCTGTTCCTAAAGCAACTCTGGCTGCTCCAGTGAGAGTTGCAAAATCTATAATAAGATCTGTTGGTTTCTCATCTGCATAGAAGAGAGTGTCTGCTAAGATTAGCCTGCCTTCTGCATCTGTATTACCAATTTCAACATCAATACCAGATCTTGAGTGAATTATATCCTGAGGTCTCATAGACTTACTTGATACAGCATTTTCAACTGCTGGAACTAATAATCGAAGGTTTAGATCAAGGTTTTCCATAAATAAAGAATGAGCAAGGCCAATTGCTATTGCTGCTCCTCCCATGTCCTTTTTCATAAGCTCCATTGCTTTAGGTGGTTTTAAATCAAGGCCACCACTGTCAAATGTAACTCCCTTTCCTATGATCGTAATATTTGGAAAGGACTTATTTTTAATATGAGAAATTTCAATTAACCTTGGTTTATCCTCAGCTGCACGTCCTACTGTATGAATTAAAGGAAAATTAATTTCAAGATTATTATCCTTTATCACTTTAAACTTTGCATTATGCAGTTTTGCCAACTTTTTGCATAATTCTTCAAGTATACTAGGTTTAACAATGTTTGCAGGAGAATTGATTAAGTCTCTAGTCAAGAAAATACCATTTAGTAATGGTGCAATACTTTTAATTTCAGATCTTTTTAAAACTAATTTTAAGGGCTCTACTTTTTTTTCTGGTTTATTAAATCCAGCATTAAATGGAGAAAATAAATAGTTTTCTAGTGCCCAAGCTATAGCAAGGTTTTTTTTACTTTCATTTTTATCATTATAAATAAATTCGATCTGATAATTTCCAGAGGAAAGTTGTTTATTTATTCTTGAAATATCCCAGAAGTTATTTTCGTTGCCTATTATTGCTATGACTTCAATAATCCGCATGTCCTTATCTGGTACTCTCAGTATAGAACCAGGTTTTGGTTCAAGATTATTAGAAATAATCCAATTTTTGAGACTTTCAGAACATTCACTTAGCCATTTTGCAAATTGTGAATCCCTTAACAACCTTAATTTAATTACATTTTTTAAATTTGTTGTGAGTCCTGTTTGAGGATTAATATCTAATGTTAAATTTTGTGCATATTCCATATTATTTATCTTTTCCTAGTAGTTAATTATCATATACAAAAAGAGAGTTAAAATAGAATGATAAAAAAACTCCTCTTAATAGAAGAAAAATTAAATAACTCAGCCAAAGATACTGAATATTTGGATTTATCAACATAATGAAGTAATTAAGAATTATAAAGACACAGAATGCTAGTAATGTAGAATTCCGCATTGGCTTACTCTTAGCCGCACCTACAAAAAATCCATCCAGCATAAATGCCCAAACGGAAACAATTGGTAATAATAATAAATAAGGAAATAATTTCTTACATTCATTTAATATTACATCTAATGAAGTAAATATCTCAAAAATATTGAACCCAATCAAAAAAATCAAAATTGATAAAAATATTGCTAGCAATAGAGAAAAAATAAATGTTTTAAATATTACTACTAAAGAAGTACTTTTATCTTTGTTGCCAATTGATTGGCCTAAGAGTGTTTCCGCTGAATGCGCAAAGGCATCTAGTATATAGGCAACAAAACCTAATAAAACTATATATATTTGTATTACAGCTAAAGAGTTCATGTTTAATTTTGCAGCATTATTAATTAATATAAATTCACCAAAAACAATACATAAAGTTCTTATAAATAGATCTTTTGAAATGTTGAAAATTGAATAAAATTTTTTATCACTGTAAAAATTAAATTTAAAAAAAGTTTTAAAATTTATATGTTCATAATTTATAATTCTTATGAGCATAAATATACTTAACAAGCAACCTGCCCATTGAGCTATTACAGTCCCTAAAGCAACACCAAAAACCCCTAAACTAAAGTGTAATACAAAGACTATACTTAGAATTGCATTTAATATACTTATTGATACTAATTGAAACATTGCAAATTTTGCAGATCCAATTCCAATAAATGCTCCTAAGAATACCATATTCATTAATGTCGCAGGAGAAGCAAAGGATCTATAAAATATATATTCTGACATTAAATGTTCAGCTTGCTCAGATCCTGAGATTAAAATTTTTGCAATTTCGATCAAAGGATATGAAGAACAGATTATTAAAAAACCAATTGCGATAGCAATACTTAGTGTCAACCTTATAATTTTTTTTATCTCTTCTTCGTTTTTTCTACCTTCCTCTTGGGATACCAGACCAGTTGTACTCATTCGAAGAAAGTTTAATGAAAAATAAATTATATTGAAAACTATACCACCTAATGCAATTGCAGCAATAAAAGTAGAACTTTGTTCACGCCCCATGACAGCTGTGTCCGTTGCTGTAACAACTGGCAATGTTAAATTTGCAATAATTATTGGCCATGTTATTTTCCAAATAGATATAAAAGAAGGGCTTTTGTTATATATTTGTGATAAGTTCATTTTCTTTAACAAAGTTCAATTGAAAGAATTAAGTTATTATCTTAAGCTATTTCCTAAAAACAATTATAATTCCTATCAATAGTTTTCATGCATAAATTTAATTTTCCAATATTATCTATTATTAATTCAAAATTAATAGTTTTTACTGATGGATTTGGAGACTTTGTTGAAAAGCTTCCAATGTATTTAAAATATCTAATTGTTTCATTTTTAGTAATTTGTTTTCTTTTGCCTGGTATAAAGTCTATCCCTCCATTAGATAGAGATGAAGCAAGATTTTCACAAGCTAGTAAGCAAATGTTGGAGGATCAGAACTATGTTGTTATTAAATTCCAAGATGAATTAAGAGAAAAAAAACCAATTGGAATATACTGGGTTCAATCGTTGAGTGCTTATATTTTTGGAAAAGAAAGTATAACTTCATATCGTATACCCAACGTTATTGCTTTCATAACTTTAACGTTAGTTTTTAGTGCTTTTGTTTATAATATTGCATACAGGTATTTTGATGTAGCTTTCTCAACAGCTATTAATTATTCATTGCTTACGAGCATATTGCTATCAATAATTTTTGGTTTTGCTATAGAAATTAAACAAGCAAAAACAGACAGTATTCTTTTAATGCTATGCACTATACAACAACTTATTTTCTGGAAAATATATAATTATGGCAAAGAAAGCTGGAATATTTACAAACATAATGATCATGCATGGCTAGTAAGATTGTTTTGGTTTATTTTAGCATTAGGTATTCTTATTAAGGGACCTATCTCTCCACTTCTTTTTTTTCTTACATTTATAAGTGTAGTCCTTCTTGATAGATTTGTAGAAAAGGAATGGAACCTTTCGTGGGTGCGTTTATTCTTATGGCATCAGGGACTTTTGATCATTTTTGTTACTACAATACCATGGGTTTATTTAGCATGGAAAGCAACAGATGGCTCATTAATTTTAAATGCAATTAAAGGTGACTTTATTAATAAAATCAAGAGTGGGCAAGAAAATCATTGGGGGCCTTTTGGTACTTATATATTGCTTTTATTTTTAACATTATGGCCAATTGTTTTGTTTGTTCCATATGCCGCAAGAGCCCTTTTTGATTGGAAACATCATCGTTTTATAAGATTTTTGATATCTTGGATATTACCATTTTGGTTTATTTTAGAATTAACACCAACAAAATTACCACACTATATATTACCGATTTACCCCGGAATACTATTACTAGTTTATTTAGGAATGTCTTCACCACCTAGTGGAAGAGATATATATAATAAACTAAGCATAGTTTTTAGAATTTTTGTTTTCATATTTAGTATAATTTTAGGTTTAGCTATTATCTATTTCACATTCATTTTTTCTTCAAATATTTTTAATATTTTTTATGCTATTTTATTTTCAGTTCTAATTCTTGCCTCAATAACTGCCGGCAACACTTATTTTTTTAACTTATCACGACAAAAGCTTGCTCCTTTGTATTTAATGGCCATTTTAGCTGGTTTATCAAACATCGTTTTTTTTTCAATGATTTTTCCAAATCTTGACAGAATTCATGTTACTTCAAAAATTGAGAGTTTTATTGAAAGTTTTGATATTAAACCTGACACTATTGTTGCTACAGGTTATCATGAACCGTCTCTTGTGTTTGCTCTTGGAAGAGATACTTTATTACTTAGACCTGAAGAAACAGCAATTGTTTTAATTGAAGGAGATAATACAATTGCTATAGTTGAGGAAAAAGCGATGCAGGAGGTTAAAAAAATAATGGAAAGTTTTAATCGTGAGTTTTTGAATTTGAAAAGTTTCTCAGGTTATAATTTAGCTAAGGGAGAAAAAGTTAAAATAAATGTTATAAAGCCTATTTTAAATAAATAGATTATAATACTTAACTTGCGGTTTATTTGAATGAAGTTTATGAAATATAAAATAAATTATTAGCTTGTTTATGAAAACCAAAACAAAAAAATTAGAGCTTTCTGTAGTTATACCGGTATTGAATGAAGAACAGAATATAAAAGAGTTAGCTTATGAAATTGATAAAGCACTAGAGAATTTTTCACATGAAATAATTTTTGTTGATGATGGCAGTAAAGACAACACTAGAAATTCAGTTTTAGCTTTAAATAATTTGAAACAAGTAAGATTGATAGTTCATAAAAAATGTTATGGACAGTCAATTGCAATGAGATCTGGTATTTTAAAATCGAATTGTGATTTAATTGCTACACTTGATGGTGATGGACAAAATGACCCAAGTGATTTACCTGCAATGATTAAAGCTTATTTTAAAAGTAATAGTAAATTAACTTTGGTTGCCGGAATTAGATATAAAAGAAAAGACACTTTAAGCAAAAAGATTGCATCTATTTTTGCGAGATACATTAGAAGAATTTTATTTTCTGACACACACCCAGACTCAGGATGTGGAATAAGAGTATTTAGTAAAGAATTATATTCTTCTCTTCCTTTTTTTAATCATATGCATCGTTTTTTCACTATTTTAGCATTGAGATATAATGCTGATGTAATAGGAGTTAACGTTAACCATCGGGAAAGAGTTAAAGGGAAATCAAAATATTCTAACTTAGGAAGAGCTATGGTAGGCATTATAGACGTTTTGGGTGTATTGTGGGTTTTAAAAAGAACCCCTAAAGACATTACTTTTTTTGAAGAAACAAAATAATAATTGAATATGATCTCGTATTTATCAGACTTAATAACTATAGGAAGTCAGAAGTTGGCTAGTTTTATAATTTTGCTTTTGCCATTCACCACAACGTATCTAACTGAAAGGCCTGAAGTCATCATGTTGATTGTTGGTTTTGGCGGTCAAGCCTTATTTGCAAGCAGATTTATTATTCAATGGATTTCTTCAGAGAGCGTAGGAAGAAGTATTATACCCATCGGATTTTGGTACTGTTCAGTTGGAGGAGGTGCTGTAATGCTTATATATGCAATTTGGAGGGAAGACCCTGTATTTATTTGCGGCCAAGGACTTGGATTATTTATCTATCTTAGAAATTTATATCTTATTTTCAAAGAGAAAAAAACAAATGGAGCTTAGATCGACGTTTCACCCATTTCTAATATAATGTCCCAATGTTCTTTTGTAATTGGCATAACTGAAAGTCTTGATTGCTTTATCAGTGAAATCCCTTGCAATTTTTGATTAGATTTAATTTCAGATAATGAAACTGACTTAGTAAAAGATTTAACAGCCTTTACAACTACCATTCCAAAACGTCCAGTTTTGTCAGTTGGGTCATCTTGATATTTCTCTATTATTGAAACAATTCCTACAATACTCTTCTCATTTACGGAATGATAAAAAAAAGCTAGATCACCAATCTCCATTTTCTTCATATTATTTGAAGCTTGATAGTTCCTTACACCATCCCAACCCTCACCTTCATCACCTTTTTTTAATTGATCATCCCAAGACCAAGTGCCAGGTTCAGATTTTAATAGCCAATAAGCCATTTTAATTACCACAAAAAAATTTTATACTACTATATCAATTATTAAGAATTAAACTATAATTTTTATCTTGGTTCTTTTGCATTTCTAATTGGTTTAGCCATTGGATCAAGCGGCCACCTTGTTCGAGGTTCAAAATCAGGATCATTAATATTTGAAATTCCGTATTTAAGAATTTTTTCTATACCATTCCAAGCAATCATTGCTCCGTTATCTGTACAAATTTCAACAGGAGGAAAGTATGGTGAAAAATTTTTCATTTTAGATAGATTTGTTAGTCTTTTACGAATAACTTTATTAGCTGCCACACCGCCCACAACAACAAAATTTTTACAATTATTGTTGATTTTTTTGATTATTTTAAAAGCGTTAAAGCATCTGTCCTCTATAACATCTGTTGCAGCAGACTGAAATGAGGCTGCGAGATTACTTCTAACTTTTTTATTTAAAGTTTCTTTTTCAGCTATTCTAAAAAGTGCAGTTTTTAAACCTGAAAGAGAAAAATCAGCATTATTTCTTTTAATCATTGGTCTTGGTAGGTTGTAGCTTTGTGGATCTCCATTCTCAGCAGCTTTCTCAATATTTTTCCCACCAGGCCAACCTAAGTCTAAAATTATTGAAGCTTTATCAAATGCCTCGCCTACAGAATCATCTAATGTAGTTCCAATTCTGCTAATTTTATCTAAATCTTCTACATATAGTAATTGGGTATGGCCTCCAGAAACTAATAGAGCCAAATAAGGAAAATCAATATTTTGAAAAAGTCTAGGTGATAAAATATGTGCTTCTAGATGATTTATTGGGATAAATGGAATTGACTTGCTTAGGCTATAGGCCTTGCCAAACATAGAACCTACTAATAAGCCACCTATTAGTCCTGGACCACAACTAACAGAAACAGCGTTAACTTCTTCATTGGAAATATTTGCTTGTTTAATGGCCTCTTCAACTATAAATGAAATATTCTTAAGATGAGATCTTGCAGCAACTTCTGGGACAATACCACCAAACTTTGAATGCTCATTATATTGGCTATGAACTATATTTGAAAGTAAATTACTTTCACCTTTTTCATTTAATGAAACAATTGCAGCTGCAGTTTCATCGCAAGTTGTTTCAATTCCTAAAACATTAATATTTTTATTTAGAATATTATTCATAGTTTTGGTAATTATAGGTGTATGTTTTACTAAATAGTTCATGTTAAACTATAATTAAAAATAAAAAAACTACATTAACTTATTAATTGGTAATTAGAATTAATTTTCAAAATGTATTCATTTAATAGTGAAATTAGAATAGCTACTAGGTCTTCACCACTAGCTATTAAGCAGTGTGAAATTCTTATTGAGAAATTACCATCTTTAAAAACTAAAATTATCAAAATCGTATCTAAAGGTGATGAGATACAAGATAAAAGTCTCCAAGAAATTGGAGGAAAGGGTTTATTCATAAAAAAACTGGAACAGGCTTTAATCGATAACGTAGCGGACATTGCTGTCCACTCATTAAAAGATATGGAATGGAACGAAACTAAGGGGCTTGAAATAGCAGCTTTTTTACAACGAGGGTCTAGAAAAGACATTTTAATAAGTAAATATAAATCTATTTATGAACTTCCTAAAAATGCAAAATTAGGAACATCCTCTGTCAGAAGAAAAGCTTTTATTTTATCAGAGAGGCCTGACTTAAATATTTCAATATTAAGGGGAAATATAAATACAAGAATCAATAAATATAACAGTGGTAAATTTGATGGAATTGTCTTAGCTCAAGCTGGTGTTGAGAGATTAGACTTAAAGACCAAATATGCAGAATTTGATGAAAGCATTATGCTTCCAAGTGCAGGACAGGGAGCTATTGCTGTACAATGTAGATCTAATAATAAACAAATACTTAACTTAATAAGACCTTTAAATCATGAGCAGACAAAATATGAAACTTTAGCTGAAAGATCTTTCGTGTTTAATTTAAACGGGACTTGTAGCTCGCCTATAGGAGCTTCTGCAAAAATTTCTAATGAAATATTAGAGCTTTATGGTGCATTGGCTACCCCAGATGGAGTTTTAATCACTAAAAACAATATTTCTGGATTTTACAAAGATGCAGAAAAACTAGGTAAAGATTTAGCTTTCAAAATTATAAATCAAATGAAATAATTTTTTAAATGTATTTAATAACTACTCGTCCTATCGAAGATGCTTTAAATGATTGTAGAATTCTCAATAAAAGAGGTGTAAATGCTATAGCATCTCCTTCAATGAAAATTAAAAAGGAAAATCCACATATTAATTTTAATTTTGACGGAATATTTCTTACTAGTAGACATGCTGCTCATATAGTTAAAAATTTAAAAGATAAAAATATTCCAATATTCTGCGTTGGAAGCTCCACTGCAAAAATTGCTAGATCTTTTGGAGCAACAAACTTAATCATAGGAAACTCTGATGCTTTGCACCTAATTTCTCTAATAAAAAGCGTTTTAAAAAATGGATCAAGTATTTTGTGGCCATCTAATAATCAAAAAAATGATTTGATTGAAAAGAAATTTAAACAATATAATTTTCATTTATTTAAGAAAACATTTTATAGAGTATCTTCTTTAAATACAATTGACAGTGATTCACTTAATTTAATAAAAAAAAATAAAGTTTCGGTAATACTATTTTTCTCCCTTATTAGCGCAAAAATTTGGATTGAATTGATAAAGAAATCAAATTTAACTAAATCTATATATAAAATTAATTATGTTGTGATAAATAATTCTATCTTTAATTATTTGAAAAAACTAAAATTAGATAATGTTTATATCTCAAGAAGGAAAAGAAGGGCTTCCGTACTTTCAAAAGGTTTAGAAATTTATAAAAATTTAGAAAATTCATAATGAGTGATGAGAAACCAAAACTTTTAGAAAATAAGAAAAATAAAAACAACAATTTCATTTTTATTTTCAACTTTTTATTATTTGTTATTTTATTGTGCTCTATCGGATTTTCTGCATATATCTGGATTAATTTTAAAAACAATAATAATGAGGAACTCCTTTTAGAACTAAAGGAAAGTATTTTTGATGAAATTAAAGAAAATTCAAGAAAAAATAACTTAGAGCTCTCAAACGAAATCAATAATTTATATTCAAAAAAAATAACTCAACTTACAGATGTTTCACTTAAACTAGAAGATCGGCAAAATACAACCGAATTGAATAATCAAAAAATAATTTCTCAACTAAAAGAACTAGAAAATAAGATTGATAGCTTAGTTAAAGATTTAGACCAAAAGGTAAAAATTAATAATTCTCCAAATATTAATAAAGAAACAAAAAATCCTACACAAATTCATGAAACTGATTTGGAACAAGTTTTAGAAACTTTAAATTTAAATTTTCAAAAAAATAAAAATTGGAGTAAAGAAATTAAAGCTATTTTTGAACATAATAATGAAAGTTTTATAAACCATTTCTCAAGAGATTTAGATGTTTTAAAAAATTATGCCTATATTCCACCACCAACACTTGATGAATTAAAATTTAGCTTTAATGTATTGTTACCATCTATTCTTCAAAACTTACCTTCACAAAATAAAAGTTTTCTAAATGATAAAATTAATTGGATAATAAGTTCAATAAAGTTACGAAAGTCAGAAATTTCTGATGGTAATGAACCCTATGATTTTTTATCCAATGTTGAATACTATTTAGATAAAGAAAACTTAGATAAGGTTGTAGATAACTTTGAAAATCTTCCAGCAACGATGAAAAAGCCTGCACTTGATTGGTTTAAAAATGTAAATTCAAGAATTTCTGTAAACAATTCAATTAATTCAATTACAAATAATTATAGGAATTTCATTAAATGATAATTAGATTAATTTGGTGGTCCCTTAAAATAATATCAATTTGTATAATTGTCGCATTTATTGCAAATCAGGAAGGCAACTCACAAATTGTTTGGGTCGGTTGGAAAATGGAAATCCCAACATCAATACTTT
The DNA here is from genome assembly GCA_902612965.1 of uncultured SAR116 cluster alpha proteobacterium. Taxonomy (GTDB): domain Bacteria; phylum Pseudomonadota; class Alphaproteobacteria; order Puniceispirillales. The sequence goes on along the minus strand of CACMFN010000001.1, from coordinate 44,658 downwards.
TTGGAGGTTTTTTACTATTAATCATTATAATTCTATGGCTTCATAATTTGTGGAAATTAATAATTAATCTTCCAACAAATATTAGTAAATTAGTAAAGGAAAATAGACAAAAAACAGGTTATAATGCCCTTGCTTATGGTCTTGCAGCATCTTCCGCAGGAGATATTGAAAGTACCCAAAAATATGCAGCTCAGGCACAACGACTTTTAGATAATAAAGATTTAACGGAAATGTTATCTGCTCATGCAGCTCATTTATCAGGTGATAAAAATGCAGCTGTTAAATATTTTAATAATTTAGCAAATAGAAGTAGTACAAAATTTCATGGCCAGTTAGGATTAATGAGACTTGCTATAGAAAATAACGATCATGATGAAGCACTAATAAGAGCTAGAGCAGCAAATTCTATACAACCTAGAAATCCAAAATTAAATTCTTTGCTTGTAATGATGGAGGCAAAGAAAGAGCACTTTGAAGAAGCTATAGAAGTTCTTCAAAAGGGACGAAGGATTGGTTCAATTGAGGAAGAAAAAGCCCAAAGTCTAGCAGCAGCTTTACATACTAAAATTGGAATGAAAAAACTAGAAGAAAATCAATTAAGTGAGGCAGAAAAATCATTTGCATTAGCACTTAGAGAAAAAACAGATTTTATTCCAGCTGTTATATCACTATCTAAAATTTTTATTGGCAAAGACAATCAAAGAAAAGCTCTCTCTCTCCTTTCAAAGGTTTGGAAAATAAAACCACACCCTGAGATTGCACAAACATTAAAACTAATTTGGAAAAATGAGAGAGCTTCAGTAAATATAGCAAACTTAATTAACCTTACAGAAGATAATGCCAATTCACAAGCAAGACTTATTATAGCTGATGAAGCTATTTCAGCTGGCTTAAAAGGTGAAGCAAATGATCAACTTAGTAAAATTTCTACAGAACAACATAATAAAACTTACCACCAACTAATGAGCAGATTAGCTGATCAAAGTAATGACAAAACTAAATCTAATCAAGAACTTGAAAAAGCATTAGAAGCAAATCCTTCTCAAGCCTGGGTATGTAGCTCTTGTGGCTTTTCTTATGATTTTTGGTCAATAAAATGTAGTAATTGTGATAACATAGGTTCTATAGAATGGTCCTAAGAACTCCTTCCTTATTTTGCAATTAAAATAGCAACAAGAGATATTAAGATTTTCATTGTAAAAATAAAAATTTAATTACATACCATTTTTAAAAGTTTTTAAATCAGCTGTATTTCTTACAGACACTAGAGCTTTTGAATATTCTAAAAGCATTTTACAGCTATAATCCAGTCTGGAATTCAAACGCAGATCTTGATCGGGATCAAATTCTTTTACTTTGCGAATTATAACATGATCAGGTATCCAACAAATTTTAGTATTTTTATAAGAAAATGATCTTAATTCTACGACGGGATAAGAGCCCCCTAATGACTCAGAAAGTGTAACTATTAATCCTGGTTTATGAGCAAACTCATTATTTGATGCTAATAAGAAAATATTTTTTACCTGAGACGGAACCATACCGCCCCACTCAGGAACCACAAAAACAAAACCTTCAGATTCATGTAATTTAATTGAAATATTTTTGAATGCTTCTTTGTGTGGTGGAATGTAGCCTTCATAGTCATCTTCCCAATAAGGAAGCCTCTCTTTTTCCAAGTTAATTAAACTAACAGATGCATCTAAACGATTTAATTTTTCAAAATAAATTTGTGATATCTTTATTGATTGCGAATTTTTTCTGTTACTACCTGATATAATTGAAATTTGCAAAATGATCTCCTATTGAAAAGCAATATATATCATTCTTGTCGCCATTATTAATAAAAAAATAGCAAAAATTCTTCTCAGAATTAAACCATTAATTTTATGTGCTAAAATCACACCTACTTGCGCGCCAATAATTGTTAATGGAAAAAATACCATAAATACTGGTAAATAAACCATACCAATACTCCAGTCTGGAAAAGCATATTTACTAGTATTAGACAATAAATAGACAATTGTACTTGGGATAGCAATTATCAGCCCAAGTGCTGATGCTGTTCCTGTTGCTTTATGTTGGGGTACAGAAAAACAATTCATAATGGGAATTGATAACGCACCACCCCCAATTCCAACCATCGAAGAAAATGATCCTATAATGAAACCAATCAATGAATTAAAAGATAAACTGCTAGGCATTTCAGACCCAAGAATAAATTGATTTCTTTGAAGCATATTAAAAGATGCAAAAGTAGCCATTATACCAAATAAAATTCTCAGTCCATCTCCTGAAATTCTTTGAGCAAATAAAGCACCAAGAATTGAACCAATTATTATAGCTATAAAAAAATTTCTGATAATATTAAAATCTACAACATTTTTCTTAAAATGCCCCCATGAAGATGAAATTGCAGTAGGAATGATTAGAGCCAGAGAAGTAGCAACTGCTATATGCATAGTTATAGTTTGATCATAATTTAGAAATTCAAGAGTAAATACAATAGAAGGAACTAATATTATTCCCCCACCAACTCCAAAAAGCCCTGCAATGATACCTGATAAAATACCACCAATTGATATTGGAATAATAAGAGTAGTTAATGTTGAAAAATCCATTTTCTATGAAAATAAATTTTGGTGAACTGTCATTGAAATTAACATTGGTATAGAGAGAGCTAGGTTTATCCTTGAATATTTAAATGCTTTTTTCACAGCAATATTTTTTTCTTCATTTTCAACAACAGTAATCCCAAGCACTTTTTTTTGATTAGGCCAAATAATAAGCCAAACATTTAAAAACATTAATATGCCTAGGTACATTCCAACTCCAATAATCCAGTGTGTTTCAGATAGTGTGAACGCCTCTAATAAATACCCTTGAAAATAAGCTAACAATATACCTAAGAAGATAGTAATCAAAGCAGACCACCTAAACCAAAAAAGAGCTGTAGGTGCTATAAACTTTACAACAGCAGGTCTTTGATTTTCAGGTATTTTATTTAAGTTTGGTATTTGAACAAAATTAAAATAAAATAATAAGCCAACCCATATTATACCAGCCACTACATGCAAAAACCTTAATAACCAAATCCAAAAAAAATCTATTCCTTGAAAGTCCCCAAGAAAAATGATCAAAAGAATAAATAGTACACCAAAAATAAAACTTAAACTTACAGTAGATTTTAAATCACTTAAAAATCCCATGATATAAGATTTAAATTTTAAATTAACATTAATCTTTACAAACTAAGAACCGAACAATTCAGCAACTCTTTCCCAGTTAACTAAGTTGTCAATAAATGCTTCAAGGTACTTAGGTCTAGCATTTCGATAATCTATGTAATAAGAATGTTCCCAAACATCGCATCCTAATAAAGCTTTTTGGCCATGTACAATTGGATTTTCTCCATTTGGTGTTTTAGTTACAGAAAGTTTTCCATCTGCACCTTTTACCAACCAACACCAACCTGAGCCAAATTGAGTTGCACCAGCAGCGATAAAGTCTGCTCTGAATTTATCAAATGAACCAAAATCTTCTACTATTTTAGATTCCAGTTCACTTGGGATATTTCCTCCTCCATTTGGTTTCATCCATTGCCAAAATTCAATATGGTTCCAATGCTGAGCAGCATTGTTAAATAAACCTTGATTTGAACTATGTGAATTTTTTACTAAAGACTCTAAATTATCATAATTAATATTATTATCTTCAATAATTTTATTTGCATTAACAACATATGTATTGTGATGTTTGTCATGATGAAACTCTAAAGTTTCTTTTGACATATATGGTGCTAATGAATCATATGCATAAGGTAATTCTGGAAGATTTAGCATTTTAAAGTATCCTATTGTTAATTCGTATTTCTATAGATAGATTTAATAATGAAATTTGTAAATTACAAATCAAAATTATTTTGATTTGTTATTATTTTCAGCTATCTATTAAGTACTTTATAAATTTTTAGGCAACAATTATGTATTGGTTTAAAAAATTACCTTATTTTATAATAATATTTACTCTTTTAGGATGCTCAAACATGAAAATTGAAAACTTTGCGAATGCAAAACCTGAATTCAACTTAATGGAATTTTTTGAAGGTAAAGTTCAAGCTTGGGGAATAGTTGAAGATCGCTTTGGTAATTTAAGAAGACAATTTACTGTTGATATGACAGGAGTTATCGAAAATGACACCCTGACTTTAGAAGAAGATTTTGTGTATGCAGATGGCGAGATAGATAAAAGAATTTGGAAATTTAGTAAATTTGATGAAAAATCTTATAAAGGTTTGGCTAATGATATTATTGGAGAAGCAGTCGCCAAAGAGCAAGGGAATGCATTTAATATGAAATATAAAATGGATTTAGACTTAGGCTTTGGAGAACTGAGGGTAAATTTTAATGACTGGATGTTTAGAATTGACGAAAGCACTATCATTAACAAAGCAACAATAAATAAATTTGGTTTAAATATAGCTACTGTTACACTTTTTTTTCGAAAGAAAAATTAATTTACTAATTTTCTACAGAAGGTAATTTACTAACTTCTATTTCTTCAATCTTTTGCCCACGACTTGTAATTTTTCTGCTAGAAATTTGAATTGCATTTAAATCACTTTGAGCCTGGGTAAAATGATTTATTAATTTACTAACTCTATCATCCAATCGTCCAACATCATCCATCATTTTTGAAACTTCAGACTGAACAGCATCCGCCATTTCACTCATACTAGCATCCCTCAATACTGCGCGAACAGTATGTAATAATAACATCAAATTATCAGGACCTGCCATAAAAACTCTTTTATGCCTTCCTAATATAATACTTTCAGGTAGGTGTATATTAATACCAGCATAGACAGACTCAGAAGGCAAAAACATTACTGCCGTGTCAGCTGTTTCACCTGATAAAATATATTTTTCTGAAATATCTTTTATATGTTTTTCGGCATCAATTTTCAGTCTTTTTAAAGCATTAGATCTTTCATCTTGATTTTCACTCTCAATAAAAGACCTCCAAGCTTCTAAAGGAAATTTACTATCAATACATATATTACCGGGCGGACCTGGCATTTTTACTAAACAATCAACCCTTTTACCATTACTAAGAGTATGTTGAAAGGAATATGAATTTTCAGATAAAATATCTTTAATGATACTCTCTAATTGGACTTCACCAAAACTTCCACGAGCCTGTTTATTAGAAAGTATATTTTGCAAACCAGATACTTGCTGTGTCAATTCGAGAATGTTTTTTTGAGCAGCATCAATAACAGCCAACCTTTTATGCATTTCAGACAACTCTTTAGTGGTCTGGGCGGTCTGATCTGTTAGCCTTACGTTAAGCCTGTCTGATAAGTTTGCTAAAGAGCTTTCTAGACCTTTATTAAGAGTTTCTTGTTGTTTTGATAAAGCGTCCGATACAGCTTGCTGGCTCTGACTACCAACTGAAGCTAAAATATTAAGTTGCGCCTTTATTTCATTTAACTCTTGTAAATTTTTATTGCTTCGTAACCTGAATATCAAAAAAATTATCAAGAAACAAAAACTCAAAAGAGAAAGTATTAATATAATAATAAGTGAGCTATCCATTCAAAATTATACTTTAAATTAATTTATTTTTTTATCATATTACTTTATCTTGACGAAACATAAAGGCTCAAATATTTGATTAATGAAATTTAATAAATGTTAAAATAAAATATGACCGTTTTAGAAATAAAACTTATCCCTGATCCCGTTTTAAGAAAAAAAGCTGAACCTGTTAAAGTTGTTACCAATGATATTATTTCAGTTTTGAATGATATGGCAGAAACAATGTATGATGCTCCAGGAATTGGGTTAGCAGCAAATCAAGTTGGGATTCTTAAAAGGTTAATTGTTATGGATTGCTCAAAAGATGATGAAGATCCCAACCTCATTAAAATGATAAACCCAGAAATAATATTTTCATCGTCTGAAATTTCTGAACTTGAAGAGGGATGCCTTTCAATTCCAGAACATAAATCGATAGTTAAAAGACCTTCAAATATAAAAGTTAAATTTTTGAATATTGAAGGCTTAGAAGAAATTATAGATGCAGAAGGTCTTCTATCAGCATGTATTCAACATGAAATAGATCATCTAAATGGCGTGCTGTTTGTTGATCATATTTCCAGATTAAAAAGAGATATAATTCTCAGAAAAGTAAAAAAACAAATCCGTGAAAATGAGAAATAAAAAAAGTGTTATTTTCATGGGTACGCCCGACTTTGCTGTTCCAAGTCTAGAAAAGATACACAAGGAATATCATCTATTAAGTGTATATACACAGCCTCCAAAAAAGTCTGGGAGAGGATTAAGAACAAAACTTAACCCAATACATGAAATATCAAATGACTATAATTTACCTGTTAAAACACCTCAAAATTTCAAAAGTTTTGATATTATTAAAGAAATTAAAAATCTAAGACCTGATTTTATTATAGTTGTAGCATATGGAATAATTCTTCCAAAAACAGTATTAGATATTCCCAATTTTTTCTGTCTTAATGGTCATGCGTCAGATTTGCCAAGGTGGAGAGGGGCTGCTCCTATTCAAAGAGCAATTGAAGCTGGAGATAAAACAACTGCAGCATGTGCAATGATTATGGAAGAAACCCTTGATACAGGACCTGTTATAGCTAAGAAAAAAATTAACATCCTAAATAAAGATACAGCAAGTACACTTCATGATAAGTTATCAAAACTGACTGCAAATGTTCTTGTCGAATCTATTGATAAAATTATCCAAAACAAATACAAACCAATTAAACAAAAAATTACTGGTATCACATATGCAAATAAAATCACATCTAACGATACTTTAATTAATTGGTCTCAAAACAATGAAGAAATATTAAGAAAGTTAAGATCACTTTCTAATTGGCCTGGAGGATGGACTTACCATAATCATAATAGGATTAGAATTCATGAGGCAAAGAAAATTGAATTCTCAGCTGGCAAAGAAAATATAAAACCTGGTGAGTTTATTGGTTATTCTGGTAATGGTTCACCAATAATACAATGTGGAAGCAATTCCTTTTTGGAAATTACTCAAATCCAAAAAGAAGGAAAAAAGAAAATGAATAGTCAAGATTTTCTAAGAGGATATAAGATCAATATTGGTGATAAATTTATAAGAGATAAAATATAATTTATGAGATTTTTTCTTACAATCGAGTATGATGGATCTGAATATATTGGCTGGCAAAGACAAAACTCTGGTTTATCTGTTCAAGAGGTTGTTGAAAATAGCATATATAAAATCATTCAAATAAATTTGAATATTTATGGATCTGGCAGAACAGACGCTGGTGTACACGCTACTGGTCAAGTTGCTCATGTTGATATCATAACAAAAGAATTTGAAGAAAATAGATTGATGGACGCTATTAATGCTTATTTGTTAGACCATAAGATAAAAGTTACAGATGTAAGAAAAACTATAGATGATGCACATGCAAGATTTTCCGCACTAAGCAGAGAATATGAATATGTTATATTAAATCGTTCTGCACCACCTGCAATTGAGGAAGGTAAAGTTTGGCATCAGAGAAGAATACTTAATATTAAAAAAATGCAGGAAGCAGCTAGTTATTTCTTAGGGACCCACGATTTTACTTCATTTAGAGCTACACAGTGCCAAAGTAAGAGTCCAGTTAAAACTCTCGATGAACTTGCAGTTGTACAAAAAGAAAATAAAATATTCATTCGTGCAAAAGCTAAATCTTTTCTTCACCACCAGGTAAGAAATATTGTTGGAACTTTGCAACTTGTTGGTTCTGAAAAATATAAACCAGAAGATATTAAATTAATTTTTGAAAAAAAGGATAGAACCTCAGCTGGTCCAACTGCTCCAGCATGTGGGCTTACATTAGTAAAGATTGAATTTCCTCAAGAAATTTATTTGTAAATTTATCCCACAAAAAAACCATAAAATATCTGATCTAAAAATCCAACTATTAAGCCAATAATTATATTGCCAAAAACAATTCCAATTGCTGCTAAAGTTGAAACATCTAATAGTTGTTTGGCAATTTTAAATTGAGATATTAGTATTTGAATACTTATGACTGCACCTATTATTGCAACCAAAAGAGAAATACCTGGCAAAACCCACAATAGAATAGTAACCACTAACACTAATGAGGATTGCAATGTAACCAACCAAAAAAATGCAATTGTAAAATTATAAAAATAATTAATTCTGTTTATAATTCTCAAGAGATAAAAAACAAAAAAAACAAATAAGGACAGTTCAATTACCATTAACGGGATTGTTGATAATATCATTCTTATTGGAAGTTCATGAGGTATAGCTATTTGGAAAATAGCTAATTTCGCTAAAATAGAAATTATACAAGTAATAAATAGAACATGCCATAAACCAAGTGGTCCTGTGTTTACTTGAGATTTAATTAAATCAAATGGTCTCCCTCGTAATAATGAAAATGCGAAACTCAAACCAGATGTAAGTTGGCTAATTGAAGGAATCATTTAGTAACCTCAATAAATGTTTTATTTAAAAACTCATAATAAATTTCAGTTAATAGTTTTAGATCTTTTATTAGAGCATGCTCATTAACTTGATGCATTGTTTTGCCTACTAAACCAAATTCAATAACTGGGCAATATAGAGAAATAAATCTTGCATCAGAAGTTCCACCAGTTGTTGACAAATCAATTGAGGAATTAGTTTTCAGCTTAATAGCATCACTAATATAGTTTATGAGTTTACCTGGTTTTGTAATAAATGGCCTAGCATTACAAGTAAATTCAACTTTATAGTCTTTATGCACACGATCAAAATGTGATCGTAAAAATTTTTCAAGTTTTTCAGGGCTTTGCTTTTCATTGAACCTAATATTAAATTTTACCTCAACTTTTGAAGGAATTACATTTACTGCATCATTACCAGTGTCTATGCTTGTAATAGAAGCATTAGTAGGGGGGAAACTTTTACTTCCTTTGTCTAATTCTCCTTTTAATAACGGCTCTATCATTTTTTGCATTATTGTAAATGGGCTTAACGCTTGGTGCGGATAAGCAACATGGCCTTGTTTTCCATACACAACTAACTTGCCATTTAAACTCCCTCTTCTTCCTATTTTAACTGTGTCACCAATCTCTTCTTTATTTGTAGGTTCCCCGACAATACACATATCAGGTATTTGATTATTTTCATCCATCCATTTTAAAACTTTTGATGTACCATTTATTGCTGGGCCTTCTTCGTCACCAGTTAACAAAAAACTTATACTTCCTGTAAATTTTTTATTATCTTTAATCCAATTAATTACTGCACTTGCAAATGATGCAATTGCACCCTTCATGTCTACAGCACCCCTACCAAAAATTTTGTTTCCTTTGATATCACCCCCAAATGGTGAGTGCTCCCATAAGTTATAATCACCTGCAGGTACAACATCTGTATGACCAGCAAAACATAAATGTGGGCGTTTGCTTCCTAACCTTAGGAATAAATTTTCAACTTTATCCTGACCAGTCCCAAAAGTTAATCTTTGAGATTTGAAATTATTCTTTTTTAAAATATTTTCAATTACTGCTAATGCACCATCATCATTTGGAGTAACTGATTTACATTTAATAAGTTTTAGTAATAGATCTACAGGATCAGAGTTCACCAATTAATCTCTCAATAAATCATTTATGGATGTTTTTTCCCTTGTTTGTGCATCTACTTTTTTCACAATTACAGCACAATAAAGATTAGGGCCAGGAGATCCATCAGGTAAATTTTTACCAGGTAAACTTCCTGGAACAACTACAGAGTAAGCAGGTACTCTTCCAATGTGTATTTCTCCTGTGCTTCTATCAATAATTTTTGTAGAAGCACCTATGAAAACACCCATTGAAAGTACAGCCCCTTTTTCAACAATAACGCCTTCAACAACTTCTGACCGAGCGCCTATAAAACAGTCGTCTTCTATTATAACAGGACCTGCTTGTAGAGGCTCCAATACACCCCCAATACCAACACCTCCAGAAAGATGTACGTTAGCCCCAATTTGTGCACAAGATCCAACAGTTGCCCAAGTATCAACCATTGTAGATTCTCCTACATTTGCTCCAATATTAACAAAGCAAGGCATTAAAACAACTCCCTTTGCAATATATGCTGAATGTCTTACAACGCATCCTGGTACAGATCTAAAGCCGGCTTTTCTATAGTCTTGCTCTGTGTAACCAGCAAATTTTGAAGGGATTTTATCCCACCAAAAAGATTTACCTAAACTTGGAGTTTCAGGTGCACCAGAGATCAATCCCATATCATTCAAACGAAATGATAAAAGGACAGCTTTTTTAAGCCATTGATTAACCTTCCATTGATGATCGCCAATCGGTTCTGCGACTCTGAATAAACCACTATCTAAACCGTTAAGAGCTTCTTCAACTGATTTTCTAACTTCACCTGTAGTATCAGTACTAATCGTATCTCTATTTTCCCATGCATCATTAATTATATTTTCAAGTTTTGATACATCCATTTTTTTCTCCAATTTTAATATGTTTACTTATGAAAGGAATTCTTCTAAATCAGTAATTGTATAATCAATATAGTCATTTTTCTCATTTTCTAAAAGATCATTTTTCGAACTAATTAATACTGTTGTCATCTCAAGCATCTTTGCTGTTTTAAGGTTCCATTTTGTATCTTCAAACATTATTGCTCTTAATGGATCAATATTTTCTTGTAACATCATTTTTTCATAAGCATGTTTTGAGGGTTTAGGAATATAACCAGATGTTTCTATGCTATGTATGCTGTGGAAATTTTTCTCAATACCTAGTTTTTGAAGAACACTTTCAGCATGCTTAAAAGAACCGTTTGTAAAGATATATTTTGTTCCATTGATTTTTTTTAAAGTCCTATTTAATTTCAAATTTTTGTTGATTATGGATAAATCTATATCGTGAACATATTCTAGGAATTTGTCTGGATTAATTTTATTTTCTGACATCAAACCACGAAGAGAAGTACCATACTCATTATACAATCTTTGTCGCTTTTTGTTTGCAGATACTTTATCAATTTGAAATTCAAGAGAAATAAATTCAATAATTCTTTTTTTTACCTGTGGAAAGATATTTTCATCTTCAGGATATAGGGTATTATCTAAATCAAAAATCCAATGTGAAAAATCTTCATGATTAAAATTTTTACTCATAAAATGGTGCTTTACTTTCTAATAAGAGTTCCTCCACCATGCTCTGTAAATAGTTCCATTAAAGTAGCATGCGGGGCTCTTCCATCTAAAATAACTGCCGCATCAGTTCCATTTTCAACTGTTTCAATACATGTCTCGACTTTTGGTATCATGCCAGAGGTAATTACTTTCTGATCAATCAATTTTTTTGCTTCTTCAGAACTTAGTTCTTTAATAAGTTTACCATTTTTATCTAAAACACCTGGTACGTCAGTTAACATCAACATCCTTTTTGCATTGAGAGAGCTTGAAATTGCTCCTGCTACAGTGTCTGCATTTATATTATAGGTTTGACCATCATTACCTAATCCCAAAGGTGCAACCACTGGTATCAAACTACCTTCCATAAGAGCATTAAGAACTTTATTTTCAATATTAGTTGGCTTTCCAACAAATCCAAGATCAACAACTTTTTCAATGGCTGAATTTGGATCTCTTCTTGACTTAATTTTTTCTGCTTTAATTAGCCCCCCATCTTTACCTGAGATGCCTACTGCTTTAGCACCAGCAGAAGTTATAGCTGCAACAATAGATTTATTTATTGCACCTGATAATACCATCTCAACAACATTTACAGTGTCTTTATCTGTAACTCTTAAACCATCAACAAAGTCTGTTTTAATATTAAGTTTTTCAAGCATTGTCTCAATCTGTGGCCCACCACCATGAACAACCACAGGTTTTGTGCCAACTTGTTGTAACAAAGCTATGTCTTTAGCAAAAGAACTTTGCATTTCTTTATTTGTCATCGCATGTCCACCATATTTAATAACAATTGATGAACCATTATACTGATGCATGTATGGTAAAAATTCAGATAAAAATTCTACCTTTTTTAACCATTGATTACTCTCATTTTGATATGACATATGTCTCTCTAAGGTTTAATTTACAGTAATTTAGCTATATCTGCTCTGAGAAAATTTATACCAATTCCCTTTACTGATGAAGTTAAATGTATAAATGGGTGCGCAGCTACATTTTTATGGCTTTCTTTAATTACCCCCTCTAAAGTTGATATAAGCTCACTTGATTTTAGTTTATCAATTTTTGTTAATACGATTTGATATGAAACCGCAAGTTTGTTAAAAATTTCCATCGCATCTCTATCTGGGTTAGTTATACCTCTTCTTGAATCAATTAATAAAAAAACTCTTACCAATGACGATCTATACTTTATATAAGATTTTATTAAATTATTCCATTTTTGAATAGATGACTTAGATGCCTTAGCATATCCAAACCCTGGAAAATCAACTAGCCTTATCTGTCCATTACCAACCTCAAAAAAATTTAATTGTTGTGTTCTTCCTGGATTTTGTGACGTACGAGCGGTGAATTTAGTTCCAGTAATAGAGTTTATAAGCGATGATTTGCCAACATTAGACCTACCTGAAAAAGCGATTTCTCTTACGGTTTCTTCAGGTAAAGAATTCATAGAATTGGATCCTGCTATAAATTTTACTGATTGAGAAAATAATTTTTTGCCTTTTTCAACTATTTCGTCTGTAAAATCAAAATTGGGATTTTTTAAATAGTTGTCGTCTATTATTTTGCTTTGTTTGTCTGTCTCATTATTAGCCATTGTTGACCTATGCTCAACAAATTGTTAATTGTCCAGTAAATCACCAGACCCGCAGGAAAAGTAGCAAGTAAAAATGTAAAAATTACGGGCATCCATGCAAATATTCTTGCTTGAATTGGATCAGGGGGGGTTGGGTTAAGTCTAAATTGTAACCACATTGAAGCTCCCATAATAATAGGCCAAACACCTAACTGAAAGAAATCAGGAATAGGCCAATTCTGAACAGAATAAGGTAATAACCCAAATAAATTTAAAATAGATGTTGGATCTTTCGCTGAAAGATCATTTATCCATCCGTAAAATGGAGCATGCCTCATTTCAATAGTTACGTATAAAACCTTATAAAGAGCAAAAAAGACCGGTATCTGTATAAAAATAGGTAAGCAACCAGCAGCAGGATTTACTTTCTCAGATCTATACATTTCCATCATTGCCTTATTAAGAGCTTGTTGGTCACCTTTATACCTCTCTCTCAATTCTGTGAGTTTGGGTTGTAAGGCTCTCATTTTAGCCATTGATCTATAAGACCCATTTTGGAGTGGAAAAAATAAAATTTTAATAATAATTGTAAGACCAATAATAGCTAAACCAAAATTTCCTAAATATTTGCTTAGCCAATTTAATGTATAGAAAAAAGGTTTTGTAAGGAAATAAAACCAACCAAAATCAATGGCTAAATCAAATCTATAAGCACCAATATCTTCTTCAACTTTGTCAAGTAGTGCTAATTTTTTTGCTCCTGCATATAGGTGTGAAGTTGTTTCTATTTCTGATCCAGATGACAAAATCTTGGCAGAACCTCTCCAATCACTTTGCCACTGACCAGTAGATTTCTTTGAATACCTAAAAGCAAATTCAGATCTATCTTTTTGGTCTGGAATGAGTGCTGCAAGCCAATACTTATCAGTTATTCCTATCCATCCACCATCTATTTCAGATGATATGATTTCATCTCCATCATCAATTAAATCATTGTAATCAACTTCTTTGAGCTCTTCATTGATAACAGCGATGGGCCCTTCATGTAAAATAAATAGCCCGTCTACTTTTGGGAGGCCAGTTCTACGAACTAAACCATAGGGATAAAGTGTTGTATCAGATGTACCTGTATTTTTTACTTTATCTGTTATTTTAATTAAATAATCCTCATTTATCTCAAAAACTCTGGTAAATTTTAAACTAGTTGTTTCATAGGATAAAGTAACAGGTTTTCCTGGCTGGAGAACTGATTGATTGGTATTCCATATGCTTGTCGAATTTGGCAGATTAATTTCTTCAGACCCAATCCAACCAAACTCAGCAAAATAAGGCTTTGTATCATCAATTCTGTTAAAAAACCTAATTTTCGATGAGTTTTCATCAAGTGTTTTTGTATAGTTTTTTAAAACAATATCATCAATTCTAGCCCCAGCTAGTGATATAGAACCTTCTATTGAAGGGGTGTCAATCGAAATTCTAGGTGCGTTTACAATTTCAGTTTGCTGTATAGAAGTTTCCGCAATTTTTTCATTATTTGATGTTTGCTCTGGTGCAGTTAAAATTAGATCCTTTTGCTCCAGTAGTGCCTGTTCTTCAAGAGCTTGTTGCTTTGGGAGCTCATAAAAAATTTGATACCCTATTACGAGAAGAGCAGAACAAACAATGGCTAGTACAAGATTTCTATTATCTTGGTTCATTTACATGGACCCCCAATACATACAACTTTATAATATTTTTAATTTAAAATTTACGTAACTAAAAAGATGAATATATGCAAACAAAAATAAAGTAAAATAATCTTTTAAAATAAATTATTTTCTTCTAAATTTCTATAGAATTAGATCACCAAAATTCACTTTCCACTAAAATATTCTTTAATTCATTAATATTGTCAGAAATTATACCGTCAACACCAATATCTAATAAATTAAACATTTCTTCAGGATCATTAATTGTCCATGCATGAACTTGCAAATCTTGGCTATGACAAAAATTAACAAATTTCTCATTTATAATTTTTATACCATAATATTTTACGGGCACTTGAATACAATTTGCTTTAATATGATTATTTAGAGAACTTAAAAATGGAAATTTGATCTTAAACACCTCAGATGGACCTGCAGATGTACAAAGCTTTGTACCTAACTGCTTTCTCAAGATATCTAACCTTGATTGAGAAAAAGAGCCTATACAAACCCTATCAAAAACATCGTTTTTTTTCAAAAAATCAATCAACGGCCCTATACAATCATCAATTTTTGGATCAATATTTATTTTTATATCAGGCCAAGAAGTTATCAATTCAGAAAGCATAGGGATAGAATATTTATCATTAATCTTGGTGTGCTTTATTTCATCCCATGATCGTTCTTTCAATTTTCCACTAACTTTAGTTAGTCTATCAAGTTTGTCATCATGAAAGATAACTAACTTATTGTCACTTGTTACCTGAATATCAGTCTCTAAGTATTTGTAACCTAAGTCTATAGCTTCCTGGAATGCTTCCATTGTATTTTCGGGATATCGTGAGATACCTCCCCTATGAGCGATTGCCAGTTTTTTATTTGAATTTAAATATGGATGAATTTTCAATTTTGTATATTTATTAAGGAAACATTTTCTTTAAAGTATTATTAAGATCTTTTTTTAGATCTTCGAATTTTTTATCAACTATATTTTTTCTTGCTATTAAAACATAATCATATCCGAACTCTTTAAATCTATCTTTTAAAGAATATACAAGTTCTCGCATTCTTCTTTTCGCTTTATTTCTAAATACTGCACCACCAACTTTTTTACTTGCTGTAAAGCCAAATCTTGATGGTTGATTATGTGAATTATTTTTATAACTTTGAATTATAAAACTAGAACAAACATTTTTGTTTCCATTGTTCTGGATATTAATAAAGTCTTTTCTTAATCTAATTTTATTGATCATCACTAATGTTCTTTCACAAGAACGATATGATTTAACAGCTAAGCCGAAAGTTTTTTTCGACCTTTAGAACGCCTTGAAGAAATTACATTACGCCCACCAACAGTCGACATACGAGAACGAAAACCATGTCTTCGCTTTCTAACTAAGTTACTTGGTTGAAATGTACGTTTCATTGAACAGCTTTCTATATATATTTTTTATATTTTGACAATATAGCTAGATACTCTTATGTGAGCTATAAGTCAAGTAATGAGTTGTAGATTTTATTGTTAAATTATGAAATTAAAAATAAATAATTTGTTGCCAGTCATTTTTATCTTAATTTTGTTTTTTTGGATAATATTAATGAAAATCTATTTCAAAGAGACAGCATTTATACTTGGTGCATTTGAGTATATAAATTCTCAAATTAATAGTAATTTTTTATTAGCAATTATTTTTTATTCATTTCTTTATATTGTATGTGTTGCTTTTTCTGTTCCAGTCGCAAGCTATTTGACGCTTATTGGTGGGGCAATTTTCAATTGGCTAGCATTACCAGTCGTAGTTATTAGCGCTACAATTGGAGCTACGATTATATTTATTCTTTCAAAGAGTATTCTCGCAAACTATTTTTCAAAAAAAATTATAAAAAAATATAAAGGTCTCGAAAAAGGTTTCAGTAAAAATCATTTCTATTATCTTTTATTTCTAAGGCTAATACCTTTTGCTCCATTTTTTATAGTCAATATATTAGCAGGCATAGTAAATATGAGAATTATCTCATATGTTTTTGCGACATTTATTGGAATTATACCAGGAACAACAATTTATATATTTACAGGTATAACCTTTTCAGAATTATTTCAAAATTCTCAAATACCTGAATTCAATATTACATCAAGCAAATACTTTCTCATTATTTTGCTTTTATCAATTTTAAGCTTAAGTCCTATAATTTTTGATAAATTTCTTAAAAAGAAAATTAGAGGCTAACTTACAATAGGCTTTACTGGCTGTGGTTCCATATCCCAAGGAAAAAATATCCATGTGTCTTGGCTGACTTCAGTAATGTATGTATCTACCAATGGTCTTCCTGCAGGTTTGGCGTATACAGTAGCAAAGTGTGCTTTTGGAAGCATTTTTCTTACTGCTCTAGCAGTATCACCTGTATCAACCAAGTCATCTATAATTAGCCAACCGCTGCCATCTTCTTCTAGTTGAACATCTTTAATGACATTTAATTCTTCTTGTTTATCACCCTCATACGAAGAAATGCATATTGTATCAATAAGTCTAATTTCTAGTTCTCTCGCAACTACTGCAGCGGGCACTAGTCCTCCTCTTGTGACTGAAATTATCCCTTTGAAAGGGCCTAAAGAATTTAATCGCCAAGCAAGAGCTTTTGCATTTCTGTGAAGTTCCTCCCAGGTAACTGGAAAATTCTTTTCATAAGCACCCATAATGTTTACCTCCAAACTCTTAATAGATGGAATACATAATGATTATTTGTTTGTGAAGAAAAAAATAATCTTTATAGATATTTCAACTTTATTAATTGATTTTTAGTAGCTAATGTATATTTGATGCGCCCGTAGCTCAGCTGGATAGAGCACTAGACTACGAATCTAGGGGTCAGGAGTTCGAATCTTCTCGGGCGCGCCACTAAATGTTTTAGTAATTTAATAATATCTTATTGATAGGTTTAGAAATATACGCAACAGAAGACATAATTCTGCATATACTAATTATATTTCTTTTTTCAGGTGTTGTAAAAGGTGTCATCGGTATGGGCTTGCCAACAATAAGTCTACTCTTACTGACATTATTTATAGATCTTAATACGGCAATCACTCTAATAATAATTCCCTCTTTCGTAACAAATTTCTTACAAGGAATTTACGGAAACTTTCTAAAGGAATTAATAACTGAATACTGGTCTTTCTTTTTGATATCTGGATTTTTTGTTTTCTTTGGGACAGTGTTTTTTGAGGCTTTAAATTTAACTACAACCACTTTACTTTTATCATTAGTTATAATTTTTTATAGTCTTTTTGCTCTATCGGGAAAAGTATTTTTGGCTGATAAAATTAATAATCCTTTTATAAAATCAGTTGTATTTTCATCTAATGGTTTTTTTACTGGAATAACTGGTTCATTAATATTTCCAGGAGTATTTTTTTTTCAAGCCTTGCAATTTAATAGAGAGAAATTAATTCAAGCACTAGGAATTCATTTTACTTTGTTAACCCTGTTTTTGGGTTTATCAAAATTTTATTTTCATAGTTTTTTAACTTTAAAGTTTTCACATTTATCTATAATTTCTTGCATTGCAGCTTTTACAGGAATGTTTCTAGGAAATTTAATTTCTATGAAAATTGAAGAAAATCTTTTCAAAAGATTATTTCTTTATTTTTTGATTGTGATCGGTTTTTTATTAACTATTAAGGTATTAATTTTGTAAATGAATTTTCCTAATCGAATAATATGTCTTACTGAAGAAACAACAGAAATACTCTATGAATTGGGTGCTGAAGATCTTATAGTTGGAATTTCAGGATACACAGTGAGACCTAAGAGAGCGCGTAAAGAAAAACCAAGAGTAAGCGCTTTCTCAAGTGCAAAGATAGATAAAATAATTGAACTTAAACCAGATTTGGTTTTAGGTTTCTCAGACATTCAATCTGATATTTGTTCTGAGCTTATTAAAAATGGAATTAACGTATTATGTTTTAATCAACGAAGCGTAGAAGAAATTTTAAATGTCATTAATCTTTTAGGAAGAATAATTAACCAAGCCGACAAAGCTCAGAGTTTTGTAAAAAAGATAAAAATTAAACTAGATCAAATATCTGGTTCATCAAATAAGCTCAAAGTTAAGCCAAAAGTATATTTTGAAGAATGGAATGACCCACTAATAACAGGAATAAAATGGGTTTCAGAATTAATTGAAATTGCAGGCGGCATTGATATTTTTAAAAATAAATCATTCGAGCCTTTGGCTTTAAATAGAATTATAAAAAACCCAGATATTATTGTTAAAAAAAACCCAGATATTATAATTGGAAGTTGGTGTGGAAAGAAACTTAAGAAAGAAGAAATAATTTTTAGGGACGGTTGGGATAAAATAAATGCAGTTCAAAATGATCAAGTTTATGAAATTAAGTCTCCACTTATTTTGCAACCTGGACCAGCTGCACTTACAGATGGATTGGATGAGATTGTAAATATCATTGTCAAATGGAAAAATAAAAAAAAATAATCTATTGAGAAGTTTTAAATTAATTATCTTAAAAAATTGATATCGTATTTAAATCAAACTCGTAAATCCTTATAAGAATAAAGATTAACAAAATTAATAACAAAATAACTTGAAGAAGCTTGTCTTTAAAAAAAATTATAATTGGATCGCCTGTTTCTTTAAAAACAAATATAAATTGCATGTATCTGAAAATGGCAATTAATATAAATGGTAATAGAAGAGGCAAACCATTTGTACCAAGCCTTTCTATTGTATCTTTGCTTACTGACCAAAAAATTAATACTGAAAAAAATGAAGCAAGACAAAATATTAATAAATTGTCAATGAGATCTTTACTATAATAATTTAATGATTCCCTATGTCTCTGATTTAATCCAATAATCAAATCATCCCTTCTTTTACTCAATGGTAAAAATAAACATAGAAGAAAAGTAATAATTAATAATTCTACACTTACATCTAAGTTTGTTGATATTGAACCTGAATATAAGCGCAATACAAAACCAAAAGAAATAATAGATATGTCTACTAATGCAATTGATTTTAAAAATGATGTGTATAAAATTGTTGTAAATAAATAAATTAATAAAACTATCTTTGCTAGACCATTTATGAAATTTAGGGCAACAAAACCAAATCCCAACAGCAATCCAAAAATAATAGTCATGTGATAAAAGTTCATTTTACCACATGCAAAAGGCCTTAATTTTTTTTTGGGATGGAATGTATCTTTTTCCCTGTCAAACCAGTCATTTAATACATATCCAGCGGATGAAAATAAGCAAAAGCATAAGAAAGTTATGAGTAAATTATTAAATTCATTAAAATTTAAAACTTTGAAATGTAATATTGGAACAATAAAAACAAAAAAATTTTTTATCCAATGAGTAGGCCTTATTAATTCAATTAAATTTGTAAAAATCATAATTAGTTATTATAAAATCTGTATTTGATCAAACAGTTTCACTTGGATGATAGATTGAATAAAGTATTTAACAAGAATAAAATAATAAAAGAGTTAAGATATTCTTTTGGATTTAAGAAATTTTTTTCGTGGGCAAGACCATGGATATGTCCATTCGAAAAATTTATTTTTAGCATTCCTAACAATAAAAGTGTTTTTGATATCGGTTGTGGAGACGGTGTTTTTTTATATTTAATAGCAATGTTAAGAAAACCAAAAATTTTATATGGTGTTGATGTAATAGATACAGATTTAGATGCCGTAAAGACTGTTTTTAATAGAGTTAAGTATAAAAAAATTTCAACTTTTTTAGATTGGCCTGAAGATAAATTTGATGTTGTGACAGTAATAGATGTTCTTCATCATATTAAACCTGAAGAACAGAACTTGTTCGTAAAAAAAACTATAGATAAAATTAATCCCGGTGGAACATTAATCATAAAAGATATGAATACAAGACCAGTTTTTTGTGCTTTTATGAATATTTTACACGATCTGATTTTTGCAAAACAGCTTATTAAATATTTTTCATTTGAAAAACTAAAAAATATAATTGAAGAAAATGGATTGATAATACAAGAAGTCGATTCAAAAATTATTTTTTGGTATTCTCATAAATGGGTCATTGCAAAAAAAAATAATTAAAGAATTAATGATGTTTTTTTTAAATTTTTTAATAAAGTTATCAATATTATCCATAGTTTTATTGTTTTTAAGATTACCAATTTTAAATCCAATATTGATATTTTTATTTTTTTTTCTTTTAATATTTGTTTTTACCGGAGAAATTAGAAGATTCAATAAATATTCGTTTGTCTTAAGTATAATTTCTATAATAATATTTTCATTTTCTTTTTTCTTTTCATTTCCAAAAATACATGAGGGTCATAATTATTTAATTTTTGTTGAAGATGACAGCAAAGAGTTAAAAAAAGCATTGCCTGAAAACATTTATGAGCTTGCTAAAGAGAGGTTCAATTTAAAATATCCTGAAGAATTACAATGTGACAAGGAAATATATGGTTGTTGGAGATTTTTTGGGGATATTAAAAGACCCTTTTCATTTTCGGCTGATGGTTTTTGGCAAAAAACTGATATGTCAAGAATTGTATATGAAATTTCTTCAAATGAATTGTTAAAAAGTAGAACAGGGTTTTTAAATACACTTGCACCAAATGGTGATACGATTTCAAATTGGTATTCTGATAGGTTTTCAAACAAAAATCCAAATAGAAAAGATGCACCTTATTTTGTTAAGTGGCGTTTTCCAGAAAATGCAAAAGGTAAATTATGTACTAAGGGCAATATCGCAAAAAAAATTAATAATAAAAATTTTATCTTTGAATTTAATTCTAAATTTAATTGTATTACTTTAAAAAAAAACATCCTACAAATAGAATTGATAGGACTGCAATTTGATCAAAATGATAGTTTCAGTGTTTCGTACGAGCTTTCTAATAAACTAAATACATTTAAAATTGTTGTTTTATTAGTTAAAATTTTGTCTTGTCTGATATTTGTTTTTTCTTGGATAAAACCGAGATACAATTTTGCTCTCCCCATATATGGAATATCATTTTTATCTAATTTTGTTTGGGGTGGTGAAAAACTATTTCAATCACATTACTATTTATTTTTAGATGGCGTTGGTGATCCACTATTACATTGGGGCTTTGGTAAATGGATAACAGAGTCTATTAAACTTGGAAACTTATACGAAGCATTTTTAGGTGTTGAAAAAATCTACTACTTTATGCCTGGATATAGGTATTTTAGAAGTCTTGAAATGGTAATTTTTGGGGAAAGCTCAATATTAACTTACTTTTCAGTAATTTTAATGCCTAGCTTACTATATTTTATTTTGAGAAAATTTTTACCTGCATTGCATTCATTGATATCAATTATCATCCTTTTAATTATTGTACCCTCATATGCTGAATCTGTTTCACATTACCCAGAAAGTATAGGATATTTTCTTGCATTATTAGGTATTATTTTTGGTATCACCAATTCTGAAAGCAATAATGATATATTTAAAAATATATTTTTATGCTCTTTTTTCTTTGGTTTATCAATTTTTGTGAGACCTAATTTACTGCCTGCAAGCTTACTTTTTATTGCAGGTTTTTTAGCCTTTTCTAAGCCATTTCCAAATTATAAAGTTTTTATTTTTTCAGCTTTAGGTATTGCACCAGCATTTTTTCCATTAATACATAATCTGTTTTTTGGAAATGAATTTGTCATTTTTACTAAAGCAGCAACTATAAAAGAAAATATACTAGCTCCACCAAGTTATTGGTCGCAGGCTTTTTTTGCATTAATTAAAGGAGATTGGAACAATGAAAAATTAATTTATATATTAAACCATTTTGCTAGATATATTCTTGGCCCTGGTGGTATTATTTTATTGTTGTCAATAATTATGTTAACAATTTTGATTCCAATTTTATTAGTTTTGAAAAGATTTAAGAATTTTATTCGTTTGTTATATGAAAATTTCAATAAAAACCTAATTCTTCTATCTTTATATTGGTTAGGTCTTCAAATGATGTTGATCTTTTATCATCCAGCTAATAGATATGCAGTAATGAGTGCATTAATATCCTTAATAATTTTCATTGTAATAGCGATCAACTCAACTTTCAGGAAGCACGGAAAATTAACAAAAAAAATAAATTTTTTTGAAGAAAAAGAATTATTGAACTATCCGAAAGACTTTACATCAAAAATTGTTCAAGTTTGGCCTTTGGGAAAATTTCCATTTGCATCTGGAACTTTTTGTTCAATATTTTTCTTTATTTTAGGTTATTATATCAATTTAAGGCTTGGATGGGAATATACACTATTATTATCAATTCTATTAATTTTTTTGGGACTTTGGTTTACAAAAAAATATATAGGACAGAATATTAATTCTGACCCTAAAGAAGTTGTAATAGATGAAGCAGCAGGTCAGCTTATAGCTTCAGCGTCTGCTGGTTTAAACATATACTTACATTTGTTGTCTTTTGTATTATTCAGATTTTTTGATATCACAAAACTTGGTCCAATTAAATTTTTAGAAAACAAAGGCGGTGCATTTGGAATAATATTTGATGATGTTCTCGCAGGAATATTCTCTGCTTTGATAATACTATTTATTATAAATTTCCTAATATAAAAAACTCATTTTTTAGTATTTGCGTTCTTTTCATTTTAATTATTGACTAGCAGTAACGTTATTTTAAGATAAATAAATTATTTATTGAAAGGTAAGAAATATGAAGAATTTATATGCTAAAAATTTTAATGATGCTGATGAAGTAAAAAATCCTCCAAAAGCTCAAGCACAAATAGTGAAGCTAGGAAATGTAAATGCTTCAAAAATTGTACTTGAGCCAGGATGGCGATGGTCAGAATGTATTAAGCCAACTGTTGGTGGAAATAGTTGCCAAGCAGGGCATGTAGGCGTTGTAATATCAGGAAGAATGAAGTGTATCCATGATGATGGAAGCGAACTTGAGGTTGGTCCTGGTGATGCTTATTATTTTGCTCCAGGACATGATGGTTGGATTATTGGAGATGAACCTTGTGAAGTATATGAGTTTGTCGAAACTGGAAAAGATTTTGGACCTTGGAAACATGCAAACTAATTTAATTTTTGATGGAAACTAATACTGAGTCCGTAAAATTTTCGCTTAAAAACTTGGAGCTAGGTTTAGTAAATATAGAATATAGACACATTCGCCAAGGTAGTCTCTCCTGATATTCAAAAACTGTTCTGCCAAATCTTGCAATCAAAAAAGAAATGAAAGTAATTGATGTAAGTCGCGGATATGGAAGTAATATTTATCGAAATATCTAAAAGAGTAAATAATAAAGGATAATTTTTTGGTATGGATTATGTGGATGCTTTCTTAGAAGTTAGAAGCAAAGTAGATAATTTAGTAACTAGTAAAAAGACAACTGCTATTGAGATTGAATAACAAAGTATTAAGAATTATGAAGAAAGTATTAGAATTTGGATGCCAACTTCATCTGGGTTGGTAGCAGCTAATATTTAATTTAATTTTTTCTAGGTGATACTAGTAAAAGTCCAATTATCATAGTGATTAAAGACAACCAAACCCAATAAGAATGGCTTTCATTAAATAAAATTATACCCCAAATCACCCCAGATAGTGTTACAACATATCCGACGTTTGATGCAAAGACAGCACCCGCTTTGTCTATTAAGTAGATAAAAAATGTGTAGGCTATTGCAGTAATAAAACCCAAAGATATTATCGATAATTCAATTTTTTCTAATGGGTAATTTATTGTAATAAATAAATCAAAATAAAATACAAAAGGTAGTAATATTATTATAGTTACAAAGGCACAACCTAATGACAATACGATAGAATTTACATTTTTAGGTTTTTTTATATCAATGAATATATTTTCAAAAGTGTAACAAATTGGGCAAATCATAGCCAGTAACACCCATGGAATTATAGACCTATCTGCAAAACTATCCGGTGGGCCAACTAAAAATAGAATGGCTGTGAAACCTAATAAAACTCCAAATATTCTTGAAACTACAAAATCTTCAGTTTTTAGATATAGAGAGCAAACATAAGTTAGCATTGGAACAAATGCTACTGATATTGATAATATACCAGCTGGAACTCTACTAGCAGCGATATAAAACAGAGTACCAGGTATGACCACCCCTGAAAATGATATCAATAAAAAAAAATTTATAATATTAATATCAATTTTAAATTTCTTAAGCTTGAATAAAGAAATAAACAACAAAACAAGAAAACTTACTATATTTTGATAAAATAGAATTGATATTGGGTTGTCACCCATAGAAACAGCAATTTTCGAAATCGAAAAAGACAACCCCCATCCAATGCCAATAAATATTAGAATTGATAAAAAATAAACAGTTCGATAATTAAAGTAGTCTAGTTTAAAATTTCGCATTGCTGTTAATAATATTTTTATAAATGAAAATATAGATTTAAAAATAAAATAGATTAATTAAGATTATGTTATGATTATTATCTAGGGAATAAATTTATGGATGAAAAAAAAGAATTTACTTTTATTAGATTAAATATAGTAGACCTATCAATTATTTATGCAATGTTTCTTATAATATGGGGCATGAGTATTAGTATAATAAGTGAAAGTAACTCTATTACCTCTTTAATACCAAGCATTCTTGGTCTGCCCATTCTAGTTTTTTCCTATTTATCAAAGGTCTTTCCTACAAAACAAAAGCTTTTTATGCATTTAGTAGTTATTATAGGTGCATTAATTTTCCTAGGTGGTCTTGATTTTATTAGAGGTTTTTTAATTGGAAATGCTATGGGTAGCATATGGGCTTCTTTATCAAAATTGATGATGTTAATTACAGGCGGAGTATTTTGTTATGCTTGTATTTTATCATTTATACACGCTCGAAGAAGTATAAATTAAAATGCTTTGATTTGTATGAGAATATTTGATCCAAAAAAATTAGTTTTTTATACTTTTATCATTGGAAGTTTATATTTTATTCAACTCTCCTCACATAATGATGAGTTATCCGCCTATACACCTATATTTTGGATAGTATTTATGTTTGCATGTTTAGGTTTATACTGGTTTAGGACAAAAAAGGAAAATAAAGATAACTAAATAATAAACTAATTTTCTAAGAATATATTTTTAGCTGCTTTAAAAATACTAGCGTGTCTCTTTGCAAGTTCAATCTTATTTTTTGAGTAACCTCCACCAATAACTGTAGCAATTGGAATAGATAAACTGTTAAAGAATTGTAAGACAATTTCATCTCTTTTAATTAAACCAGCATCATCAACTTTTAATTTTCCAAGCTCATCATTTTGATGGATATCAACGCCAGCATCATATAAAACAAACTCTGGATTAAAAAGGTTCATACATCTCTCTAATGTTTGATTAAGGATTTTTAAATATTGATGACTATCTAAATTATCTTCAAGTTCAACATCTAAGTCACTTTTTGCCTTTCGAGCAGGAAAGTTATTTTTACAGTGAATAGAACATGTAAATATATCATTATTTTTCTCTAATATCTTTGCTGTACCATCGCCTTGATGAACATCACAATCAAAAATCAAAACTTTACTTATAATTTTATTTTCTATCAAAGACCTAGATGTATATGCTAAATCATTAAAAACACAGTACCCTGATCCAAAATCAAAGTGTGAGTGATGTGTTCCACCAGCTACATGGCATGCAATACCCTCTTTCATTGCTAGCTTGGCTGTAAGAAGGGTTCCATTTACGGCTAAAAATGAACGATTAGAAAGTTCAGGTGACCACTTAAGCCCAAGCCTTCGTTCTTCTGCAGGATCTAATGTTCCGTATAAAATTTTCTCAATATAATTCCTATCATGAACTTTAAGCAGATCTCTTATAGTAGCTTTTTCCGGATAAAAAATATTTGCATATTCAGAAAGTCCGCTTTTTTCAAGTTCGCTTAATAAATCTGAAAATTTACTTGAAGTAAATTTATGATTTTTAGGTAATGGAATATCGTACTGAGGGTGAGTGACCCAGCTAATTTTTTTCATTAAATGCAATAATCTCCAAAATTTTTACTATAATTTATATCTTGATTGAGACCAGAAAACTATTTTATTTGCCCAGTTATTTGTTTTCTTAATTTCGGTCTTGCTGTATTCTCTCCAAGCCATATATCAATATATGAATTTGCAAATTCGACATTATCTATCGTAATATTAAATCTATCTGAAGCATAAAAAGTTATGCCTAAATTTGGCCTAAACAAAAGGGCAGCTTTTTCACCTGCCTTCATATCTTTAATTGATTTTTCCAAATACTTTTCCCATTGTTCTAGTTTAGTCTTGGATAAGTTTAATTTCTTTAATTCAACTATTGAAGCCTTTATTACTGATGCCTTAGATGTGTCCCTTAAATATTTAAACTCTAATACAAAAATTTCATTTCGATCATATATATTTGTTTCAGAAAAAAGCCTTAATTCATAAATATCCCAAACAAAGACCTTAAGAACACCTTCACCAATTAAAAATGGTTTTTTTAATTTTTCATCCCACCATCCTTTACCTTGGGAAACTGGAATAAAGAATATACAAGAAATAACAATTAAGAGAAATGGGATCTTTGCTATATTATGCATGTTTTTTATATAAAATATTGGTTTACAACTAAGCATATAATTAATTCTAAATTAGCAATTTACTTACTAATATTTTATAATTATCTAGTAGATGTTGTTATAATTATCTAATAGATGTTGTTATAATTTTTTTGTAAGTAATTTTAAATAGAGAAATTAATGAAAGCTTTATTTTTTGGTTCAATTGGAACAATTGTAGAAACATCTGAAATACAACGCCAATCGTTTAACTTGGCATTTAAAGAAGCAGGGTTGAACTGGTATTGGAACATTGCAACTTATTGTGACCTATTGAGGGCGCCTGGCGGGAAAAAGAGAATCAGAAATTATTCTAAAAGCGTATTAAATGAAAATATCGTAGATCTTATTCATTCAAAAAAAGAAGAATACTTTGAGAAATTTTTATCAGAAAATTTATCACCTAGAGAAGGTGTGACAGAAATAATTGATCTCTGCACTAAAAGCAAAATTAAATTAGGTTTTATAACAACTACATCTCTAAACAATATTAATAGCATTAAAACTGCTTTATTAGGAAAACTAGATTTCTCTTGTTTTGACATTATCACTTCAATTGAAGATGTAAAAAATCCAAAACCAGACAGTGAGGTATATGCATTTGCACTTAGTGAACTTGGTTTAGACAAAAGTGATGTATATGTTATTGAAGATACTAAAGCAAATCAATCTGCAGCAATTGAACTTGGTATAACATGCTTTTTAAATCCCGGTGAATACGCTTTAGTAGGAACAAACGATAATCCAAATTATGAAATTTCAAAAAGTATCAGTTCAATTATTAACAATACTTGACTACCTATCTAAGCTAAGCTGACAGTGTGGTAATTTAGCAAATCGGCGCTCAGCAAACTTTTTATACAATAAATTTGCAATTTGTTTAATTATAGGAAGATCAACTATAAAAGATAAAATACGCCAAAATTTTAAATTACTCCAAATTATGATAAATGCATCTACTCCAACATGAATATTATTTTCATTATCTAAAACATGTAATTGCATTAAAGCGTCTGATAAGGTCACGTCAATTGATTTCAAATGATTTGGATTATTTGCAACGTCTAACCAAGTAAATTTTTTGGGATTAGCAATCGTCTTATAGTAGTTAATCTCCTTACTACAGAGGCCACATTTTCCATCATAAAAAACTGTAATCATCTTTTAACTCATTCAATTTTCTATGTTTGGCTTTTCTGCCAGAAACTCTTTTTCTCCAACTTTTAAAACTATTAGGGGTTAATTCTTTTCTCATAATTTTAATTACTTCATTTTCTGATTTCCCTGTTTTCATCAAAATTTCCTCAAAGCTTACTTTATCTGACCAAGCAAGCGAAATTACATTGTTAGAGGGTGGAAATCTTTTTTTTGTTTTCATGATTTATAAAACTTTCATTAAAGATATAGTATTGAAATTTACTTTTTAAATATAAATATTAGATTAAGTTACGATTTTTTAGAGTTTTTATGAATTCAATTATTCAATCACAAGGCATCCATCATATAACCTTAAATGGAGCAGATAGAAAAACATCAATTAATTTTTGGCAAAATATCTTAGGAATGAAATTGATTTTTGAACAACCTAATTTAGATGATTTGTCGATAAACCATTTATATTTTGATTGTGGTGATGGAAGAACAATTACTGTTTTCACTAGTGAAAATAGAAAACCAGCTAAATTTAAAAATAAAAATGAACCTGGGTCCGTTCATCATGTTGCTATATGGGTAAGCCAAAGCACAATAAGGATTGCTGAAAAAAATCTCAATAATAATAAAATTTCAAATACCGGAATTAAAGATAGAGGGTTTATGGATTCTTTATATTTTAAGGACCCATTGGGGCTGCTTGTAGAAATTGCAAGTTATAAATTTGAACCCCCTTCCGGAAAATCATATGCTCAAGTTCTAGAAAAAGCCCATGAATTAAGATTAAAAAGAGCTGCAATTAATATTCAAGATGAGGATATAGCATTAGCAATTAAGCATTTATCCTAAGTTAAATTCACTTATCAAGTTTGATAAAAACTGTTTCTTGATTTAAAGTTAACAGAAAAGGAGTTTTTATGGCTATATACGAATGCAACAAATGTGGAATGTCAGTAAAGACAAGTTGCGCTAAATGTGATGAAGATTTGATTGATGATGTTTTAAAACTTGATAATGGTTCAGAAGTTCAAATTTCAAAATGTCCAAATAATCATGGAAAAATAAAATCACCCTTATGCTGTGGGGAAGATATGAGCTGTAATTTATAAAAAAAAATTTTGGGTATAGATGTTTTATGGCAAAATCAAATTTAATGATTGATAATTCCAAAACGCGTGTGACAATGTGGTCATTTGAAATAGACGATGAAACAGGTCAGCATATTCATGAATACGATTATGTGATTGTTCCTATGCTAGACGGTGCCCTCAAAATCGTAGACAAAGATGGATCTGTTTCAATTTCTAACCTTAAAAAAGGTGAGTGTTATTTTAGAGAAAAGGGCGTAAATCATAATGTTATTAATAATAATAAATTTCCCTACAGCTTTATTGAAGTTGAAATTAAAAACTAAATTTTAAAACATGAATAAGATCGCTGTCATTGGTGGTGGTGCGTGGGGGTGTGCCTTAGCGTCAGCAATATTAAAAAAAGGTTATTTTCCCTTTATACTAACCTCTTCAACAAAAAGAGCTAAACAGATTAATAATGAGTTTTTATCAAGGTTTAAAAGTTTAGAATCAAAAAATGAACTTATAGCTCACTCAGACCCTGTAAAAGTTTTTGGAAATGCTTCAATAATTATTTTAGCAACTGAAGTTAATCGGGTGCTTTCATTTACAAATCAAATTAATAATTATTCTGAGGAAAACTGCCATATTTTAATTGCTAGCAAAGGTTTTGGACCTAATGGTGAATTATTATCAAGCATTCTTCAAGAAAGACTTAATAATAAAAAAATAGGCGTATTGAGTGGCCCTAGTTTTGCCCAAGAGGTTATAGATTATAAACCAACAGCTGTGGTTGTTGCAGGTGAACTAGAAACTATTGAGAAATCAACTGAATTATTTCATACGCCTGAATTTAGAGTATATGGATCAAATGATATTATTGGAACGTCGGTCTCAGGAGCAATGAAAAATGTTATCGCTATAGCCGCTGGTATAGTATACGGACTGGAACTTGGAGAGAATGCAAGAGCTGCAATACTTACAAGGGGTCTTGCTGAAACTGCTAAGTTGGCTAGAGGCCTTGGGGGACAAACTAAGACAGTTTTTGGTCTTGCAGGCGCTGGTGATATGGCATTAAGCAGCTTAAGCATGACCTCAAGAAACTTTTCTTGGGGTTTTTCACTAGCTAAAAAACAACCAATCGATGATAAACTAACAGAAGGCTTAAATTCATCAAAAATGGCTATAAAAATTGCAAAAAAAATTGAAATAGAAATGCCTATTACGGAGTTAGTTTCAAAGGCTGATAATAAGAATTTTGATTTGCAGACTGAGGTTGAAAATATGATGAAAAGACCTCCTAAACTAGAATAGCTTTAAAATCTTATGCATGAAATAAAAAATCTTATATTAGAAATAATTAATTTTTTAGATGTATACAAATCTAATAAAAATCAGATAGAAATATTCAACGAACTAAAAACTTTAAGTCTTGAAGAAATGCAATTTCAAAACTTTAAAGGAAATAATCCACCTAAAGAACAATCACTTCACAAAGCATTAGAAATAATAGTTCAAGAGCCTCTTAAAAAGTTAAAAGAAAAAATTCATTTAGCTTTAGAGCAATTAAAATGGAATGTAGACAATGGATCTTTCTATAATAAAAATAGTGATGTTGGTAATGATTATTTAAATGGAAATATGAATACAGAGTTGATTGGTCCAAGATTTGGACATTTTAAATCTGAAGAGCTTAGACTAGGCCTATTTCTCTTGGAGCCAAATATTTTTTACAAAGACCATAAACATGAAGCACCTGAATTATATATAAATTTAACAAATGGCACTGAGTGGAGATTTGGAAATTCAGGATGGCAATTTCAAGAACCTGGTTCTATTATTTATAATGAACCATTTAAAGAACATGCTATGCGAGTGAATGAAAATCCATTTCTATCAATTTGGTGTTGGCCTAAAAATTCATCAAGTGAATGCATTCTCGTTCCTCGAAGTGATTGGAGTAATTTAAAATGAATAAAATTAATTACTTTTTCCTATTATCATTATTGGTAATTTCTCCAACCATATATGCAAAAACTATCCAAATTGATTTTACTCCATATGAAACCTACAGTATAGAAGTTGCTCATATTGATGTTGGTGACACCATAGAGTGGTTGCCTAATGTTGATCACAATGTTGAATTTCTGGGTAGCCCAAACATGAATTCTCTTCCAGAAAAGTCAGGGTTTAATTCTTTTTATAAAGTCAATTTTGATTTACCAGGAGTTTATCTATATCATTGCACGCCACATGGCAACATGGGCATGTTAGGACTAGTTATTGTAGGAAATAACTTTCATAACTTAAAAGATATTGAAAAAATAAAATTATCCCCTGTTGCAAAGTCAGTATTGGAAAAATTGATAAAAGAATCCCAGTCTAATTTGTAACAAATAAAATTTATAACCAAACTAAATATTAATTACATTTTTTAATTTATTAGCATACAATTTTTTTACCAAACTATTTCTATTCAATATAAAAGCCATTTGATTTATTGATCCTTTATCAGTTATCTCTCCTTTTGACCTTGAGAGTTTGTGAGAAAAAAAGATTACTCGTTTAATATATTGTGACTTACTTTCAGTTTTGTTCTTATAATCTTTCAAAATTTTAATTATTTTGTTTTTTAACTTATTATTTGAAAGTATATCTTGCTTATTTATTGAATAATCTAATTTGGCAATTTGAGCACAATTAATAATATTTGGAATAATAATAGCACTTAAAAATTCTTGATCTTCTCCAACTATTATTACATCATTTGCAATGCCACCAAATGCATTAAGAATTTTGCTTCTTACAGCCCCTACAGAAACCCAGGTCCCTGTATTTAATTTAAAATTTTCAGACAGTCTTCCATCAAAATAAAACCCCAAATCTGGATTACTTTTATCTTGAAATTTAAGTGCATCTCCAATTTTAAAGAAACCATCCTTATCAAATGATTTTAATGTTTGAATTTCATCATTCCAATATCCTGTTGTAATATGCGGTCCCTTCAGCCTTACTTCAAATTTGTCACCAAATGGAATTAATTTCATTTCAGTACCAAACTGCGGAACTCCAATATTTCCTGGAAAGTTACATCTATAAGTTGGCATTGTAGTCATTGGAGCAGTCTCACTTGCACCATATGCTGCAGAAAAAAATATTTTCTCACCTGTGTATTCCACTGATAATTTTTCCATTTGCTTAAAAACATGATTTGGCATTGATGCACCTGAGTAAACCAAGAGCTTAATTCTTTTAAAGAATGATTTTGCAAGCAAAGTATTCTTACTCATCTCTGTTACTAAAAGCTCATATCCCTTTGGAACATTGAAGTACCATGTAGGACTAATGTCAGTGAGATTTTTTACTGTTTTCGCAAAATCATTTGGGTTTGGAGAACCATTATCAATATAAAAGGTTCCTCCATTATATAACGCCAAATTAAAAGCTTTATTTCCTCCTGCAACATGAGACCATGGCATCCAATCAACCAAAACAGGGGGTTCTTCTTTAATAAATTCATAGGCTTTAGTTGCCATCGAAATATTACTACATAACATCTGATGAGTTTGTATAACTGCTTTAGGTGTTCCTGTAGAACCACTCGTAAATAAAAACTTAGCTATGTCAACCGGTTTAGTATCTACTTTTTTTAGATCAACATCTAAATTCTGATTAACAATTTTATCAATTAAATAATTTTCATATAACGGATTTTTAGCAACTAAAGCTTTATTTTCTGGAACCAGTTTACTGATAGCTTTTTGAAATTTTTTTCCATCATCAGCAAAGACAAAACCAGGGCTTAAAATTTCTTTTATCTTTCCCAACCTATCTAAATCATCTTCAAAAAGAGAGTAAGCAGGCGATATTGGGGAATAAGGAATTTTTGAATACAAGCAAGCTAATGCAACTAAAGCGTGATTAATGTCATTTCCAGATAAAATTAATAATGGCCTCTTTTCTGATAACCTATGATTTAATAAAAAATACGCTATACTTTTAACTTTTTTAAGCGTTTCTATATATGAGATTTTTTCCCATAAATTAGAATGATTTCTTTGAGCTAAAAATATTGTTTCCGGTGTTTTTGCTGACCAGTGCATTAATTTTAAAATTATGTTAGATGGCCATTCATCTGGTGTAATTATATTTTTTATGATTATTGATCCATCATTTTGATGTAAGACTTCTAGTTTAGGGATTCCAAAGTTTACTTTCCTAGAATTATTCATAAATTTTTTTAAAAATGTTAAATTAATATTGAATTTTTAACATTCTTTAAATAATCAATAAATGAGTAATTTAATAAGGTTAAATTTTGTTTTCGAAATTTCATTCAGCATTAAATTTAAGTATAGCATTAACAATTAGTGCAGCTTTTTGGGGTTTATTTTGGATACCCCTAAGACAGATTGAAAGTTCTGGTATAAGTTCTGCATGGACTGTAATAATATTTAATGCATTTCCACTTATTGTATTAGTTCCATTATTTTTTCTTTTTTTCAGTAAATTTAAGCAATCACTAAAACCAATTTTGTATGCGTCACTTGCAATTGGAATGGCTATAACTTTTTATTCCAAAGGGCTTGTAGAAACTACTGTCATCAGAGCGACATTATTATTTTATTTGACACCTATATGGTCAACCATATTTGGTATAATCTGGTTATCTGAAAAATTAACATTCGGCAGAGTTGCTTCAATTATAATTGCTATAATTGGTCTTTTACTACTTTTATCCGGTAGTCAGTCAGGGAGCAAGCCTCTAAATATTGGAGATTTTTATGGTTTAATGTCAGGAATATTTTGGGGGTTAGGTGCAACTTTCATAAATAGATGGTCCAATATGAATATAATACCATTAACTTTGTTCTGTTTTATATTTTCTACAATATTCTCCTTGTTTTTTCCTCTTTATTTTGTGCCTGAGATTTTACCTGACTTAAGTCTAATTATTAACTCTATATATACTATTTTTATTTGGGCGAACTTACTGTTATTGCCTAGCTTCTGTATAATATTTTTTACTGCAAAGTTCTTATCACCAGGAAGAGTAGGTATTCTAATGATGTCAGAAGTAATAGTTGCAATGTTTTCTGCATCAATTTTAATACCAGATGAAAAAATGTTTTTTATCCAATGGCTAGGTGCATTTGCCATTTTATTAGCAGGATTTTATGAAGTTATTTTCAATATTAGAAAGAATTAATATTGTTTGAATATTTGAGATATTAAAATGAAATCGATACCACATTATGATTGTGATTTTTATTCAGACGCGTTTATTGAAATGCCACATTATCATTACACCAAAATGAGACAACTTGGACCTGTCGTTTATATTCCTCAATTAAACAACTTTGCTATTACCAAATTTAAAGCATTGAAAAAGGCACTATTTGATTTTGAATCTTTGTGTAGTGGTGATGGAATTGCTGCAGATAAGTTAGGATGCAAGTACGTAAAAGGACAAATAGTTTCATCTGATCCACCTATTCATAAAGTCATGAGAAAAGCAATGTTGCCCCCTCTGATGCCAAAAAATATTAATAAAATATCCCCAATAGTTAAAAAAGAATCTATTATATTAATAAAAAAATTAATAAAACAAAAAGAATTTGATGCTGTTTCTGATCTGGCTCAATTTTTACCACTGAATATTGTTCGTGATTTGGTTGGTGTTCCAGATTTTGGAAAAGATAATATGCTTAATTGGGCTGGTGCCTCTTTTGATGTAATAGGTGTGCAGAATCAAAGAGGAAAAAGAGGCGTTGAAGAAATTATTAAATTAAGAAAATTTATTACCGGAAAATTAAATCTCAAAACAGTTAAACAAAATAGTTGGATTGGAAGAATTTTGCAGCTTATAAAGGATGGCTTATTAGAAGAAAACTTAGGAAATCGTTTAATAAGAGATTATATAAACCCAAGTTTAGACACTACAATTTCTGCAATATCTCATTTAATACTTTTGCTATCAGAAAATTACAATGAATGGTCAAAATTACAAAAAAATTCATCCCTAATTAAGAATACTATCAATGAAGCTATTCGACTTGGATCACCGATCAGGTCTTTTTCTAGAAAGGCAATTAAAAATATTGATATTGAAGGTTATCATATTCCTAAAAATTCACGTGTAATGATGTTGTTTGCATCAGCTAACCGAGATGAAGAAATGTTCAAAAATTCTCATAAGTTTGATATAGAGAGAAGTTTTAATGAGCATCTTGGTTTTGGGTATGGGATACATAGCTGTGTTGGAAAGCATCTAGCACAATTAGAAATGAGTTCATTGCTTGAAGCTATGATACCTTCTATAAAAAAAATAGAGACTAAAAACCCTGAAACTCTTTTGAATAATACAATTTGTGGTTTTCAAAAATTGCCAACTAAATTTATTCCATTTGATACAAAAAAAATATAAACTAAATTTTAACTTTTAAAATGGCTTGAGTGGAAATTAGTAGAAAATTAGAACCTCCCAAAAAAGGGTTTTCGGTATTTGAGTTTGAAGGGCGATTACTTAGAGCGCATTCAATAATGCATAAGTATCAATTAGATGCTTTGTTCCTTACTATGCCGGCAAATATAAGATACTTTACAGGTTTTGATACTCAATTTTTCCATAGTCCAACAAGGCCTTGGTTTTTGGTAATTCCTTATAATAAGAAGCCTATTGCTGTTATCCCTGAAATAGGAAAAACTCTAATGGAGATGACATGGGTTGAGGATATTAGAACATGGGATTCACCTAATCCTAATGATGATGGAATTTCTTTATTATTTTCAGTTTTCAAAGATTTAAAAATAAAATTTAATTCCGTAGGTGCAGAATTAGGAATGGAAATGTCTTTGAGAATGCCTTGGATAGACTTCAACAAACTTTTAGAAAAACAGAAGCAAACCTTTTTAGATGCAACACAAGCTATATGGGAAATAAGAACAGTAAAAACAAAAGCAGAAATTAATCATATAAATTTTATTTGTAAGGCAGTGAGCAGTTGTTTTTATAGTTTGCCTAAAATTATTAATCTTGGTGAAACAGAGAGACAAGTTTCAGAAAAATTAAAAAAAAATATTATTGATAGTGGAGCTGATAGTATACCATTTATGCCTGTTGTATCTGGCCAAAATGGTGTTTCTCAAATAATAAGTGGTCCGTCAGATAAAGAGTTAGAGAAAGGTGATTTATTATTTATTGACACTGGATCAACTTATGATGGTTATTTTTGTGATTTTGATAGAAATTACGCAATAGGCAATGCCTCTGATGAGGTAAGAGAGGTTTATGATTTATTATGGTTAGCAACTGAGGCTGGAATTAATGCAGCTAAACCAGGGGCTACTACTGGGGATGTTTGGCTTGCAATAAATAAAATTATTGAGGATAAAAAACTTATAAAAAATAATGTTGGGAGATTAGGCCATGGATTAGGTTTACAATTAACCGAACCACCATCTCACAGCTTTAAAAATGAAACAAAAATTTTAGAGAACATGGTTTTAACAATTGAACCAGGATTAGAATATTTACCAGGGAAATTAATGGTTCATGAAGAAAATATATTGGTAACAAAAGATGGCCCTCAGTTACTTACAACAAGAGCACCAAAAGAATTACCTATAATAAATTAGTAATCTCTTAATTACTTAAAAATTATTATGCTTAACTTATGAAATATATTGTAACATTATCACCATTATTAAAGAGTGCATTATTGCTTTGTGCAGGATTATCTATATTTGGATTTGCTGATAATTTTATTATGTTGATTTCAGATCAGGTTGGCGTGGGTCAATTTCACTTTTCAAGGTCACTTATAGCGTCCTTGGCGGTAATTTGTTTTGCTTTTTACTTTAACGAAAACCTTAGACCAAAAAACATAAAAATGGTTTTAATAAGAACTTTTTTCAATGTAATTGCCATGATTTTATATTTTGGGGTTATACCCATGATGCCAATTGCTGAGGCAGGCGCTGGTTTGTTTACATCACCTATTTTTGTCTTATTATTTTCATTTTTAATTTTTGGAGAAAAAATAAAAATAATCCAAATAGCGTCTTTCATAATTGGATTAACAGGTGTTTTTTTAATATTAGGAACTCAAATTTCAAGTCTAACTATTTACCATACACTGCCTTTATTAGCTGGAGCTACTTACGCAATGGGCACCATAATAACAAACAAATATTGCAAAGATGAAAGCCCATTATCATTACTTTTAATGTTTCTTAGTTCCATTGGTGTTGTAGGTTTATTAATTTCAATCTTTTTTACAATTAATCCAGTTAATAGTGTTCATTTTGACAGTGCGCCTTTTATTTTTATGGGTTGGCAACAAACAAATGCTTTTTACTGGTATGTAATGGTTTTTCTGGGCTTAAGCGCTGCATTAGCTATTTACTTCATCATCTTAGCATATCAAATATATAAACCCAGTTACTCTTCTATTTATGAATATTCATATCTTATCTCTGCGGGTTTCTTTGGTTGGTTATTTTGGGACCAGATGCCCTCTTTGATGAGCATGATTGGGATTTTAGCAATAATTTTTGCAGGAATAAATATAGCAATAAACAGTAGTTATAATGATGAAAATGAGAGTATTTAATTACCCTCTTTTTTCAACTAATCTAGCGTAAATTGATGCTCCAATCGGTAAAATACCATCATCCAAGATAAAACCGTCATTATGAAGAGGTAGAGATCCTCCATGTGCTATATTACAGTAGGCGCCAGGCACAACTTTCAACATATCAGAAAAATCTTCAGAGCCAGTAACTAGGTCTGTTCTGAAAAATGCATTTTCTTTACCAACAATTTCAGATGCAACCTCATGCATAACCTCACTTAATTGTTGATCATTAATGAGAACGTCAAAAATCTCTCTATTATCTAATTCGATTTCAACATTATAGCTTTTTTTCACTCCATCAATAATTTCTCGCATTCTTTTTCTTACAAGCTTTGCAATCTCTTCATCAAAGTAACGCATAGTACCTGATAAAGAACAATCTGAAGGTATTACATTATATGCACTACCAGAGTGTATTTTTGTTATGGATAACACTATTGTTTGAGTAGGTGGTACATTTCTACTTACAATTGTCTGCAGTTGTGAAATTAGTGATGAGGCAATAATTATTGGATCCTTTGAACCTTCAGGCCTAGCTGCATGTGAACCAAATGCTTTGATTGTAATATCAAAAAAATCAGCTCCTGCCATTGCAACTCCAGGTTTTATCCCAACTTTACCAAGCTCTCCTGTAGGCCAATTGTGAAGACCGTAAATTTCATCACATGGAAATTTTTCAAATAGTTTATCTGCAAGCATGGCTTTAGCGCCTCCAAGACCTTCTTCAGCAGGCTGAAAAATAAAGATTGCTTTTCCTGAAAAATTTTTGTTTTCAGCTAAATAACGTGCTGCTCCTAAAAGCATTGTTGTATGTGCATCATGACCACATGCATGCATCACACCAGGATTTTTTGAAGAATATGGTAAATTTGTTTTTTCATGAATTGGTAGAGCATCCATATCAGCTCTTAATCCAATTGTTTTTCCAGGTTTATTTCCTTCTAAAACACCAACAACCCCCATTTTACCTATGCCAGTATACGTTTTAATTCCCACACCATTTAAAAACTCATTTACTTTTTTTGAGGTCCTCACTTCCTCCATACCTAATTCTGGGTGCTGATGAAAGTCTTGAAAAATTTTAACAAGATCATCCGAAAAATTTTGAATTTCATCTATTACGGGCAAGTTATTTTCCTTTCTTTATAAATTGCAAAATACTAAATATTAAATAAGTTCACTAAAATTAACTAATTAATTTCAAGTATTTTATTTGCTATTTTTTTTGCTTCATCTTCGGATATATTCTTTTCTTTTTTAATCTCTTTAACAATGATATCAAACATCATTCCTTTTTTATCTTCAGTAGTATATTTATATTTTCTTTTTAATTGTTCATAAAATGTTTGATCATTATTAAACCAATCATCTGAGCTTTTTTCATTTTGATTGTTTCTAAAACTATTAATTATACTATTAATAAATTCATCCCCTATAGGAACAAATGTGTCTTTGTTCATATCAGAGATATTGTCTTTATTTTTTTCAGGACCAAAAATATTAATATTGCCTAATCTCTTTGGATCAATTCCTAATTGATTAAATATTTTATTAACAGTTTCTTCTCCAATGGGTTTAAACTGTTCTCTTCTTATTAAGTTTTCTTTTTCCTTATATTTTCTTAAAGTCTCAGACTCTGTTGAAGGCTCACTATTTTTAAATATACCAAAAAACCAATTAACAGCATTATCACCGAATGGTGTTTTTTCTGAATTTAAATTTGCTCCTTCTTCAACTTTCTTCCTTGCCTCTTCCTCAGCTTTCTTTCTCGCCTCTTCTTCTGCCTTTAGTCTGGCCTCTTCCTCAGCTTTCTTTCTCGCCTCTTCTTCTGCCTTTAGCCTTGCCTCTTCCTCAGCTTTCTTTCTCGCCTCTTCCTCTGCCTTTAAAAAGGCTTCTTCCTCTGCTTTTTGTTGAGCTATTTTTTCGTTTTTAATTCTTTGTTCTTCCTCAGCTTTCTTTCTCGCCTCTTCCTCTGCCTTAAGCCTTGCCTCTTCCTCAGCTTTCTTTCTGGCCTCTTCCTCTGCCTTTAATCTGGCCTCCTCTTCAGCTTTCTTCCTAGCTTCTTCCTCTGCCTGTATTTTTGCTTGTTCTTCTTCTTTTAATTTATTCTCATAAGTTATCTTAAGTTCATCTTCTAATTCTTTATTCTTATCAACAATAACTTTTAGATTACCTTGAAAAAAATCGTCAGAGCAATCAGCATAATTTGATTGCAAGCATTTCTTTGCTAATTTTTGAACTTCAGTTATTTGCTGAGTGCTTAAATTTCTTTTTACTGTATCTCTTAAATTAATGGCTTTTAAATTACCATTAGCAACTGAAATATTTAACCACATATATGCCTGAAGTGGGTCTGGTATTATACCCTCACCAAGGTAATGCATAATTGCTAAATTATTTTGAGCATCAGCATAGCCTTGTCTTGCTGCACGGTTATACCATTTAAGGGCTTTTTCAAAATCAACAACATCCTTATTATTTCCTGATCCTTGGTGATAAATAACAGCCAAATTAAATTGTGCCTGAGACTCATTTCTTTCCGCTGCAATTAAATACCATTCCATGGCTTTGGAAATATCTTTTTTTGTGCCAATAGAATTCTCATACATAATACCAACGTTTACCTGTGAACCAAGCATTCCTTGCTCAGCTGCTTTGAGATGCCATTCAAAAGCTTTCTCATAGTTTTGTATGACACCAACACCATTTTGATACATAGTAGCTAAATTATATTGCGCTTCCATCACACCTTGGCTAGCAGCTTTAAAATACCACTTTGAAGCTTCTTCACTATCCTTTTCCAAGCCAAGTCCATTGCCATAAAAAAAACCAAGATAAAATTGAGATATTGCATCTCCTTGCTCAGCAGCAAGTCTATACCATTTTGAAGCTTCTACAGCATCTTCAAGAACGCCTAATCCATTATGATAAAACATTCCCATATAGTATTGTGATTTTGCATGACCTTCTCTTGCAGGGCCTTGCAGTAGAGCAAAAGCATCTCTGTAATCGCCAGCCTTTATTGCAGCCTCAACGACAACAAGATTTGCATTCCATTTTACATCATTTGAAAGATCAGAAAAGGCAAGACCATATTGAAACAGCAAAATCAGAAATACTGTTTTAAATATAGTTATTTTAAAATTTAATTTTTTGAGCATATTAAAAATTAAAAACCATCTAAAATTAAGATTCTATATCAGAATTTAAAAGAAATATAGTTGATAAATTGTATTTATAAAAACTCATTTTTTTTCTCAAGGCTTATTAAAGCAAGATTTTCATTATCCTTCTAAATATTGAAACTGATTGATTTAAGTCCTTTTCCAATTCATTTTTTTGTTTTTCTTTCGAAGCAGACTTATTTTCTTCATCTGCTGTTGATAAATTCACATAATTAATTATAGATTTTATATTATCCTCAATTTTCAGCATTTTATAAAGACTTTTCCAATCGATACATCCCTGACAAGTAACATCACCAGTAAAAAATTCTGGTGTAGACCAATCTATATAGTAAACACTTCCTGCAATGTCAGCAGGTGCTGCGACTGTTGCAGAAGTTATATATGTTAAATTTTGCAAATCATAATTTTCTGCATCTATTCCAGAAAGAGAGATGCCAGAGACTAAAACTTGCTTTTGTGTTCCTATAGTATCGTCAATAAATTTTGCATTTTCATATTCAAATTCTACATTATCACCGTTAATAACATCTGATGAACTTCCATCCACTTCTACTTTTGTTGTTCCATCAAAAACTTTGTTTGAAGCTTCAAATGAAGCATATAAAGGCTTTTTTGAAATACTGGCAGAAACAAATTCAGTAGAATTGCTTAGCTGGTAGTTTGATACATCAGCACCAGAAATATTGGAAGTAACAGTAACAGTTTTATTGTTACCTGCTCTCTTATCAGAGAAATTAGCAGTAATATTTTCTAATGAAATAATATCGCCATCAATTACTCCATTAATAGAATGAGTAACTACAGCTGATGTATTTCTATCATAAACTTTATTTGAGGCCTCAAAAGAAGCTATCAAAGATTTAGGAGAAATATTTGCAGTGGTTGTAGCTATTGAGTTTTGTAAAGCATAATTTGATGATGATGTTCCTGATATACTTAAGCCTGAAACAGT
Organism: uncultured SAR116 cluster alpha proteobacterium; assembly: GCA_902612965.1. Lineage (GTDB taxonomy): Bacteria > Pseudomonadota > Alphaproteobacteria > Puniceispirillales. The sequence continues at coordinate 2,510 of CACMFN010000001.1, read as the reverse complement.
AACTGTTTTATTATTTGCAACATTTTTATTTGAGAAAACAGCAGAAGCATTAGATAAACTAACTTGATCACCTGATATCACACCCGATAATTCACCTGCTACTGTAGCTGTATTATTTCGATCATAAACTTTATTTTCTGCTGTATATGAAGCAGTTAAAGACTTTTGTGAAATGTTTGCAGTAGTTGTTGTTGAATTGTTCTGCAGACTATAGTTAGGCGAACCTGGCCCACCAATACTTATGCCAGAAACAGTAACTGTTTTTCCACTTCCTACATTAATATCTGAGAAAACTGAACTCGTTTTTGTAACTGTAACCGTATCACCAAAAATTACACCTGATAAGCTGCCATCAACTGTTGCTTGAACTGTCCTGTCATAAACTTTATTAGAAGCTGTGTAAGAAGCTGTTATAGGTTTGGGAGTGATATTTGCAGTAGTAGTTGCAGTAAAGTTTTGCAAGTCATAATTTGCAACATCAGTCCCACTTATGCTTATACCTGACATAGTCACTGTTTTATCGTTAGCAGCATCTTTATCTGAAAAAGTAGCGGCTGGAGTAATCAAATTAACAGTGTCTCCGGCGATAACACCTGACATGCTAGCAGAAGCTGTAGCAGAGACTAATCTGTCATATACTTTGTTACTAGCAGAAATAGAGACTGTTACTGGTTTTTTTGTATATGTTACCTGTCCAGTTAAAGTAATTTGGTTACTAAAATTCACATGTGTCTCAGTAACATCAGTTGCTGTTAATGCATAACTTCCTGCACTAATGTTACCAGATGAGCTTTGTGGGAAGCCCCCTGATGGTGCTATAGTAAATGACGCAGATCCATTTGCTCCATCATTTAAACTAAATGATCGTCCTGACAAAGTAGATTTAGACTTCATATCAAAAATTGTATTTGTCGATCCCAATCCAACATTACAGTCAGAACGTGAACAAAACAAATACTCAGCAGTTTCAATTGAATAGGTAGGTGTGTTGCTGTATACAACATCACTAGTTTCTGACAACTCCACTAAAAGCTCATTTGCAGGTACTATTGTATAGAGCCCATTTACGAAAGAAATGTCGTAGTTTGATGAACTTAAGCCTGAAGGCGTCAAAGAATAACTTCCTGCAACATTATTAGATGCATCGCTTCTAGCAATTGATAATGATCCACTCAAATTAGAGCTACTTTCACTACCTACAAAACCAAAATAGCTTACACCCTTATAACCAGCAGTATCATTTTCAGTTACAAACTTTGCATCAGCGTTGGCTATAATTTGCAATACTGCTTCAGAAATATTAGCTGTTGTGGTTGTAGTAGTGTTTTGAAGAGTATAATTGCTTGCATCAGTAGCACCTATACTTATACCACTTATAGTAACTGTTTTACCATCCGCCACATTTGCATCTGAAAATACCGAACTTGTTTTTGAAACTGAGACACTATCCCCAGATACAACTCCTGAAAGACTTCCAGTCACTGTTGCAAAATCAGTGCTGTCATATGTTTTGTTGGATGCAGTATATGAAGCTGTAACATTCTTTCTATTAACTGTAAGTGTTCCTTCTGTGTAACTGCTAATTAAATATCCCAACTGTTCTACTGCTGAGGAAGCTGTTAACGCGTGTGTTCCAGCAGTATAATTATTAGATGAAGATTTACTTCCGCCAACAGCAACGGATGCAACTGTACTCAAAGTTTGTGAAGCCGTATCTCCATTTTGTAAGCCATTAACCGTAGTTGTAAGGGTAGGTGCTGTTCCATAAGTTACAGTTTTATCATCAGCCACAATAGTTAAAGAAGGTCTTTCACGATAGATTGCATGTATGCCTGTACCTAATGATAGTGAATAATTTGAGTTACTTTCATCACTATTATATCTAAAACGATTTGAACCAGATCCAGTTATAGTAGTTAAACCCGTGCTACCTGAAATACTCCCTGAGTAAAGTTTTGCTCTTGCGTTGGCACCTATTGTAATTGAAGCACCTCCCGAAAATTTTAAATCACCACCAGATGAAACACCTGCTGCTGTAGATTGACTTGCATTAAGTATAAGGGCTGTCGTACTTGTGTTCTGAGTATTTATGTTCTGACTTACAGATAAATCACCAGTTAATGTTGATATAGCGATAGTACCAGTTGTATAAATTCCACTATTGCTTCCAACTGATCCTACAACCAAGGCATTACTATTAGTAAAATTTAGACTGCCTAATCTAGAAGCATTAGATCCGGCCGATATAATAGAAACATTATTTGTTGTACTATCTAAATTAACGTTTCCGTTACCAGTAAGCAAAAGATTAGTTGATATGATTTTACCTACAAAAGAACCATTAATACCATCAATAACATTCCCTGATGAATTAATTGTAACAGTACTTGTGCCGGTAGAAGTTATTGCAGCATTTAATGTAATATTTGAAGAAATAAATAAAACATCTGATCCACTACTATTTGAGGTAATATTATTGTTGACAGTTAATTCACCACTGTAAATAGTTA